>JBJYXA010000572.1:0-28279 GCA_046259705.1 Caldilineaceae bacterium
ACGGCTGGAATTTCTCGGCGATGCGGTGTTGGAATTCGTTGTAAGCAGATTCCTCATCGATCGTTTTCCCGAATTGCGCGAGGGCGAATTGACCCGTTTGCGCGCTGCCCTGGTGCAGCGCGAGACGCTGGCGCGCGTTGCGCGGACTAAAAAGCTGGGCGAATTTCTGATTCTGGGCAGAGGCGAGGACGAGAGCGGCGGCCGCAAGCGGGCCGCCACATTGTGCGCGACATACGAGGCAGTTGTCGGCGCGATATATCTGGACCAGGGCCTACGTGCGGTCGAAAATTACGTGATGCCCGACCTCGTATCGGAACTGGAGACGGTAACGCGCCGAGCCTTGGCCAAAGACGCCAAGAGTCGACTTCAGGAGTGGACACAGGCGGAGTACGGCGTCGCGCCAAGATACCGGGTCGTCGATAGCGCCGGGCCGGACCACGACAGAATGTTCGTAACAGAGGTGACGGTGTTCGGCTTGCGCTGCGGCGTCGGTCGAGGTCGCAGCAAGCAGCAGGCTTCGCGCGCAGCGGCGAACATGGCGCTCTGCGCGTTGGGGCAGGAAGCTGTATTCGATCCCCCCGAGGACGCCGAACTGGAAGTGAACTGGCCGGTGGACGGCGACGTGGAGGCCCAAATACGCACCATAATGGAAACTGCGTAAGGCAAGTCAGCGCCAGCCCAGCAATGCGAGCCTAGCTACATCTGCACTATCTCGTCGATCTCGGCGATTTGGTTGTTGTCGTCGACTGTATCCGTTTCGCCGTTGATGCCAGCTTCATTCTCGTTGCGCACAATGCGTTCGCCCTCGAGCTTCAGACTGATAACGCGGCTGACACCGTCATTGCCCATAGTCACGCCATAGATAGCGTTAGTACCTTCCAGGGTACGCCGGTTGTGCGTGATGACGATAAACTGTGTTTCCTGACTCAATTCACCTAGAGCAGAACGAAAACGGTCCACGTTAGCCTCGTCCAGCGCGGCGTCGACCTCGTCCAACACGCAGAATGGCGTCGGGCTGACGCGCAGTATAGCAAAAATGAGTGCGCAGGCGGCCAATGTGCGTTCACCGCCGGAGAGCAGGGCCAGCGACTGCGGACGCTTTCCAGGCGGCCGCGCCAGGATCTCGATTCCGGACTCGGTGACGTTATCGGGATCGAGCATGGTCAGCTTGGCCGCGCCGCCGCCGAAGAGCAGCTCAAAGTAGTGGACGAACTGCTCCGCAACATTGTCGAACGTCTCCTGCAACTCAGTCTTCATGATCGTATCCAGCTTGGCGATCACGTCGTGTAGATCCTCGATGGCCTCTTCTAGATCGGTCGATTGCGTCTCCAGGAACTCGCACCGTTCGGCCGCCTCGGCATATTCGCGCGGCGCGTCGGGATTAACATTCTTCAGACGGCTCAAGCGCTTGCGCATTGTTTGGACTTGCTCATCGAGGTGATCCGGCAACTTCTCCACCGGCTCAAGACGAGGCAGTATATCGTCCCACTGCAGTGCCGGTTGATCGACCTCCTCGTCAGATTCATCCAGAAACACCAGATTGAACTCCTGGACGGTATCGTGTTGCAGTCGGTCTACGCGATCTTCTGCACGTTGCCTGGCCAGCTGGGCGGCATTCCAGTCGCTTTCGCCCTTGCGCAACAACGCCTGTACAGCTCGCTCCTCCATCTCCAGCTTCGCTTGGTCTTGTTCGAGGCCATGGAGCGCCGCCTCGGCGGGGTCAATCTTGGCGCGTATGGCTGTCGTCTTGGCGGCAACCTCGTTCTCCTCGTCTAGGAGCGTTTCGATGTCCCTGCGTAGCACATGTGAATCATTGTTTAGCGTAGCTATCTGCTGTTCTCGCTGTGCAATACGTGATTCCACGGATTGAAGACTGCGCCGGCGGCCGTCTAAGATAGCGGTATGGCTCTGTAGCTCGCCGTGCGCTTCAGCGGCGGAGGTGCGCGCATCGGCCAAGAGTTGCTGCAGCGAGTCAACACTGCCGGTTTTCAGCGACTCTTGTGCCTGGGCAAGTGCGGTTTCCGCCTCCTTTAGCAGATCCTGGGAAGAAGACTGTTGCGCAGAAAGCGCGTCGATCTTCGATTTCGCCTGTGCGCTTTCGTTGCGAATCTGCTCCATACGTTCTTCCTGCCATCGGCGAGCCTGGACCGCTCGCTCGACTGCTGACCTGAGTTCCGAAATTTCGGACTGTTTGCGTTGCCGATCCCTGGTTAGGCCCGCAATGGCTTGCTCGATGGGTGGAATAGCCTTCTGGCCCGTTTCAATTTCTGCAACCAGACCGTTGCATTCTGCGACGTTTCGTTCGGCCTCGCCGCTTGCATGGGCGAGCAGACCGGGCAGCTCGCGCAATTCCCGTTCACGGGCGAGGATGGAGTCATCACGGTCGCGCGTGTCAGTGCCGCCGCTTACTGCGCCGCCTGGGCGTACAATTTCGCCATTGAGCGTCACAACTGTTGGTCTTGGACTTCTGCTGGGCATTGCGTCCAGTGCGGTTCGGGCTGCCTGAAGATCCTCTGCGATCCAGACCCGCCCTAGTAACTGGAGAATCGCCTCCGAAATCTGATCCTCGTAGTCAACCAAGTCGGCGGCGTTGCCAACGATACCTTGCGACTTGGGCGCGTCAATGCGCGGCAATACATACAGGCGGTCCAGAGGTAAAAACGTAGCTCTGCCGTTGCGAGTGTTTGTCAAGTAGTCGATGGCGCGCTTGGCATCTTGCCACGAACGTGTGATGACGTTTTGGAGAGCACCGCCTAGAGCGATATTGATCGCCTTGTCCAGCTCGGCCGGCACCGCGACGAGAGATGCCACCGTGCCGATCACACCGCTGAGATTCTCTTTCTGGGCCTGGCGAAGCACAGTGCGCACACCGTTGGCATACCCCGCGCCCTCACGTTGCAGACGGCTGAGCACTTCGAGGCGCGTTTGAAGACGGTCGACTTCGCGGTCGGTTGCTTGCCGGCGAACCACTGCTTCATCGAGACGGGAACGCGTTTCATCGAGGGCGGTATTCGCCCAATCGAGCTTCTCCTGTTCGCGCTGGATCGCCGCCTCGACTTCGAGCAGCTCTGCGGAGCGCAGCTCCAGCTCGGTTCCAATCTCGTCGGCTTGCTTCGCGGCGCGTTCAGCGGCTGACTCTACGTTGGCAAGCTCTGCGGCCAGGATTGCGATCCGATCCGCCAGTTGGCCTGCTTGACTCTCTGCCTGTGCGATGGTAGTGCGCAGGTCAACCGCCTGTTGCCTACGGAGGTCGATCTCTTCCTCCAGATGTCGCCGGGCGTCCTGCACTTCAGCGAAGCGCAAGTGGAGCCCATCGACGGTGGATTGGCGCGATGCAGACTCGGCGCGAAGGCGTTCGAGCAATGCTTCGGATTCGGCAATCCGTTCCCACAGAGTCTCCTGTTCGAGGCGCAACGGCGCAAGCTCCTGCTGTCCGGCCTCTGCCCTTGCCATCATCTGTCTGAGCCGTTCCTGGGCGACCGCCAGTTCGCGGCCAATGCGTTCGGACTCTCGGTGATAGGCGCTGCTGACCTTGTGCAGATCGCTCAGCTCGCTGCGCAGGACGGCCTGACGGTTGCGCCGCTCAGCAATGCCCGAGGACAGTGTTTCGAGTTTGCGCCGGTGCCCCTCTACCAAACCGCCGAGCATCTGCGCTTCTCTATTGGCAGCCGCCTGGCGCTCAAGCGCCATGTGCCAGTGGTATCCATACCAGTCCTCGAGCAGCTCACGCAGTTTGTCTGCGACCTCGTTTCTTTGTTCGGTGCGTTCCGCCTGGCGGCGGAGATGGTCCAATCGGGGCGAAATCTCGGCCGTGATATCCCGCACGCGAGTGAGGTTATGCTGTGCAGCTTCGAGCCTGCGCAAGGCAGCGGTCCGTTTGGACTGCTGGGTGGTGATGCCCGCGGCTTCTTCGAAGAGGGTGCGGAGTTCATCCGGCGACATGCTGAGCACACGCTCGATTAGCCCCTGGCCGATGAGCGCGTACGTGCGTTTGCCTAGACCCGTAGTGGCGAGTAGTTCGGTGATGTCCTGCAATCGCACCCGCTGGCCGTTGAGCAGGTACTCGTTATTGCCGTCTCGGTAGGCGCGGCGAGTAACTTCGACCTCCGAGAAGTCAACGGGGATACTGCCGTCCTCATTGTCGAGGGTGACCGAGACCTGCGCCATGGCCAAACGCGACTTGATGTCGCTGCCGGAGAAAATCACGTCGCTGGTTTTCTTCGAGCGCAGCAGACTGAAGCTCTGCTCACCCAGGCACCAGCGGATGGCGTCTGCGACATTGCTCTTGCCGCTTCCGTTTGGCCCTACGACTGCGGTCACACCGGGATCGAAGATAAACTCTGTCTTCTTGGCGTAAGTTTTGAAACCTTGGATGACGACTCGTTTGACAATCATGACATGAAGCTCACAAGTAGGCTCAAAGTATCCATGCAGCTATCACCGACTGCCACAGGCTGGGCAACAAGATGCCGGCTAGAAATCCCAGAACCAGCAGGATTGCGGACCATAGCACCAGGGCTCGCTGGTTGGCTAGATAGTAACGGGGAGACCAACGTCCACTGAGGATCGGCTGCGACAACAGTATCACAGAACCCGCTAACCCGCCGATCCACAACGCCCGCCACACCGGCATGGAGAGCAAGAATCCCAACGGTCCGGCGAGTGTTCGGGCCAGTAGTCCGGCGCTAAAGCCGGTCGAGTCAACCGCACGTACGAGAAACCAGTTGCCCGCAAGCCCAGCGGTGATCAATGCGCCGAGACAAGCGCCGGCAAACTCTACCAACTGAGAAAAAGGGGCTGTCTGCGGTGAACCTGGCCACAGACCGACGCCAAAGGACCAGGCCACCAGGTCGGAACGCAGCGCGAAGCCGCTGGGTATCGAAGCCTCGATCTGTTGGGGTATCCAGTAGGTTAGTGATGCTATCACGGCAAATGCCGTAATCAGGAAAACCGTCATCACCCAGATGGCCCTCCGCCAGTAGCCGGCGCGCAGGGGGATGGCCAGGAAGACCGTAAGCGCCACTGCCTGCGCGATAGGCAAAAACCGCGGCTGAGCAAGCACGGCAGGCAGCGCAGTGGTCAAGAGTGCGAATGCGATGACCGTGCCATAGTAGAGCGGGTCGACGGTGAGCGGTTGTGACTTGGGCTGCGCGCTGTTCTGTTCGATTTCGATGCTACCCCCGCATAGAAAGGACACCTGTCGCACGACAGGTGTCCTTCGGATTCAACCAGGGTCAACTGCCTAGCTTACTGGCTCGGGCTCAAAAGCCATTCGACCAGACTGTTGATCTCTTCTTCAGTCATCTGTTGCGCAAAGGTCTGTGGCATCACGTTCGGGTTGTAGCCCTCTACGATATAGGCGTTGGGGTCGACTATGCTTTGGTGGACATATTCCTCGGCCGACATGCCTTCGACGAAATTGCCCGCCGTCTCTGCGAGATTGCCCAAGTTCGGAGCTACCGGACCACGTTCCGTGTCTGTCTGCGGCAACGCCCGATTATGGCAGGCTACACAGCCCATGCTCGTGAAGAGTTCTTCTGGCGGCCGGGCGGGCGCAGGTTCTACCGGGCCCGCACCTTCTTCCTGATAGACTTGCTCGATAGGCACCTTAGGCGTCACGTCCTGGAAGGGAATCCACGGATCCTCTTCCATAGTCTGATTCACCGCGGTCGATTCCCAGTTAGCGATATAATGGGCCACGTTTTCTACCTGGTCCATGCGCAGGGGGCCACCAAAGGCCTCACCCCAGGTCGCCATGACGAGCCCACCCCACTGTGGGTTGTGCTTGCTCGGCCGCCCGGAATTGACGGTGAGGGCAATATAGTCTTCTATGCTGCCCGTGAAGCCGACGTCGTCCAGGCGCTGGGTAAAGAAGTAGCGGCTGTTGAGCGCGGGTCCGGGGTTGCCCTGGCCGTTGACGCCATGGCAACTGGCACAGTTGTTGACGAAAATGTCGGCGCCCTTTTCAATGGCTCGCCCGTCCCAGTTCTCCGTCTGGGCTTCCATTCTGGCCGGTTCCAGCAAGAGTAGCAAGGTGAGCAGCACAATACCTCCGCCTACGGCAAAGATACCTATCAATATCTTCAACGCCGGCGCTTTGACGTACAAGCGTGAGTACCACGGCTTATGCATGCGAGGTTTACTCCGCGTTCAATTGGGGCAGCATGCGGCTGAAGTCCTTCAGTCCGTATTGCTCCCAGTACATCGAATTCTGGTGCAGGAAGAAGACTTTACTGAACGTATCCTCTTGGCCATCAGCACTGATCCAGTTAATCGTCCAAGCAATCTTCTTTAGGTCTTCCTGATTCTGACTGATATCAAGGATGCCGTAGGCATTGTTGAAATCCGGGTCCATTTCATCAAAGTGGGCGACCCCGTCCTTGAACTCCGCCATTAATTCAGCGAAATGTTCATCCTCGAACTCGATATCGTCACGCGTATCGAATGCTCCGATGGGTAGATGCGCATATCCCATCTCGCGTACTAAGCCAGCGCCCTCCTCAGGCATCAGCTCTTGGACGATTTCCACGGCCGGAGCGGCCTGGACCGCATAGTGCGGCGTGCCCATCCAACTCAAGATGATCATGACGACGCCGGCGATCACGCCGCTGATAATGGCGACGCGCCTGTCCTTCGCTCGGCGGCTCGGGTTGCGATCCAGATACGGGATGGCCGCCAGGAGAACCAACAGAATGCCGGGCACGAAAACGCCTGCAATTGTCTTGTCGGCAATCTTCAGCATGCCCTGCAGCCAGTAGAAGTACCATGGCGCTACTGTATGCAATGGCGTCGCCCGTGGATTCGCGATGGACTCCAGCGGCGCTTGGAAGAAGAAGACGGTGAGGAACACCATCAGGGTCGTGACAGCGGTCAAGAAAACGGCTTCATCCGTGAAGACGTCGGGCAGATAGTAGACGCGCCGGTCGGCGGGTACCTTGTTGGCCGTATCCTCCCCCACTTCCTCTTCGTTCGCGGGCAGGCTAATACCAAAGTGCACTACCTTATAGTAATGAACAAAGAAGAAAAGGATCAGCAGGATTGGCAAGAAGAAGACATGCAGCAGATAGAACCGCAGCAAGCCATTGGCGCCGATATCGGGCGCGCCACGAGCGAGCAGGTTGACAGTCTCGCCCACGATTTGTGGCGGCACCGCTTCTGCCATGGATGTACCTATGGTGACCGCCCAGAATGCCAATTGATCCCAGGGCAGAAGGTATCCAGAGAAGCTGAGAAAAAGCGTTATCACCAGCAGAATTACACCGGAAAGCCATGTAAACTGGCGCGGCTTCTTATAGCTGCCCGTTAGGTAAGTTCGCACCATATGTAATGTGACGATGGCCACCATCATCTCTGCGCCCAATCGATGCACATCGCGCATAAACTGGCCCGCGGGGACACTGCTGAGGAGCCGAATCATATCGGTATACGCTCGATCGGGAGAAGGCGCATACCATATCATGAGAAAGATGCCGGTGATGGTTTCTACGACGAACAAGTATGTCGACAACAGACCTAAGCGGAATGTGTGGGCAAAGCGTGTGACGCTCTCGTGATAGTAGGTCGGCTTGATGTGAAGCAGGAACGACTCGGAATGGGGTTTGAGCCTGGGATTCGGTCTCCCTGGCGCTTCGCCCCGCAGCATGCGCCGAAACTCACCTGCGTCGATACCGGCGGTTACGCGGGTAAACACATCGTCGGCGATGCCCAATACTGAGTGTACAATGCCCTTCTTCTGGGCCTCTGGTTGTACGGCCATTTCAGCTCCGTTTCGTCACGTGCAGCGTGTGGTACGAAAACCTAGGCGTTATTCGCGGCGTTCGCCGGCGATTCGCTGGCCGGTATGCCAAGCGTGCGGCTGCCTGTATCCACCATGACTATGCCGTCGACGATATCCGTCTCGAAATAGTCCAGTGAACGCGGGGCGGGTCCCTCGATATAGAATCCGTCATGTGTGTACTTCGAACCATGGCATGGGCATTCGAATCGGAAGTTAGATTCTACCCACTGATACAGGCATCCCAGGTGGGTGCATACCATGTACAAGGCTTTCGGTTCGTTTTCCTCGGTGGTTACCAACCAGAATTTGCCGGCCGGATTGGGCTGCGGCGCGGCCGTAGGCGCAGGGAGTGCGCTCTCCGGACCGACGGTGAAAACACCGCCGAACTCACCAGCCTTAAAACGCGGGTACATGAATTGAAAAGCCAAGACGCCACCCTCTAGGGCGAGGAGACCCAAGGCCGCGCCCCACGCATAGGTGAGGAACTCGCGGCGATTCATATCGGATTTGGTGGCGCCTTCCGGTTCGGCGCTGGGTTTCGGCGTACTACCGTTGGTAGAGGGCGCTGCCGGAGCGACCGGCGCAGCGCCAGCGGGTTTCCTGGTGGCCGGACTGGAAACTCGCTTGGGAGGCGGACTCTTTGTTTCCGGCACGGCTACTTCGGCTGTGGCTGTTGCCACATCAGCGGTTTCATCTGCTGGAGCGGCGGCATCATCGGTAACCGGCGCCGGCTTCGCAGGGGCAGGCGGCGCCTCAGTGGGTTCTCCACGGTGAGCGGCCTGGTTGCGCTTGGCGGATTCCTGCATCTTGCGTTTCAGTTCGGCGATGCGCTGCTCGCGTTCTTCGCCGGACAAATCCGAGATCTTGTCCGCCATCAGTGGTTGAGCTCCTTAGTACGATTACCGCAGGCGAATGCAATAACAAACGTATCGCGAAACGCCAGTGGTTTCGCTGGTCTACCAAAACACTTTACCGTCCAGTGTAACGGAGGTGCAGACCAGTAAGATATTGGTGTGTGAAACCATCCACAATCGGGAACGGACTATAGCATAGGGTCATAGTGATGTCAAAATGTTTTTCAATTTTGGAAACGTTTTGCTGCAGGTCCGATGGAAGTCCAAAACGCCGGTGTACCGCGGGCACGGATACTGGATGCTCGCGGTACAGACGTGCGCCGGCAGTCCGCTAGAGTTCCTGAAGGTTTTCGGCAAGCTGCCGGCGCCGATCAATCAATTGCTCTAGCTTCTCCTTTTCGCGTGTAACGACGGCCTCCGGCGCTTTGCTGGTGAAACCTGGATTGTCGAGCAGAGATCGGCTACGTTCTATCTGCTCATCGGTCTTGGCCATTTCATTGCCGATACGGGCCCGTTCAGCCTCTACGTCCACCATGCCAGCAAGGGGCAGGTACACGATAACGCCGCCAACGGCAAGGGAAACGGATTTCTCCGGAGCCGCCAGGTCGGCCCCGATGACAGTATCGTTCGATGACAGCCGCGCTAGGTTCGCGATGACGCCGAGATTCTCTTCAAACAGACGCTCGTACGGTCCTGCGCTGAAGAAGGCAACGATTCTTCGACCCGGCTCCACGTTGTATTCGCTGCGCGCATTGCGGATGGCGCGCACCGCCTCCTGCAACTGCCCGAAAGCAGTTTCCGCGTCCTCTTCTCGCAAGGTCGTCATCCCGGGCCAGCGGCTGACGATCAGGGCGCGGTCTTGAATGTCCAGGCCAGGCAAATTCTGCCATATGCTCTCCGTCACAAAGGGCATGAAGGGATGCAACATGCGCAGACTCTGTTCGAGCACATACGCCAACACCTGTCGCGTATCGCCAGCCTCTTGCTCACTGCCTTCGTACAACCTGGTCTTGGCAGCCTCGATGTACCAGTCACAGTATTCGCTCCACATGAACTCGTAGAGATGCCGTCCAGCCTCACCGAGCTGCCAGCCATCGATCAGGCGGGTGACCTCGTCACGAGTGAACTGGAGCCTGCTTAGGATCCAACGGTCGGCTAGCGATCGACGGTCGTCAGGCGGCAGCGCGTAGGTGGTATCGAAGCGGTCGGGCTTCGTTTCGATCTCGGGTTCGTATCCTTCCAAGTTCATGATCACGAAACGGGCCGCGTTCCACATCTTGTTGGCGAAGTTGCGGTTGGCTTCGATGCGGGTGACACTCAGCTTCATGTCGTTGCCGGGCGTGCTGCCGGTAAGCAGAGAGAAGCGCAGCGCGTCGGCGCCGTAATCGGCGATGAGGTCTAGCGGGTCGAGCGCATTGCCAAGGCTTTTGCTCATTTTGCGGCCCTGTTCATCGCGGACCAACCCGTGAAGGTAGACGTGCCTAAATGGAATGTCGCCCGTGCACTTGATTCCAAGCATGACCATACGCGCCACCCAGAAAAAGAGGATGTCGTAGCCTGTCTCCATGACGGTGGTCGGGTAGTAGGTCTCCAGGTCCTCTGTATTTTCGGGCCAACCCAGCGTACTGAACGGCCAGAGCCCGCTGGAGAACCAAGTGTCCAGCACGTCCGGGTCCTGTTCTAACGCCACGGACTCGCCATAATGTGCGATGGCCTGTTCCTGTGCCTCGCTTTCGTTGCGGGCAGCGAAGGTATGGCTGTCCGGTCCATACCAGATGGGGATGCGGTGCCCCCACCAGAGTTGGCGGCTGATACACCAGTCACGGATATTCTCCATCCAATGGTAGTAGACCTTTTCAAAACGCGCGGGAACGATCTCGATAGCGCCGGAGCGCACCGCTTCGATCGCGGGTTCGGCCAGTGGCTTTGTGCGCACCCACCACTGCACGCTCAGAAGCGGTTCGACCAC
Organism: Caldilineaceae bacterium; assembly: GCA_046259705.1. Classification (GTDB taxonomy): domain Bacteria; phylum Chloroflexota; class Anaerolineae; order Caldilineales; family Caldilineaceae; genus JASGTU01. Next base: position 10,601 of record JBJYXA010000572.1, read on the forward strand.
TGTATGACAGCGCTGGCAATGGCCCACCTGATGGGCACGCTCTTCCACGCTGACGGTCAGCCCAGCTGCCTCCATGTCTTTCCAAAGGCGTTCGCGCGCTTCATACCTGTCTAGACCAGCATACGGTCCCGCTTCCTCGTTGAGCGAACCATCCTTGTTCATGATATTGATCATGGGCAGGTCATGCCGCTTGCCGATCTCGTAATCATTTGGATCATGGCCCGGCGTCACCTTAAGCGCGCCCGTTCCAAATTCCGGGTCCACATACTCGTCGGCGATAACCGGGATTTCACGGTTGAGTATTGGGACGATGGCCGTCTTGCCTACCACTTCGCGGTACCGTTCATCCTCCGGATGCACTGCGACCGCGGTGTCGCCGAGGATGGTCTCCGGCCGCGTCGTGCTAACCTCGAGATATCCGCCATCCGTAAGGGGGTAGCGAAAGGTGTAGAATTTACCCTGCTCCTCCTCGTACTCCACTTCAAGATCGCTGATCGCGCTCGTACAGCGCGGGCACCAATTCACCAGATAGTTAGCGCGGTAGATCAAGCCCTCGTTGTAAAGCTGTATGAACGTCTCCAGCACCGCTTCACTGAGACCGTCGTCGAGAGTGAAGCGCTCGCGTCGCCAATCGCACGAGATTCCCATGCGCTTCTGCTGCGACGTAATGCGGCCATGATACTCATCCTTCCAGTCCCACACCTCTTGCACAAACGCTTCTCTACCGATTTCGTGGCGGTTTGTGCCCTGCCGTTCGAGCTGGCGTTCCACCACGTTCTGTGTGGCGATGCCGGCATGGTCACTGCCAGGCACCCACAGCGTCGGGTCACCCAACATGCGGTGATAGCGAATAAGCATATCTTCTACGCTGCTGGTGATGGCGTGGCCTAGGTGCAGCGCGCCTGTCACGTTAGGCGGGGGCATGGAGATGACAAAGGGACGGGCGCCTGCTACCGTCTGGCCGAGTTCGACCTGTGTATCGGGGCTGAAGTAGCCCTGCTGCTCCCACCAATCGTAGAGAGCCGTCTCCACCTCATGATGATCGTACGCCTTCGGCATGCCGGTCATAACCTCTGTCATTTCACACTTATCCTAACAAACTGAAGGGCCTTTATTGACCCCTAATCCAGTAGCGTCCCGTAAATGCGCAACACAACAAAAAAACGGAGCCTTTGTCTCAAGGACGAAGTGACTCCGCGGTACCACCTTGGTTGACCGAGCGAACGCTCGGACCACTCACGGGAGATAACGGTCCCTACCGTTTGAACCTGCGGGTAAGTGCATAGCTACTTGACGTGACTTGCAGCTACACCCGCTGAGCCCAACAACCTTCCCGGCGACCTTCCCTGTTTCTCGACCCACCGGGACTTTCAGCCGCTGGTCCCGGCTCTCTGCGGGCGGAAGACAGGTACTCCTCCGGTGCTCCGTTTTTGCTCACGCCGAAAGCGCGACGCTCAATTGCGCACAGTATATGGGCAGGTCCCGGGATTGTCAAGGCTCTGGCAACTATTGTGGAGCGGGCACGATATGCAGTTCGGGCACATGCGCACGCTTTGGCAGGGTGGCCACGAAGAGTACGGCGGCCGCCACGTCCTCTGGCTGCAAGATACGCGCCCGCTGCTCCGGGCTGGGGACGACGGGTCGATTGTCCAGGATCGGCGTATCGACTGCGCCTGGGCAGATGGCGGTGGCGTAAATGCCATTCTTTCCTTCTTCCTCGTTGATGACTTCCGTGAGCGCGTTCAGTGCGTGCTTGGATGCGCTATAGGCCGCGCCCGATATGCTTCCGGCGCGCACGCCGGCCATCGACGAGATGTTGATTATCAGCCCGCCGCCATGACTGCGCATGGAAGGCAGCACGGCGTGCACGACATAGTACGCGCCGTTGGCGTTCACCTGCATCACATATTCCCACTCGGCGACGGACATTGACTGCAATGCGCGGTCGCGAACATTTACGCCGGCATTGTTGACCAGCAGGTTGATGGGTCCAACTTGCTCTTCAGCCCAGACGACTAGGTCCGAGACCTGTTCGGCTTCGGCCAGGTCTGCCACGCGATAGCGTACCGGCTGATTGCTATTTGCGGCTGCGGCAGTGTCGCGCAGCGGATCCTCGCGTCTGCCGGTGATGACGACTCGCGCACCTGCATCCGCCAATGCAATTGCCGTTGCGCGTCCAATGCCAGATCCGCCGCCTGTGACCAGTGCCACCGCTCCTTCGAGTTCCATCGTTTGCTGTCCTTTCGACTAAGTCAATGCAAGATGCCCGTGCAAGGTTCACCGATTCTTGTGAACAGGTCCGAAGCAAGGTCCGGCTTTGCCTCATTTGGATTTGGGGGTTGTCGGGTAGCCGGTAGGGTCCAGTATGACCTCGATCAACGCGGGACTCTGCGCGTCAAGGAATTGGGCCAGCGCCGACGAGAGAGCGTCCTCGTCTTCGACGCGTCGCGCGGCAAGCCCGAAGGCTGCACCGATTTGGGCGTGATTAGGCGGACTGAACTCGGTGGCAAATACCGGCTTTCCCGCGCGCCGCTGATGCGAACGGATCAGGTCAATCGCGCCATCGCTCAACACGATCACGACAACCGGCAGATTGCGTTCCCTAAGCACGCCAAGTTCACCCATGTTCATGGCCAGGCCGGCGTCACCGGTGAGACATAGGACCTGTGACCTTGGCGCAGCCAAGGCGGCACCGATGGCCGCAGGCAACGCATAGCTCATAGAAGAAAGCCCATTTGAGAGCAGAAATCGGTTGGGTTCGTAGGCGGGCCACGCCAGCGAGCTGTATATCTTGTGGGCGCCCACATCTACAGCCAGGAAAGCGTCGCGTTGGGCGACCTCGCGCATGACGCGCAGCACCGCCTGTGGAGACAATGTGCCGCTTTGCATGGGAGGCGGGGCGGCGAGCGGCCTTCCCAGGAATTCGCCAACGCGTGCCTCTCCCCAAGACACGTCCTTCTCTGCAACGACATCGGCCAGAGCGAAGAGGGCGCTCGACATGTCACCGACCAACTCATTGCTTGCGTTAAGGCGCGGGTCTTCATTTGACCATGGCGCGACCCAGATGAAGGGCCTATCCCACGTCCAAGGCTTCACCAACTCCACCACGTCGAAGCCGACGGCGACCACGCAATCGGCTTCCTCAAGCAGATCGTATACCGGATCCGTGCTGGTCAGGCCAATGGTGCCGGCGCTTAGCGGATGGTCGGCGGCCAGCGCGCCCTTGGCCTTGGGCGTGACGACGACGGGCGCACCGACGGATTCGGCAAGGGCGCGGATCGCCGCATATGGCCGCTGCGGCTCCACACCGAGGCCGGCGACGATGAGCGGGCGCCGAGCACCCGACAAAATCTCTTGTGCGCTTGCCAGTTCGTGCGCCGCCACGGGTGTGGGCTTGTGTGGTACGAATGGGCTGCCCGCGCCACCATCCGCCGTGGTCTCGGCAACGGCGTCCTCTGTGCTCACCTGCAGATGAACCGGGCCAGGGCGGCCCTCGACGGCCAGGTTCAGAGCGTCCGGGATCGCACTGTGTGCGTTGCCCGGTTGAATTTTCACGGTGGCCTTGGTGATGGGGGCGAACAGGGCATGTTGGTCGATGACCTGATGCGTATAATCGGGCAGAAGCGACTGTGGCTTCTGCGCCGTGAATATCAGCACTGGCGAACGGTCCAGATAGCAGTGGGCCACGCCCATTACCGCGTTGGCGGCTCCGGGCCCAAGCGTGGTCATGCATACGGCCGGCCGGCCGGTCGCTCGCGCGTAGGCGTCGGCCATGAAGAGCGCAGAGGATTCGTTACGAACGAGCACAAAGTCGATGCCTTGTTTGCGAACCTCGTCAAGCAGCTCGACGATTTCGCCGCCGGGCAATCCGAACACGCGCTCGACGCCCGAATCTGCGAGCGCGGCGGCAATGGTTGCGGCTACCGTAGTCATGTTTCCTAGACCTCGCGTGGATTGTTCAAGTACATTCTGACCACAGGCTAGACCATAACCGTGGCCAAGTGGCCCGCAGCGGAACCTGATTGGCAGAGGAAGATGGCCGGCTTGCGGCCGTGGCGTTCCTCAAATATCCGCTCCAGTGTGGACCGGAGCGCATGGGTGGCGCTGCGCTGTGCGAGGAATACGCCACAGCCACCCCAGCCAGCGCCGGTGATGCGTCCCCCCATGACGCCTTCGACTGTAGAGGCGGCGGCGACAAGCGTCTCCATCTCCATGAAACTGATATCATAGTTGTCGCGGGCACTGGTATGGGCTGTGGAAATCAGCTTCCCGGCCCTTGCCACGTCACCGTGGCTCAGTGCGTCGAACGCTTCGATTACGCGGCGGTTCTCCTGCCAGACGTGGCGACAGCAGGCGCGCACCTGCAGCGTATCTTGGGCGCACAGGCCGGGTATATCGCCAACATCGAAACCGGCGTCCAGCGCGTCGCCTACGGTGAGTTCTTCGGGCAGAAGAGGCTCGATCTCCTCCCAGTCCACCGATTCCAGATCGCGGATATGGGTTGCTTCGGGCCACTTCTCATGCAGAAAGCCTACGCCTGACCTGCAGGCGGCGACGCGCCTGTTGTAGCCGCCTCGGACATTGTCGTGGCGTACGCCGCTCTCGGCGACGATAATGTCATAATCCTCCGGCAGCGGCACTACCCGGGTCGCATATGTCCCATCGTCGTGCGGCCTGCAATCCAGGAAGAGCGCATGGTTGCGCTGGGCGAAAAGCGACGCGTATTGGTCCATGATTCCGCCGCGTGTCCCTACATACCACTCGGCGTCGGAGGCTAGCTTAATGAGCGTCTCGCGAGTCAGATCCAGCGCGGCAAAGTAGGCAAGCGCCATGGTAGCGGCTACGGTCAGCGCCGTCGACGAACTCAGACCGGAACCACGCGGAATCCCATACGGTTCAGCGCCGACCACCAGACAGTCCATGCCCTTAACTGCACCCGGCGCCCGTTCGGCCAGTACCGTTGCGGCGCCGCGGATGTAATTGGTCCAGGCCAGCGACTGCGACTTCGGTATAGCGTTACTGATGACGAACTCGCCGTCCGGGAACGAGTCTTCGAAGTTCTTCAGGCGCACGATAGCGTCGCTGCGAGGTCTCGCGATGAGTAACAGGTCGCGGCTGAGCGCGACCGGCAGCACATAACCGTGGTTGTAATCCGTGTGGCCGCCGATGAGATTGATGCGACCGGGCGCACGAAAAAGCGTTGCGACGCCCGGACCGAAGCGATCCCGGAACATCTCCAGCGCTTCTTGGTATCGGACGCTCTGAACGACGTGCTCATCCCCGTATACCTCTTCGAGTCGGGCCGCAAGGTCTGGATCGATAGCCTGGCCAAGAGTCACTTGCGGGAGCGGTGAGATATCTTTCATTGTGATGGTATCCATGAGAATCCGGTCGGTGATATTTGGATTTATGGGGACGTAGGCTTGGATGAACCGGTTGCCCTCACAGGCGCAAGGGGCTCATCAGCGTGCTTTACGCCGATTTTGTCTAGAAATGTGACGACCACTTCGCACACCTGCTTTGCGTCGAGTGCGGACGTATCCACACGAAGATCGGCGGCATCTCGAGCATTTGCCAGCCTTGTCTGTTCGCGCACAAGCTCACTATAGTCGCGTTGCTGGCCGGGCCGGCGAGCACGTTGCGCCGCCAAGCTGGCTTGCAGAAATATGAGCACATAGGGCTTATCGAAGCGCTGCCATAGATCAGGCACCTCACTATGCTCCTGGCTCACCGGCCGGGCATCGTAGCCAAGGCGGCGTAGACAGGCGACCAGCGTCGATTTTCCGCTGGCGCTAGTTCCGACGACCTTGATGATGGGTAAGGGTACAGTGTTCAATGCGCTGCCGACACCTGGCGGGGGACGCCACACCCGAAGCGGGTCCAGAACGTGAGCCGTACTAGATAGGAAAGCTCATGGCAAGAGTCCGCACCTCGCTTACGACGGTCTGTGCGACAGTCTTCATCACGACGACGGCGGCATCGTCTCTGGGCCGGCCATCGTCACGCTCCAGCGCCTCGGCGAGGATCGCAGCGGCGACCTCGTCCGCTCCCTTCGTGAACTCCGGATCGACGCGGCGCAGAATCACCTCCACGTCCACATTACCCGCCGCCTGCGGGCCCGAACTCCAAACGCCGTCCGTGAAAGCCACTAACGCTAGCTCGGCCTCGAGAGGGAACTGGTCGATGGCGGGCTTGGTATTGGTGTAGATGCCGATAGCGTCGCTTGCGCTATTGAGCCAACATACATCATCGTGGCGGCGGACGAGAATGGGACAGCGAGCGTTGCGGCTGACGACGATCGTATTGGTCGCCAGGTCGGCGCTTACAATGATCAATTCGGCGCTGACCTTGCCACCGCGGTGGGTCCTCAGATAGTCGTGTGTGGCGCGGGCCACGGCTCCGTCGCGCACACCTTCGGCAATGAGGCTTATGGCCTTGCGCACGACGATATTGCTAATCGTTTTCGCGCTGCGCCCGCTGCGCTGACCGTCGGCCATCACGATGCTGATTCCGCCATTTGGTCGCTCGACCACCTCGACGGTATCTCCACTTTCGCCGGAGGCATATTTGTTGATCTTTTGGACGGCGAGCTGGATCTCGAGCTTCATAGATGGTTTGGGAGAGCTCAGCGCAGGAGAGGGAAGGCCCGCATGTGCGATCTACTCGATGTTGATACCCAGGATATCGTCGACCGATATATTGTAGCAATCGGCCAGCCTGATCAACTGGTCGAGCGTCAGCCTGGCGTCACCGAATTCCATATCAAATAGCAGCTGCTGGGATAGTCCTGTATCGGTCTGCACCTGTGCATAGGATAGGCCATGCGCAGCTCTCAATTGCCTCAGAATCAAGGCGACACGCGCACGAGAGAGCTTGCGCAGGGAGTCGTTGATGGCAGGTTCCGCCGCGCCGACCTCTTCGGTCACGCGCATGGGCGTGAAATCGAGACGTAGCAGTGACTCCCGAATGCTGTCCGTGTATTGACCACTCATAATGCACGCTTTCTTGCCAACCGTTGGCCGGCCCAGAGGAGTCAGGCGCAAAGTACAGAATTGCACTTGGTGAGACGGCGCAAGCTCCTGATCTTTTCACTTAAGTACGGCACCGCTTAAGAGTTGATTCTATACCAATGCGGACCAGTTCACCTTTGCAGTCCAGAATAAAATGATGAAGGGTTCATACTTAAGCCAGATAGCCGGGGGATATTGACCCGTGGGGGATAGAATACCGCAGGCCAGGACGCTTGACCAATGGACGCCTCGACGTCTCCCTAAGCGCGTTCTTCCTCATCTTGATTGTCTTCCGGTTCGTCAGAAAACTCTACGATGGCTGTTTCTACTGCAAGGCCTTGCATCGACTCCACCGTGAAGGTGAGGCCGCCATATTCCAGGCGGTCACCGGCGCGAGGGACTCGACCCAACTCGGACATGAACAACCCGCCCACGGTCACAGCATCGCCGGTGTCCACAAAGATGTCAAAGTGCTGATCAAGTTCATCGAGGAGGAGATCACCGCGAACACGAAGCTCGCCCGGTGAGATCTGCTCGAACGGTTCCACCTCCTCGTCGTATTCATCCTGGATTTCGCCGATGATTTCCTCAGCCAAATCCTCCATGGTCACAAGACCTGCAGTGCCGCCGTACTCGTCTACGACTATGGCGATCTGCTGGCGGTCATCGCGAAACTGGGCCAGCATCTCATCCAAGGGAAGTGACTCGGGCACAAAGATCGGGGGCCTGATGATGTCTTCAAAGGTGCCGAGATGGCCGTCGGCAACGAACGAACGCGCCAGGTCTTTCAAGTGCAGTACCCCCACGATCTCATCGCGTGTTTCGCGGTACACGGGAAATCGTGAGTTGCGTTGACTGCAAACGAGTTCCATAACGGTCTGCAGGTCGGCGTCCAACGGCAGCGCGACCATACGTGTGCGCGGCGTCATCACTTTGCCCACGGTGCGCTCGTGGAAATCAATGACGTTCTCCAAGAAAACCTGCTCCGAGGGCTCCAGGTATCCACCTTCCAAGCTTTCCTCGAGAATATACGACAGGTCTGCCGGCGTGGCTAGGTGCGCCTCCACGTTACTCTGCGGCATGCGCAGAACCGCAAGCAGGCGATTGCCGACCCAATTGAGCACGACAGTGAGCGGATGGAAAATCTTCTGAGTCAGAGACATAAACGGGTACAGCGCGATAGCGGCCCGATCCGGGCCCTGTAGCGACAATGACTTGGGCACCATTTCGCCGAGCACGACATGGAGGTAGGTTAGCAGACCCACAGTGACCACGGTGGCAATCGTGTGCGCGAGCGCTTCATTGTGAACGCCATACTGTTCGAGCACGGGAAGCAACCAGCGGGCAATTGTCGGTTCGCCATACATGCCGAGCCCCAGGCTGGCGATGGTGATGCCCACCTGGGCTGTGGAAAGGTACTCACTCGTCTTCTGCCGGTCCGAAACGATCTCCAAAATATGCGTGGCCGCGGTAGAGCCTTCTTCAGCCAGGAAGGCCATGCGCGGCCGCGATGAGCCCGCTATGGCGAATTCTGCGGCCACGAAAAGACCGTTCAATGCGATCAAGATGGTTACTACAATGACGGGCGTGACGTATTCCACGAGCGCACCTATTGCTCTTCCAGATAGGCTGAGATGAGCACCCTTTGCTCCGGTGAAAGGGGCACGCTCACGAACATGATGCGATTCCCGGCCACGCGGTCTACGCGAATCCGGATGCCTTGAACATCGACGACATCGCCAGCAGCAGGAATGCGTCCGGCTGCGCTAAGCACAAGCCCTCCGACAGTTTCCACTCCGCTGGCATCGAAGTCGACGTCCAGCAGTTCCACTACATCTTCCACGGGAACATCGCCGCGCACGCGCAGCCAGTTGTCGGGCGTGAGTTCCAGCGCCGGAGATGCGACGTCGAACTCGTCGTCAAAATCGCCGGTAATCTCCTCGATCAGGTCCTCCAGCGTGATCATGCCTGCGGTACCGCCATATTCATCCACCACGATAGCCAGGATCTGATGCTCTTCTTGCAAGAGGCGCATCACCTCGTCGGCGTCGGCCGATTCGGGTACGAACAAGACCGGCCTCAGGTAGTCTTCCAGCGTGCCCTGGTCGGCCGCAGCCGTATCGACGTTGGCCCAAACAGCGCACAACAGGTCCTTGATGTGAAGCGCTCCGATGATAGAATCAATGTTTTCCGAGTAGACAGGAAGACGGGAGTAGGGCGATTCCGCCAGCAGCGCGAGCAATTCTGTGCAGCTGGCTGTGACGGGACCGGCCAGCATACTGTTACGAGGGATCATGGCGCGCTGCGCGGTCACATTGCGTAGGCGAAGCGTGTTGACGAGAAGCCGCCGTTCGTCCGCATCCAGGACGCCGCCGGCGCTGCTTTCCTCGACAAGGATCTCGATTTCGTCCGATGAATGTATGTGAGCATGTTCGGCGACAGAGTCCGCGCCCATCAGGCGCAACACCAATCTACCGCTGCCGTTGAACAACCAGATCAGGGGTCGCAGGACGCGGGTAGACCAGCGCATGCCGGGCGCGGTCATAAGCGCCAGACTCTCAGGGTGCAAGAGTCCTACGTTCTTGGGTAGCAGTTCGCCCAGAATCACCTGGAGGGTGGTGAGCACGAGCAATATGATGGCTGCGGTGATGGAAGTCGCCAGAATGCGCATACCAGCATTGAGTTCGCCGATAACGGGCGCAAGCAAGGCAAGAATGCGCGCTTGGCCGTAGAAACCGAGCGCCAGGCTGGAAACGGTGATACCGACCTGGCATGCGGCAACATAGGTGTCGAGACTGTGGTGATCCCCGACTACTTTCAACAGGTAGGAGGCATTGGCATTGCCGCTTTCGGCCTCCTGCGCTAGGCGGGAGCGACGCAGGCTCACCACGGAAAATTCCGCAGCTACGTAGAATGCGTTGATGGCGATGAGCAGGCCGATAGCTGAAATTAGTACGACAATGGACATGGATCGATTGACGCTCTACTGTGGGCGCAGGTTATTGTATTTCAATCGTAATTGAGGCCGGGTCCGAGGCGGCCGAACCGCCCGAGCTTTCACTAATAGCCCTAACGACGTAGGTTTCAGACATTCCAGCTGCATCGTCCGGTACGTCAACCGACAATAACACAAGTGCCGTGTTTCCGGGACCGACGCTTGCCAGTGTGAGTTTTCTGTCGGAACACACCCCATCCAGCCGACACAAGTTCACATCCAAATCCCCGGACTGCAAGAATTCAACTGAAATGTCGTCGATGCCGAGGCTGGTATTGGTGAGGCGTAGCTCTACCTCACAGGACTCACCCTGGCTACAGGAGTGTTCCGGACCACCCTCTACGCTCAATCGTACGCCGTACTGCATGTCCGGCGTTGGCGTATCCGTGGGTATGACCGGCGTCCAGGTGGCTGTAGGCTCTACGTACGGCGCGTGCGTCGCCGTAGGTGTTGGCGTTTCGGTGGGTAGGATCAGTCCGACCGTAACCGTGTAGTATTCTGTGCCGCCATTGGGTAGGACGATGGTCAACGTGTAGTCGCCCGGCTTATCTCGGACGCACTCCTCGTGCTGACCGTGCCCATCCACACCCAAGTTCTCGTAGTAGACCGCACGCACATTCTCCACGTGCCAGGATACCATCGTGCAGTCACCGGATTCCAACTCCTTGTCCTCGGCAGCGAAAATGACAACGGGGGTACCCAGGGCCGGCGTAGGCGTCATGGTAGGTATGGGCGTAGCTTCGGGCACAGTGGGAATCGTGATGGCCAGATCCAGGATTGGCGTTGGGCGTCGGGTGGGAATCTGGACAAGCATATTCACCGCAGAGACCACTGGCGTGACGACTGCGGACTGCGCGTCTGTCTGGACGCCGAGCTGTGTGCGGTCCACGCTTTGGGGCGCTTGGGAGACTACGCTACTGTCACCAGGCACAGGTGTGGCAGTGACAGCGGCAGGGAATTGGGCCGGGTCTGCGCGGGTTGAGGACGCTGGCGCTACGCCGGCAACGGCAGGCTCAGTAGTTGCAGTGACGATCAGGTACATGGGCGGTGCAGCAGGCGTAGCGGCTTCGGCTAAGGTGGTAACAGAACCGACCGGCGCGATCGCAGTTTCACGGTTCACCAGTTCCCAACCTAGATAAGCTGCGAGCAGGCCACCGCACACTAAGGTCGAAAGGAAAATCGCAGCGGCGCTGATCCAACCCAGCCGTCGCTTGCGTCGTGCACGTGCGCGCCGCCGCGCTGCCAGTGCTTCCTCCATATCCGCAATGGCGTTCATGAGCGGATCGGAGCGGTCTGTGGCAGAAGAAAAACCATCGGGCGCGTCCGTTGTTCTCGCAGAGCGCGAGTTGCGAGCCGCAGTAGCATCCAATTCCGTGGTCAACCGCGGGCAATGTCGATATCCGCTGGAAAGGCAGAAGGTAGCTTGGTCCGTCAGCAAGATGGCTTCCGGCTGCGAAGCGACGAAGCACATGTTTTCGAAGCTAGGATAATCCACGCAAGGCGCGGGATTATCTTCCTCGTCACGCGTACCGAGGTACGGACACATATTCTTGGTGCGGTCCGCCCGAGGATCTGCCATGCTGCTAGTGTATTCTAGTCTCCTCGCGATATAGACGCTGCGCCAACTCGATGGCTCCGGATCGCGTGCTCACCTCGCCCGCTACCTGAGCCTCCATGACTTGCTCAAGTAGATTGCCGACGACTACGCCCTGCTCTATGCCCAGAATGTGCATCAACTCGTGTCCATTCACGAGCGGAACAAGCGCTGTGGTTTTTCCCGGCTCGACGGCGAAGTAATCTTCAAGCAATTGCCCGATATGCGCTCTGTACGTTGGCCATGCATGAGGAAGACCTCCGTACGTGGCCAGATAGTCGGCCAACGCCAAAACTAATGTATCCACGCCGAGGCCGCGGCCGAACTGCTTTCCGCCTACATCACGAAAGAATCGAAATGCCGCCCTACGGCTGATTTCGCCGGTCGCAAAGCTGTTGTCAAGCAAGTGCGGGCGCATATGGGCGCGTACTATGGCCGCGCACATGGCTACCTCTGTACTGCTGAAACGTAGCTCCGTCAGACGATGGGTCGCCAACTCTGCGCCGAGAATCTCGTGGCCATGAAAACGGCGCCGCAACTGAGTGCGGTTTCCATCACCATCCTGAGCGACGGCGCTCGCCTCCTCGCCAGCATCCTCCAGAGAGGCCGTGCCGGGTTTGCCCGTGTCGTGGAAAAGGGCGTGCCAAACGAGCCATTGGGATCGTCCACGGCCGGACGCCACTTGGTGGCTGAAGTGGCGCATAAGGTCAAATTGAAATGGGCGAAGCAAATCGATGATTTGTTCCAAGTTCGGGTCGTTTACCGGTTGCACGCCTTTGTCTATCCAGTCGCGCAATGTGCCCGCTGCGGCAACGGTTGCCAGTGTGTGATGGTATACGTCCAGATTGTGTGGGGGGCTCTGCTGCACGCCCTGCATGGCTGCGACTTCCGGAAATACGTACCGCAGCAGTCCAAACCCTAGCAGCAGTTCGATGGCCTCTCGGGGATGGGGTGAGGCAAGCATTTTCCAAAGCTCGTCGCGAGAGCGCTCGGTCGAGGTGAGCCTGATGGTCTCTGTCAACCTCTCTACCTGCGAACGAGTCACCGGATCGATATCTAGATCGAACTGCACCATGAGTCGCACGGCCCGCAACAGGCGTACGGGATCTTGTAGCAGGCTTACGGGCGAAACGCGCCGGAGCACGCCTGCTTCCAGATCCTGTCGTCCGCCGTAGGGATCCAGCAACCGCGGTGGCGTGCCACTGGCCAGGACGATGGCCATAGCGTTGACGGTGAAATCTCTGGCGGCCAAGTCATCCTCGATGGTGAAACCGCGCATTCCGGCGAAGTCACAGGTGAGTGCTGGACCCTGTTCTCCCGGAAAGACCAGCCTCGCTACATCGTGGCCCGTGCCCATTGGGAAATACGCCCAGCCCAAGCGATCGGCTACTCTGCGTGCGATAGGCAACGCGCGCTCGGCGATCACGACGTCCAGGTCGGCAACTTTGGATTCTGGATTGCGCAGATAGTCGCGTACCGCTCCGCCTACTATGAAGGCCGCGTCAACTTCGGCCAACAGAACAGCAATCAGGCGGTCGAATGCCACCCGGTTCGGAGTCCAGTTCATTGTGCAGGTCTGTTCATGTATACCACATGCCAAATCTGTGCATAGCGCGACAAGGCTGGAAACGCGTATCGTTAAAACCGATTGGCAGTATCGACAGCCAGGTACCGACAGGTGAAACCATCCAAGTATGTCAACTATTCATATGGATTATAGCAGATTCGGTACTAGCTGCGGGTACGCCAGTATTTTCCACGTGTGGAACATCCGACGAACACGAAGAGAGAGATGGTGTGTAGCAGCGCCTCTCACGGTCAAGCCAGCAGACGGTTTGGCGGTGCGCACCTCAATCCTGCGCCAGCATGGCCACCATGACTCCAGCGAGAACCAGCAGACCTCCGGCGATCTGTGCCGGCCGCGGAAGCGCGTCGAAGAGCAATACAGACCACAAGATAGTGACGGCAGGACTGAGAGTCAAAATGATGGTATGAATAGTCATTGTGAACCGGCGCAACGCAATGTAGAAGAGACCGCGGCTGATTGCGACGTCAACGACCGCCGCTCCGATGAGCAAGGCCCAAACGCGCCATCCGCGCGCGTCCAGGACACTCGCCTCGGGCGTGACGGCAACAACGGCCACCAGCACCGCGGTGGTGGCCAGAAGTCGATAGAAGAAGAAACTGAGGAAATCGATCCCGTCGCCGTAGCGCTTGACAATGGCTGTATGTAAGGCGTACATAACGGTCCCCGCCAGTACCAGGAACGAACCTAGCCGGAGATACTCGCCTGGCTGAAACGTGATGATGCCCACACCCGCGATGGCCAGCGCCGCGCCTGCTATTTGCCTCCGATTCAGACGTTCACCCAGCCACAATACGCCCAGGCCGATGGAGATCAGGACGGACAGCTTGGAGAGCATGGCTCCGGTGCCGGGGTCAATGTAGCGCACTGCGGTGAAGGTAAGCACGGTGCTGCCGCCGATAAGCAAGCCAATGGCCATGAAGAACCAGAAGTGATCGCGCAGAACGCCAAGCGAGATGCCGCCGCGCGTCAGCGCATAGGCGCCGACTACCATACAGCCAAACCCCATGAGGTACATGGAGGAGACGGTTGGATGGAGGTAGGGCAGTAGGGCACGACCGACGACGAGGTGTAGGCTATCAACGACGACGAGAGTCGCGATCATTGCCACGTCGTTGGCGCCCAAAGCTCTCGGTTTTGACCACTCGGTAGACTGCGCCGTGGAGGACATTAGGGCTCGCGTTGTACCTGTCTTTTGGCGTAGACCATGAGCGCGTGCAGCCCGCGCAGACGCAAAGGGCTGATGGCATCGCCCAAACCGAGCAGCATGTAAATGTCGTCTGGCGCGGATAGTACTTCCTGGCGCGTAGCGCCATCGAAGCCTTCCTGCAGAATGGCCGCGTAGCCGCGCACGGTCGGCGCTTCCACGGGCACGTCAAAGAAGAAGTGCACGCTGTCGCCGTCGATGTCGGTGTGCAGGAATACCGGGCTCTGGCACTCGTGGACCTGTTCCAGAGCATCGCGGTCCGCTTCCAAGCTCGCGGGCAACTCCGGCAGTTCGTCGGCGTATTCGAGCAGGTATTCGAGGCGCTCCCTGGGCTCGACGCTGCGGAAATCTTCGATCACCGATTGCAGCTTTGTTGGACACGAGCCGATCTTGGCGGAGACGTCGTTGGCGGCAGACATATGCTTCCTTCCACGACATAGGTGCACGGACCAGCCGAGCGCTGGGTGAGCCAATGCTAGTGCAGGCGATGTGGTTCGTCAACTTCGGGCGCTGGGAACGATGCGGTTCCGAGTATGGAGATTGATAGGACAGATGGGACACAGATCAACACTGATCTGGCAGACCTTCACTGATTTTCGAGGTTGGGTGCACACGAAGATGAGGGAGGCAATTGCAGTCCGTGACTTACGATTGGGGTGATGGCGTCCTCTCCGTCGGCAGGACATCTTGCGAGAGATCACGGTCTCTGCAAGATGTCCTGCGCAAGAGTACGTCGGTTGGCTGCTTACTGCGTTACGCTGAAGAGCGAGCTGTCGCTACGGCCCCACACGTCCGTGAAGTACATCATCTCGCCGTGTGCGGGCAGCACGCGATATTCCCCTGGCAGCGTGGCTCGAACGTTGAAGGTGTACTCGTATACGCCGGCGGGTAGGTAGGTGGTAAACAAGGCAACCTTGTCGTCCCGGTACTCCACGTGCGACGGTATCCACTGGCGCCACCAACCCTGGGACTCACTGCCATTCTCAACGAGAGACATGGAGGGCTGGTAGAACTGACTGTCGCTGGTGGCCAGGCCGGGGTCGATAGGCTCCGTGCCGGCCGGAATAGGCGTCTCGACCAGCAATTGATGCAGGTCGGTGGGCGCCACGATGGTGACCGTTACGCTGATGACGTCGCCCACCGAGGCGGAACTGACCGTCTGACCGCTTGTATCATCGGCCAACTTGAAGCTGCGGTTGACTACGATGCCGCGGTCCATCGCCTCGATCGCGGATGCGTCGAGGTAATACCGCAGCGCGGTGGTGTAGTAGAGGTCCCCCTGATCTCCGGTTCTGGAGAAAGCCAGTTGGTTGGCTTCGTCTCGTAGCATGTCGGTGATGGCAACCGAAAGGTCCGTGGCAGGGTTGAATTCACCGGGGAGAGCAGTGCCACTTCCCAGTTCATCACCGTTCAGCGACACGGTCCAGTCGTAATCGGCTTCCAGCTCGTGCGTCTCCGCCATCCAGTCCGTGAGTGCGATAATGGACCACGCGTTTTCTTGCGTGTTGGACCAGTGGCCCGCGTCACGCGTGACCATGAGCCAGCGCACTACCTGTGGCAACAGGGGTGAGTCAGGGCGCAAGCGGGTAAGCGCGTCGAGGGCTATAGCCGTGGATCGTAGATCCGTGCTGAGCACTTGGAAGTCGGGTTCCACCTCTTCCCAGTGTGCGCCGGTGGCGCTGAGTTTGACCGCTCCAACGATGTCGTCGAGCAAAGTCTGTACGCGCGGGTCGGCCCCTTCCGTTTCGTTCATGTTGTCCAGCGCCATGGACAGCAGCGCCGTGCCGTACACGCCGAGGCCCTCGCGCACGTCATACAAAGTGCTTGCGCGGCCGGGGTCTCCCGCGCCCATCTCCGACAGAACATAGTGGACGAAGGCCATCTCGTTCAGTCGCCACGACGGCATCATAGCATCCGGCGCTTCGAAGTGAGCATCGAGATAGGTGACCGCGCCCTGCATCGCCCATTCGGGTATGGAGTATCCCAGTTCAGTGGCCAGGCTCAGGCCCCACAGCACATACGATGTGATGAACGGCGAACTCTCCTCACCCGTCCAGTAACCCCATCCGCCGTCGGGATTCTGGCGAGTCACCAGACGCTGCACAGCGATGCCCAACTGATACGAAAGCTGGGATTCCAATGCCGGGTTGGTGATGTCCAGCGAGCGCAGGGCACGCACGGTGATCAGATTGGGCAAGAACGTGCTGACGAGCTGTTCATTGCAGTCGTACGGGTAGTGCTCCAGATAATCCAGACCGCCCAGCAGTCCGCCGGCTAGTCCCGGTTCGACGCGAATATCCAGACTACCGCGGTCGGTCGCACTATCGGGAAGGAGTATGCTTTCCGTAACCCCTTCGGGCGGGACAGCACCGGACGTGGCCACAGTCTCCGGTGACTCATAGCGAGAAATGGGAACGGTGATCTGGACGGCGTCCGAGTAAGAATCACCTTCGTCGTCCTGGGCCGTCGCCGAAGCCAATATGACAATGTTCGGTGTAACTGTGACGCCGTCCGTCGATGCAACCTCAGCCGGCCAGGTCTGTGCGACTTGACCCCCTGGTACGAGACCGAAGTCGAATGTCTGCGACTCTTGACCCGCCAGGATTGCGCCGCTCACCGAGTAGGTCATGACGCCGGTAATGGTCATAGACGAGGTATTGATGAGTTGTGCGCCGAGGAACGGACGGTCACCGTCCGTCAGGAAGCGCGGCGTGAGGGGCCGAATCTGGAGCTCCTTGGTGGCAACGACGTCGAGAGACGTTTCACCTACCTTCGTCTCTTCCGTTACGGCCCGGGCCAGCAGCTCCCAGGCGGTGAGGCTATCCGGCAATTGAACCGAGAAGGTGACCATACCGTCCTCGTCGGTGCGAAGATCCGCCTGCCAGAAGGCCACGTCGCTGAAGTCGCTGCGCACCTCGAGTCCACCGCCTCCACCGCCGCCACCACCCTTGGCGCCCTCGGAAAGTTGCTGGCTGACACGGTCCTGATTGATGACGAGCGAGGCACCCGTTTCCACGTCGAGCGGGCGCTGGCTGTAGAACGCGTCCAGTAGCGATGAGTTGTTGGTGTCGCTCAACGAAAGCACAGCTTTGTCGACCACGGCTGCGCTTAGCTCCGCATTTGCCTGCGGGTTGCCGTCGCTGTCAGTGACGTGGATGGTATAGGTGACGACGTCGCCAGGCTGCACGACGCTATCAGAGGTCGTGGCGTCGACCGCCAGTTCGACGCTGGACGTATCCACGGGCAACATGACATAACCGATGCGCATGGCAGGATAGGGGTTGGTTT
>JBJYXA010000573.1:0-1131 GCA_046259705.1 Caldilineaceae bacterium
ATTTTACCAAAGTTTCGTGATTTGCAACATCTTGAATTCAGGCGAGATCGGAAACTCGCTTGCATGCCCTCTCGCCGGCAGGCCCGAGGTTGACAGTGGTGAGCACATTTCGTACGCTGTCGACTACGCGCAATTCACGAGATGAGCCATGAATGCCACCTCACGTGCCCGCCGGCCAGCGCGCGCCGGTATAGCCGGGCTAACCGTGCCAACTTTACTCGATATCAGGAGCGATGATATGTGTTTTCAGGGGAAGTACGTACTCGTTACGGGCGGCGCGTCAGGTATTGGTGCCGCAATCGCAATTCGCTTCGCTGCATCCGGCGCTAATGTGATCGTTGCCGACGTTGACGGGGAACGCGCACAACAGGTGATCGAGAGGATCACCGGGACCCGAGGTCGAGCGGAGTTTCGGCATGTCGATCTTTCCGATGAAGCCTCCATCGCCGGATTTGGCCGGCAGCTTCGGGAACAGTTGCCCTCATTGCAGGCATTGGTCAACAACGCAGGCATAGTGCGCAGAAGCGCGATCGTCGACACGGACCACGACGACTGGGATACCCAGGTGGCCGTCAATCTGCGCGCCCCCGCGCTGCTGGCCAAGGAACTCATGCCACTCATGAAGTCAAGTGGCGGAGCCATCGTCAATATCTCTTCGGAAGGCGCCTTCCGGCCGCGTGCTGAACACTGGGTGTACGACGCTACCAAGGCGGGTATTGGCGCCCTCACACGTACCATGGCGGTCGAATTTGCGCCCTACGGCATCCGAGCGAACGCCGTCGCGCCGGGTTGGACGGTCACGGAGATGCACTTCGGCCACGCAGCGGATCCTGATGCTCGCAAGGCAGAACTGGAATCGTTGGTCCATCAAGGCTGCATCCTGCGCAGACTAGGCACTCCGGAAGAAATCGCTGCGGCTGTGTTCTTTCTGGCGAGCGACGACGCATCCTATATCACCGGTACCACGTTACACGTTGATGGTGGCCAGGGAATCCACTGAACACCATGAAACTCGATGACATCGTGCCTTGGGCGCGTTCCTTTGTCGAGTATCGTCGCATGTTCGACCTCGATAACGAAGACCTAACCCGTACCATTTTGGGATGCGGTGACGGCCCTGCTAGTTTCAAT
>JBJYXA010000573.1:1231-11050 GCA_046259705.1 Caldilineaceae bacterium
TGGTGGAAGACGCAACCGCGCGTTGTTCCTTCAAGCGTATATCCGCATTTCTCTGCCACGCGTCGCGAACCGATGTTGTCCGGATCAATCATCAGGCGCAACCGGTTTATTTCGCGGAAATTGAACAGGAAATGCGTTAGGAGGCCAAGGGCCTCGGTAGTAGCGCCGAAGCCCCGATCCTCGGGTCGGAAGATGCGGTATGCGATCTCCAGTTCGCTCATATAGCGAGCAGTCGCGAAATACATTATCTCGCCGAGTATGCGGTCGTCTTCAGCGCAAATCAAGAGTTCGCCGTGTTCGTCGCTCCACATCCCATTCGACTGGAAACGCTGGCGCAATGTGGCCTCCGGTACCAGCGACACGGGCCAGAACGCTCCGGCGGCTTCTACGTCGTTAAGAAGTTGATGCAGGACGGCCAGGTCATCTTCACGCACTAGCCGCAAATAGATTTTCTTGCCCTTTATCATATGGTTCCTCCTGTGCTTCCGGCTCAGTCTCTCTGTCGATTTCAGACGCCGACCATAAAGAACGTTGTTTGCAGCCGATAATAAGGGAACTCCAAACCAATACATATCGTACGCAGTATGTACCGTACATAGTACCCGAGTTACTGCGCACGAAGCGCATGTTCAGAGTGCTTACTTTCACCATCAGTGCGCCCTGAAGTATGATTTGACTAGGTCCGCCAGCGAGTTCTCTACGCCCAGTCTATCGGTGTCAGGCATAATGAAGCTGCCCAGCGGTCTTGGAATAAGTGACCGCCGGCGTGATCGGATAAGTCAATTAGCGATGGCAAACGTAAGCGCCCACTCACATCGGGCACACGAACATTAGTGGAGGAAGTATACTCATGATAACTCGCTCGTGGCAGAGGCTGCTTCTTCTGGCAGCCCTTGCGCTACTGATCACTGGGGTGACCGCCTGCAGCGGCCGTGCGCTGGCCGCGCCGGCTACGGAGGAATCACCTACGGTGGCGCCGCAAGAACCGCCCGCTACGGAAGAACAGGTGAGCGAACCAGCATCTACCGATGCTGAAAAAGCCCAGCCTGCCGCAACCGGCTATCAGTCGTACGTAGCTGTCATGCCCGCGGCGTCCGGCGGGGGCACTCGTGTCATGGTGCTTCGACTTTTCGATGACGGTACGCTTACGTGGCAGACACAATTTCAGAACGGAGAGCCCGCGATCGTAGAGGTCGGCACGTGGACCGGCAACGCCGATGGTACATTGACGGTAAATGTTACTGGACAGACGGACCGCGTCTACGATGCGCCAAACGTGATCGTCTTTCAACAGACCGATGGAATGCTGGTCGCCACCCAGTATGACCAAAATCTGTACGGCTCCGAGGGACTGCAGCTCCGATCCGTGAAAGATGTCGCGGCGGGCGTCGAGGCATCGCTTTTCACCCTCGATCTTGCGGCCGGATTTCCGCTAGACCCGACCTTCATGAGTGTGAATGCCGGCGGTGCGGTTCCGGCCGACCTTCTTGGACCGGGGTGCACCGGATTTGTCAACACGGAACCGGTGGTCACCTTGAACTGGACGGGCGCGACTGACTTCCTCAAAGTATTCTTTGTCAGCAATGACGATCCAACGCTGGTCGTCCTTACGCCCGACGGTCAGGCACTCTGCAACGACGACGCCAATTCAAGACTCTTGGATCCCGTAGTACATATTTCAAATCCGGTGACAGGCACATATCGCATCTGGGCCGGCAGCTATACGGAAGGTAATCTGCTGCCAGGTATTCTGGTATTGACCACCAAGCCGAACGTGGGCCTGGGCACGTTCAACCTCGGTACGCTGATTCAGCGTGCCCAGATTCCCGAAGTTGTATCGGAGCCGCCGGCCATTGCCTCGCCTGAGGATTTGGCGCAGACGCTGCAAATGGCTCTGGCGGATTCCCCCAAGCTCACCGAGGCTGACCTGCCGGCAACAGTTGACATTGTTGCCGACGGCTACGTCCCGCTCTTCCAGCTTCCGCTGGAAAACCGGAGTTGTTCCGGTCTCGTAACCGGCTCGCCGAGCTACACATTCGATTGGACGGGTACCTCGGACGCGCTTCGTATCATGTTCGAAGGTGATGGGGATTCGAGTCTGCTCGTGGTCCGTCCGGATATGTCGGTATTGTGTTCAGACGACTCCGCGGACGGCTCGAACTTGAATCCGGTCATCGATATCAATGGAGCAGCGCAGGGCCTTTACGCGGTCTATGTCGGTCGCATCAATCCAGAGGCGCCCGTCACAGGCATGTTGTCCGTCACAGACCAAACCGATGAGCCAGATGTACTGGCTCCGGCAGGCGAATAGCGGCGCAGGCAAGGCTGCATGAACAAGGAAAAGGAGCTACACTCATGCGACGCATCCTGAATGCCGCACTGCTAGCGGTCGTGGTGTTGTTACCATTTGCTGGGGCAGCAACAGTGCTGGGCCAGATCAGCACCAATCCCACTGCAATAGCGACCAGCGGCAACGTGTGGACGGGCTATTACTACAACAACCAGGACTGGGCCGGCACTCCGGTACAGATCGAGCAGAGCGATTACGTTGCCTTCAATTGGGGGTACGGTTCTCCGGGACCCGCCGTACCAGCCGATTACTTCACGGCTCGGTATGAAGCGGACATCTACTTCTACGCCGGCACCTATCAATTCAGTACCACGGCGGACGATGAGGTCACGCTGATCGTCGGCGGGATCACATATGTGGACACCCGCAATCAAGATCAGTCGGGCAAGACGCAGGTGGTACAAATTTCGTTTCCGGCGTCGGGCGTGCAACACGTGACCGTGTACTATCGTGAGTACACAGAAACGGCGTACGTCTTCGTAGATTGGGACTACGTGAAGGACGGTCCGGGACCGGTCCCGCCGCCAGTACCCCCAACGGCGCCGACACCCGTACCGGATCAGTGTGGTCCGCAATCGGCAACCAGCGTGCAGACCGAGTACGGCGACTATACACCGTGTATCCAACAAGGTCTGCAGCAGTCGGCCTGTTACCAGTCCAACGGCGCATGGAACGCGCCAAACATGGGCTCGATTCAGACCGAACCGACGATTCAGATCTGGGGCAACTGTGAACCCGATTCAGTCACATCTTTCCAGATGAGTTGTGACGCGGAGGATCCGCCCGAGGAATTCAAGTGCTCTAAGACCGGCGCAGGTTGGTTCCCTAACTGACGCGCCGAACGGGCAATTGATTGGCTAGTTGACGCCGAGGGGGACGGACATGTGTGCCGTCCCCCTTTTAATACTGATTTGCGGTAGAGTGGCGTCTTAACCGGCGCGGGTTACGCCATTGGGCTTGAAGCCCGCACGCCCGGCGAACTTGGCGCGGCTGCCTAGTTCCGCTTCGATCTCGAGGAATCGGTTTCCTACCACCCCTACGCCGCCCTCGCGCAGATGGCCCGTATTCAGGCCGACACAGTAATCTGCGATGTTCGATCCTTCGCCGCGGCTGTCGCAAGGCATCACTGCATAGCCGTTGGCGTAGCACATGCGGACCGCATCAAAGGCCTCGGAGATCGTACCGATCTGATTCACCTTGAGCAGCATACAGTTGGCAGCGCCGATGTCCAGCCCCTGCTGGAGCCGTTCCGTATTCGTCGTGAAAAGGTCGTCGCCCACGATCTGAATGCCCAACTCACGCGTAAGCAGCGCGTGGCCCTCATAGTCGTTCTCATCCAAAGGATCTTCGATAATGACAAACGGATAGTTGCGTACCGCATCCTCATAGAGGCGCATCATGTCATCACGCGTCTTGTCCTCAGTCGAGAAAATGCCGACGTAGCGCTCCGTCCCTTTGTCATAATAGGTGCCTGCCGCCACGTCGACCTGGATGCCGACCTTGCCGTCGTTCCCGGTGTTCTCGATGGCGTCCACCATCAGGTCCCACAGCTCCTGGTCGCTCTCCACCATACCGGGATGCACAATACCCCAACCGCGATTCGTGTACATGTTGAACTTGGTATCGATGAGCCTCGCGAACTCTTTCTGTACCAGCCAGCAGTTGTACGCCGCTTCGGAAAAAGTCTCGAACCCGTAGCAGATCATCGAATAGCTGGGCTTACCGCCCGAACGCGCCCCGCCGCCGTAGCGGTGGCTACCAATCAGTGTGATCACGCCCGGAACAGGTAAGGTACAGGCATTGACACCGCCGATGTGCTGGTACAACGGGATGCCCAGGCTCGCAGCACCCGCGAACAGCGTAGCCGCCGATGCACTCGCCGTTGCGTTGCCACCCAGGTTGGACTTGGTGGCTGTACCGTCGACGTCGATAATGGCCTGGTCCACTTCGAGTTGCCGGCCGGCATCCAAACCGATAAGGGCAGGACCGATAATGTCCTCGACGTTTCTGACGGCTTTCTGTACGCCGCGCCCGCCCCACTTCTCACCGCCATCGTAGGCGAACTGAACCTCGTATTCACCAACCGAAACGCCGGCGGTAACGAGGGCGACGCCTTTGGCGCCGTTTTCGGTCACGACAGTACATTCCACGCCGGGATGGCCCCGGTCGGAAAAGACCTCTCGCGCAGTCACTGCGGTAATCGTCGAACCTGATATCATACGTTCTTCCTTAGTCTTTGGCTTTGTTGCGGCTATACTCGTTACGTCCAATCACGATCCCGTCCTGTTTCCTCTGCCGTGCTGCGACCCAGTATCAGCGCCACATTCAGATCACCTAGCGCCATGGCCATCGTGGTCTCGACCCCGTCGCCCAGCTGGTAAAGCGCGGGTGAAGTATCATGTCGCTTCAATACGTCCCGCAGGTCGATGCCGAGTTCCCGAGAGCGTCGTACCGTGTCCCCGTCGACAATTCCGCCGGCAAGCACCGGGACGTCCTCGCGACCTTCGACGAACTGATGGCCCGGCCCGTCCGTACCGTCGGAATCCACAGCGCCGATGATGGTGTGGCGACAACCCTCGATCTCCACCGCTGCGGAGACGGCGAACTCTTGGTTGCGCCCGCCCATCCCGCCATCCTTGCCCACGGTGACGAGCAATTCTCCGCCGCCCACGATACAACATGGCGGGGTAAACGGTTGCCCATCGAGTTCCGAGTGAAGCGCCAAGTTGCTGATCACTTTGCCCACCTGTGCCGCCTCGCCCATCATTGTGTAATTGTTGTACAGCATATGGGTGCGCAGCCCCATTTCTCTAGCCTTGGCGACTGCCGTGTTAACGACCGCCAGTTCCTTGGGAAACAGGCAGAAAACGCGCGAATTCATTGCCTCGAATTCAGCAATGGACAGCGTTTGCTGTTCCGGATTCGGATGCATCAGATAGTTGCGAACGGAAGCGGGCGCTTCTTCCCAACAATCCCATCGTTTCAGCGCATCGATAGCATCTTGATGCGTCGTCTCGTCCGGCATTGTATGTAGCCAGCGGTAGCGCGCGTTCGTCATCACGGCGGAATAGGGGGCAGTATGGAAGGCCAAGATGTGGATTGCGCGTGCCGGCTGGATATAGCGCGAGAATTGGCCGCCTTTGATCCGATCCAGATGATTACGGATTGGGATCAGGTCGACAGTTGGGCCACCGTGCTCAATCTGAAAGAGATGAACCGTACGTTGAACATCGTTCAGGGACACTCCTTCCACCGGGTAAGTGAGGAGTGAACCGATTCCGTTGCCAATCACCGTAATGGCGAGGTCATCCGGTTGCAGATCCTCGCACATCTCGATGATACGACGGCAGCCTTCAACACAGCCTTCATCGGGGACGGGATGCGCGCCGAAAGTAACGCCGATTCGCTTAAGGATCGCCTCCTCTCCGTGTTTGGCAATGACGTGGCCGCCCGTTAGTCGGCCTCCGAGTAGATCCTCTACGGCCTTGGCCGCGCGCTGAACGCCTTTGCCGGCGCCGAAAACGAAGATACGGCCCGTCGCATCCAGATCGACGACTTCGTCACCGCTTTGCGGACCGTTCGCCGGTTCATAAAGCTCACCACCAAAGATGAGTTGCCGTCCTTCGGCTCGCATAACCCGCAACATCGCATAGTAGGGGTCGGCCGCCTGCATGCCAGCTTCCAGTATCTCCACCATCATGCGCCGACCTTCTACGTGCCCGCACGACGTCAGGGTATTTGCGTTGAGAATTCGTTCCTTGGCAAGCGTAGGTTCCATGAGCGCTCCAAAGTGGATCTGTCTGAGGTAGAGGGAGCAATAGAATCAGAGCGATCGCCTAAAAAAGGCGCGTTATCACAGGATACCGAAATGCCTGCGAATACCCAATTTGTGCCGCAGTACTCACGTAACGATCGCGGCGAAGATATTGCTTAGTAAGAGTTATGGTACAGTGTCGGAAACGGCGCCTGCGCGCGGTCTCGCTAGCATGCGTCAGTCCACTGTCAAGACAATTACACAGGAACAAACATTATGTCAACATCAGACAAACAAGATTCTATCCTGGAGCTGCAGGCACGCTGGGACAAGATCCGGATTGCCAACCTATATGACACACTCGACGAGCTTGGGTATAGCAACCAGTGTCTAGATCTGGGTATTCGGCCCCTTTTCCCGCACCAACACTTGGCCGGCAGGGCGGTCACAGCGCGCGGCAATCGGGACGCACGCACACGCGCCGAAGCCAAAGCTGCGGGCGAATCGGTCGACTACTTCGGCTTGGTCATGGACGCCAGCTATCCGGGATGTGTAGTAATTATCGAGACAGGTGGTGAGCCGCACTCAGGCAAATTTGGTGAAATGACAAGCTGGGCGATTCAGCAGCGAGGCGCGCGCGGCATTGTCCTGGACTCCTATATCCGCGACCGGCTCGGTCTGGAAGTAATACCCAACTACACAGTCTGTGCCCGCGGCACGTCGCCAGTCGAATCGGCCGACCGCTGGCGCATCAACGCTGTCAACGAGACCATTGCCATGCCGGGAACGCTGACCAGCCAGGTGCGCGTGAATCCTGGCGACTGGATCGTGGGCGGACCAGACGGCGTGATCGTAGTGCCCCAGGAAATCGAAATGGAGGTCCTGGTCCAAGTCGAAGACATGGAGCGTCGTGAGCAAGGTATGCGCGAAGATTTGGCCGCCGGTATGTCGTTCAAGGATGCCTACACCAAATGGGGGCGTGCATAAAGTAAGGGGTGGGGCGGTGATCTATGCCGCCCCACTTGTGGTCATCCGATGCGCGAAGGCCTGGCCTTACGGTGCACCACACCTCAAGCTACTGACTGGTACCTGGATCCTACGGAGACTTGAAATAGGGAAGGTACGATGCCACTGGCCCAAAGGGCGTGGTTGAGTACGTGCGTTTGACTGCAAAGACATCGTTGTCCCCCGCAGCAGTGCGCGAGACGGCGCCGGCGCCGGCATTGAAATCGGCAGTTCCTTGGAAAGAGCCGCCAATGTATAGCCCGTCGGTCTTGTCCAGGGCAATGGCGTTGCCGACATCTTGTTGTGCGCCGCCGATCCTCTGCACCTCCACGAATATTCCGTTCGTGCCGTAACGGCCAATAAATACATCCTTCTGTCCCGCACTGTTGAGGATGGCTTCGCCGACCATGGGATTGAAGTCAACAGATGCATGGAAGCTGCCCGTGACAAATAGATCCCCATAGTAGCCGGCAGCGATACCCTCTCCTCGATCAGCACCCAATCCCCCAATGGCACTAGCCCAGTTCAGCACACCCGCGCTATTCAATCGCAGAATGAAAATATCCTCCTCGCCATGACTGCTTAGCTCATACACGCCAGAACTCGGATCAAAATCTGCGGTCGACTCGAAGCTTCCGGTCACATAGACATTCCCTGCTCGGTCCACACTGATGCTGGGACGCACATCCTCCTCTCGCCCGCCGAAGGTAGCTCCCCATTTTTCATCGGCCGTGTCGTCATATTTGGCGACAAACACGTCTTCGTGGCCTTTGCTGCGTCTGATATCGTCCAGGTCGGGATCGAGGTCGATTTTCCCTTCAAAGTCACCCGCGACATATACATTGCCGTTGTCGTCCACAACGATGTCGCGACCCACGTCATCGTCATCGCCGCCCAGAGTCCAGGCGCGCAACAACTCCCCCTGATTGGCGTAGCGGATCACAAAGACGTCGTCATCCCCTTCACTTTCCAGGACGATGTCTCCGCCATTGGGATCGATGCCAACTTCCATTGAATCCTCAAAACTGCCGGTAATATAGATGTGGCCGCGCCAATCGACGTCGACTGCCTCTCCGTCGTCGGATTTTTCACTTCCTAGCGTGACGGCCCGCACCAAATTGCCGTCGCCATCCAACCGCAGCAGAAAAACATCGGTCGAGCCATGGCTCTCCACGAGTTGCTGGCCCGCACCAGGGTCGAAATCCGTTTCTCCATCGAAGCTTCCAATCACGTAGACATCGCCGCTGGCGTCGACGGCCACATCGCTGGCTGTCGTGGAGCGGGTTCCGCCCACTGAAACTGCCCAAATCAGCGCGCCGCTTGGATCAAGCTTTACAATGAAAGCGTCGATCGAGCCCACACTGTTCAAAATGTAGGTACCTGCTCCCGGATCGAAGTCCGCGCTGCCGCGGAAATCACCGACAATGACCGTGTTCCCGCCACCATCTACTGCCAGGGCATACCCATCATCCTGCAAGGCGCCGCCCATCGTGTCTGTCCATGCCGGAACGCCCAAGACCTGTCCGACCTCGGTAGCCCCATATACAGGCTGAGCCGCCAGGAGGAGGGACACGATGAACAATAACAGGGCAAATGTATATCGTTTTGTAGTAAACATATTTGCATCTCCGCCATGCTGCAACGGGCTATTTCTGTAAGCGATCATGTGGACGCCACCAAGTGCATCGGCCCAATGTTTCATTGCCGATGACGACAGTTTTCTAGATAGTTCAGTATGGACCGCGGCCACGAATTTGTCGAGAATGGCACGCTCTTTGCGCGAGCGCAAACAGAATTGGCGCTTCCTGTGACATACTATGCCAACATTCCCTCATTTGACGCCGAAATCCACTGTTGCCCCCGATGCAGTGGATTCGGTTGTTCGCGCCGCAGGCGGTTGCCAGACCTCTCAGGTGCCCAGACTATACGTTTTGCGACGCTAGAAGAGTGATAGCTGTAGATCAGCGGCCCGGGGAGGCTGCGAGGCCCGGGCGCGACTTTCATGGACCTCCAGTAGTGCACTTTCGATGTCTGAGAGGTACGGAGAAATGGCAAATTCGCGACGCTGCCCGTAGAGGAATCTTCGCGCCGCACGCGTCATGATCAGCTTCTCTTGCGCGCGTGTCATGCCCACGTAAAAGAGACGCCGTTCCTCTTCTAGATTTGTGACACGATTATCGCTCTCGGGCAGATACGGGAGAAGCCCCTCTTCGCAACCGGCCATGAACACGACGGGGAATTCGAGCCCCTTGGCCGCATGCAGTGTCATCAGTGTCACGCGGTCAGCACGCGGGTCGACCAAATCCACGTCGCTGCGCAAGGCGGTTGCTTCGAGATATCCGCCCAGATCATCTCCGTAGCTCTGCGCGAGCAGGAGCAGATGGTCAAACCACGGCCCGGGTTCTGCGTAGCCGACCAATTCGTTTGTGCGCAGAAAGTGCATAGCCGAGAGGAGCAAACCGGCAACCGCGGTCGTACCTGCGCTGATTTCGAGCAGATTCCAAAACTCCGCCAACGATAGCAATCTCTGACGCTGTGCCGGACGCAGGACACCCGACTGCGCCACACGCGAAAACGTAGCTGCCACAGATTCACCACTATCCTGGGACACCTGCCAGATTTCGTATCTGTACTTGTCCGGCAAGGACACCCGGTTGCTGGTCAGCACTGCCTCCCAGTGGAGCATCGAATTCGGCGTATTCAGCAGCCA
>JBJYXA010000573.1:11150-13888 GCA_046259705.1 Caldilineaceae bacterium
TGCTGGTCAGCACTGCCTCCCAGTGGAGCATCGAATTCGGCGTATTCAGCAGCCACAAATAAGCCAAAAGAGTACGCGCCTCGTCGACGCCGTACGGAGACGCCGTGCTCGCACATTGGTATGGAATACCCGAACGGTCGAACGCCTCTAATAGCGTGACGCTCTGCGCGTGCAGCCGGTAGAGCACGGCGAAATCTCCGAATGTCCGCGAGCCTGACGCTGCATCTTCGCCCGCATCGTCGACTCGACCTGAATCGAGCGAGAAATAGCTTGTACCGCCGACCATTTGCTCGATACTGTGTACAATGTACTCGGCCTCGGCCCGGTCCGTCGGTGCGCGATAGACATCCAGTTTGACCTGTTCAACGAACTCAGATACCAGCGCAACAGCCTCGCGATCCGGGTTATGGGTGATGACCTGTGAAGCGGCATCCAACAGTGTTTGGGGTGAGCGATAGCTATGGCGCAGATGCAATGTGCGCGCACTGGCGTAATCGCTGGCAAAGGCAAGGAAATAGCGGCGATCCGCGCCGCGGAAACCATAAATGGCCTGATCCGGGTCACCGATGACACATAGATTGGCGTCGCCCGAGGTGAGCAACCGCAACAGCCGGTACTGCGACTGATTTACATCTTGGTACTCGTCGACAGAGATCCACGTATAGCGTGCATGAACGTGGGCGCGCACGCCGGCATCTGTCTCCAGTAGTCGCACGGCCAACAGGATGAGATCATCGAAGTCCAACAAGTTCGACTCGGATAGCGCCTCACTATAGGCGCGGTAGGCAGAACGGATGTCGGGCAGCTCTTCGGCCATTACGTCGAGCCCCGGCGAATCCGCCAGCAACAACCGGCTCTTTGCATCAGAGATAGCCAGAAGGTATCGCGCCACCTCCTGGCCATTCCACTCCGGAAACGCGCGCCGCAGAAGCGTTCGCTGCTCCTGTTCGCCGGCAATGGCGAAGTTGCTGGATACGCCGATGGCATCACCATATTGGCGCAGCAGCAACGCGCCGAAAGCGTGGAACGTTTTGATGGTCAGCCGTGCAGCCATTCCCTCGCCAATGAGTGCCGCCATCCTTCCAGCCATCTCCTCCGCGGCCTTGTTGGTGAAGGTAATCGCGAGAATGGCTTCGGGGGAAACGCCCAGCGAGCGCACCAGATGCGCAATCCGTACGGTGAGCGTGCGGGTTTTTCCTGTACCCGGGCCTGCAGAAATGATCAGCGGAACGTCGGTGCACTCCACCGCGCTACGCTGCTCGTCATTTAGCCGTTCGAGCCATGGGATCTCATCCGAGGCTGGCGCGGGCAATTCGAACAGGGGCAAGGCCGTCCATTCTCGCGTCGACGCGCCGCTGTCGCGTGCGAACGTGCCCTCATCCAGGCTATCACGCGGTTCGCCATAGGATGGCTCAGGTTCGCGCAGCGCAGAAACCTCTATCAGCGCTTCAACTTCATCGGCAGGGAAGAGACCTTCCGGAGCGTCGCTGCCGTCTGCGTCCGGCAACACCTTGATCACGCCATATTCGCCGTCGTAGCCGCCCTGCGCCACCACCTGACCTGCGCGCATGCGTCCAATACCTTCGGCGAGCACCGCCCCACCCGCGGCCGCAATGTCTTCCAGCGGAACGTCCCGCAAGATCGCCAGCTCGGGTCCCAGCGCGTCCAGCAGCTTGAAATAGGCCCGCTGCACCGTACGTGTATTCGGACCAACGCTGTGTACCTCGCCCAACACCTCGGGCAAAGGAACTAGGCTAATGTACGGATGGGTGCGAGCCGGCTTTCCACCAACGGGGCGATCGGCCAGCGAGTCCACACGGTGCATGACGCCCACGGTGACCTTTTTGCCGCACACGGAACAAAGACCGTCGTGAGCAATCGTCGTGGCCGGCTCCCAGGCGACGCCACATTTGCGATGACCGTCCAGATGGTACTTGCCCTCTTCAGGAAAGAACTCGATGGTGCCGCCAAAGCGAGCAGAATCACCCGTATGCAGGGCGTCGAAGAGAGCATCGTACGCCATCTCGGTGGTGAAAACCGTGGCTTCCCGCGCCAGTTTCTGCGGTGAATGCGCGTCCGAATTGGACACTAGCGTATAGCGGTCAAGGTTTGAGACGCGCCAGTTCATGGGCGGGTCGGAGGACAACCCTGTCTCCAATGCAAAGATGTGATCGGTCAGGTCGCCAAAACATTCTTCCACGCTATCGAAACCGGACTTGGAGCCAAGCATGGAAAACCAAGGGGTCCAGATATGCGCGGGGATGAAGTGGCAACGCGGGTCCGTCTCCAGCGTAATCTCCAGCAAGTCGTGTGAATCCAAGCCTAAGATTGGCCGTCCGTCCGAACGAATATTGCCGATCTGCTCCAAGGAGACCTGCAGTTTGTCAACAGCCTCGAGGGAGGGGGCAAAGATGACATTGTGTACCTTGCGAACCGCATCATGACGTTTGTAGATATTGCTGATCTCGCCTGACAGAAGAAATCGCACCGGTGCACGGCAAGCCTTAGGCACCTCGGTCTGTATTGCATTTTCAAACTCGGGCCGAAGCCGAAATAGACCATCCTCAGCAGGCTCAAGCTTTTCGCGCATCTCCTGTAGCCAACCGGGATGGGAGATATCACCCGTGCCCACGATGTTCACACCTTTGATCTGGGCCCACTGGGCCAGGTGTTCAAAATCTAGGTTCTTACTGGTGGCGCGGGAGTAGTGCGAATGGATATGGAGGTCGGCGTACAGT
>JBJYXA010000574.1:0-1616 GCA_046259705.1 Caldilineaceae bacterium
CGCATGAACTCTGATGTTCGTTGTCAATCACATTGAGCGAGCATGACCGATCCCATCGTAAGACGGGGCGAGGCGGGTTGAAGCCGTTGCGCAGTGCAGGAGACAGAGCCGTCAAGACGACGGTTGAGCAGACTCTGATGCGCGGATTGGTTACCGCATTTCCGTGTGTTCGTCCGGGGCTGCCTCGATCTGCCAGCGGGCGTCGATGAAGGTCATCGGCCACACAATTCATACGAGGGCTCCCCACCGAGGCCCTGTCTCCGGCTCTGCACAACAGCAGATGTCAATTTGAGTTTCTTCAAACGCTCTTTGACGAATGTAGCCCGCCGCCTTATGCCACGGAGCTCGGTTGCACCTCGTGACCGATCGCCCACAGAAAGGCCGCCATCTCACGTGCGATCGCCGTCGTGATTAAGGTCTGTCGCTTTCCCGCTGCCATTAACCTGCGATAGCGCGCGCACAGCCGCACCTGGGCTTTCCAGGCTATTTGCCTTACGACCTTGGACAAGCTCTCCTGTCGCAGCTGCAGAGGGCGGCTTAGGCGAGCTGGATAGCGATAAGTCCAGGCGCCCTCGATCAGGACTCGGCGGGCTCTTGGGTTGCCGGCCTTGGTGATGCGGCCACGTCGAACCTGCTCGCCAGTCGAGCGTTCCGAAGGTACCAAACCAAGGTAGGCCATCAGTTGCCGAGGTGTCTCGAAGCGCCGCACATCGCCAATTTCCGCCACGAAGGTGACCGCGGTCAGAAACGCAACACCACGCATGGCTTGGTAGGCCTCGACGACTGACGCCATTGACCACGTGGAGACAACTTCGGTGACTTGCTGCGTCAGGCGCTCGAGCCGTGCCTCAGCATCTTCGATGGCCTGCCGGTACTCGCGCAGGACAAGATATTGGGCTGGATGTTCAAAGGTGAGGTTGGAAAGCCAACGGGCATGCACCAACGTCCAGGACCTGAGCCCAGGGTAGCGTTGCCCATGGCGTAGGAGAAAGGATTGCAGGTGCTGGCGTTTCTCACGCAGGTCCTCCATGGCGGCTTCGCGTGCACGCACCAGATCGCGTATGGCTTCGTGCCCGAGGTCTGGCACCCAGATCGTCGTCAACTCGCCAGCGCGGTGAAGTCGCGCCAGCGTGACGGCATCGCGGCGATTGGTTTTGACGTGCTCGCCAGGCCGCTTGGGGATCAGGGATGGTGCGATGACGGAGCAATCATGCCCGAGAGCCGTGATCTGGCGATGTAAGCCATAGCCAGTCGGACCTGCTTCACAGCAAAACAGCAGCTGTTGATATTTGCCACTTAGCTTGTTTACCAGGCGCCTGATCACGTCTGGAGTATTGTCGATGTCGCCGAGAAAACGGACTTCGCCACACCGGCCATCTTCCGCCACGGCCACGGAGATCTTCCTTTTGGAGGTATCAAGACCGACAAAAACCCTGATATTTTGTTGCATGGCTCGTCCTCTGTGCGTGAGGCTCGGCGCCGGCCCGTCCGACGCACCCCTCGCACGTCGCATAGAGGGCGAGCCACATCCGCACCAGCAACGAACATACGGTCTGCCAAACGTTCTCCTGTGGGTTCAGCTCTGGGCATTTCGCCGGCAGGGGCAAGAGCGTGAT
>JBJYXA010000575.1:0-3046 GCA_046259705.1 Caldilineaceae bacterium
AGGGCGAGGATCTGATCATCAGATCCTCGCCTCAGCTCTTGTTGAAACGCTGATTCTTGATGAAGCGTTTGGTGCCACGTGTGTCCCAACGAATAGGAAACACACGCATTGACAGGAAGGCTTTCCGGCGATTCTGCCCTGACGGTTCATCGAGGTCAAGAAGGGGCATCACGGCCAGGAAGCATCCACGAGCGAGAAGAAGGTGCGTCAGATCCGACGCAAGAGTCGCAAGCAGCATTCGGGTGAGGAGAAGATTGGCATCGTCGGTGCTTCAAGCCTGCCTATGATCATTGGAATGATATCTGGTCGGCCTTCAGGCCATCGCCTGCCTTCTTCGTCAGAACTTCCACTTTCAATGTAGGTCTGTCCAAACTACTCGAGAGAACAACCGTCCAATTGCGAAAAGCCCTGCCCCTGCGGCTATTACGAACCGGAGTTTGACATAATGTCCGCCGAGATGGCCGTCGCTCCAGATGGTCCCTTCGTTCCCGAAGGTCCCATTGTTGTTGAGGATCAAAATGTTGTTGATGCTGCGGTACTTTGTAATCGTTCCATAGATCCCGAATGTGCCCACGTGGTCGACGGTAGCCATACGGACCGGCCCGATCCAGCAGTCGAACACGCGAAATGGAGCTGGCCGTGGCGGACTTAGACCGGTTCCAGTCTGTCCGATCTAGCGGGCAAGTGGTCGACGCTGGCTCCCATTCAGCGTAGCGCGGGTGGGCAGTTGGATCTGATCGCCGTTGACAGACGGCATTCACTTTGGCAGACTACTGCACAGGCTGGCCCAATCTCAGCCTCTTCCCCGGAGAGTAGTACTGGTCTGTTGGCGCTGGCCCCGAATTAGGTTGAACTGGTGACCGCGAACGGGTCCCGTCTTGAGCTCTTACTGGAAACCGTGCTGGCTGCCGTCCCAGCACAGGTCGATGCAATTGCACCGGAGTTTTTCATGCGTCATAGCTTTGTGTCCATGTTGCTGATATCGATCATGTTGACCTTGCTTCCAATAGCAGCCGTCAGCGGCGTCGCGGCACAGGCGCCTTCCGTGGAGAGTGCAGCCGTCCCGGCGTTGGTTCCACTGACGGGAATCCAGGCCGTAGCTGCCGGCGGCAGCCATACCTGTGCACTCACTACGGGCGGCGATGTGTTGTGTTGGGGAGACAACACTTTCGGCCAGTTGGGAGACAGCAATGCACCGGGCGAGAGCGCCCTTCCTGTCATGGTTGCGGGTCTCGACGGCACGATTACGGCTGTCGCTGCAGGTAGCGCTCATACGTGTGCGCTCACAACCTCGGGCGCCGTCAAGTGCTGGGGAGCGGACGACGAAGGTCAACTGGGTGACGAGACTCTTGCCATGTATAGCGACACACCGGTCAGCGTGGCCGGGCTAGACAGTGGCATCATCGCCATTGACGCCGGCAGCGACAGCATGTGCGCCCTAACCGCGAGCGGCGGCGTTAAATGCTGGGGATCCAATGACCTCGGCCAGATTGGCGTAGATCCGGCCACCACCTACTCCAGCGACACGCCACTCGACGTTTCTAGTCTGAATAGCCTCAAGGCAATTGCTGTGGGCGCAAGCCACAGCTGTGCACTACCGGAGTCCGGTGGCGCAAAATGCTGGGGACGCAACAGCAAGGGAGAACTTGGCGATGGAAACAAACCGGTAGACAGCTATGAACCGGTGAGTGTCTCCATCTTCAACAGGTCGATGAAGGCAGTATCTGTTGGCGGGAGCCATTCCTGTGCCGTCACCGGGGGCGGCGCCGCCAAATGCTGGGGATACAATGGCAGTGGGGAACTCGGGAACAACTCCAACAACGACTCTTTCGACGAGCCGGTCAATGTATTTGGCCTGGATGCAGGTATCACCGCAGTGACGGCGGGCATCTATCACTCGTGCGCGTTGACCGCTACTGGCGCGGTCAAATGCTGGGGGGATAATCATCTTGACCAGCTGGGGCACGACAGCACGCAAACGAAAAGCCTGACACCAGTGGACGTAATCGGGCTAGCTACTTGGATAGATGCGATCTCTGCTGGAGCCACGCAC
The DNA here is from genome assembly GCA_046259705.1 of Caldilineaceae bacterium. Classification (GTDB taxonomy): domain Bacteria; phylum Chloroflexota; class Anaerolineae; order Caldilineales; family Caldilineaceae; genus JASGTU01. Next base: position 2,054 of record JBJYXA010000575.1, read on the forward strand.
ACCTGTGCACTGACCACAGACGGCGGTGTCAAGTGTTGGGGAGATAATTCCTACGGCAAGCTGGGCGATGGAACGACAGCGGATAGCACCGTCCCCGTCGACGTGCTCACCGCGGTGACCTGCTATCAGTTGTCTCGTACGCACAGTGGTGGAGGCAGCGACCCTGTCGCCAATCCGAACCACACGTCCGGATGTCCCGCCGATCACTATCTTGCCGGCGCCAACATTACCGTCATTGCAGTCGCCGACGCCGGCTGGCGTGTCAACGGCTGGACGGGCAGCAAGAACGATGCCTCTCTCTCAGACATCAACAACTTGACCATGCCCGCCAAGGATGCGACCGTCAGCGTGACCTATGCTGCCTGCCGCGCCCTCACCACGGCCCATACGGGCAGCGGCGGGGACCCCAACCCGGCGCCCACCCATTCCTCCAACTGCGCCGAGGGCAGCTATGTCTCCGGAGAGACGATCGCCCTGATCGCCGGGCCAGAGGCCGGCCAGCGCGTCAAGCAGTGGATCGGCGCCGACACGGCGCCGGGCGCCGGAGCGCTAGCCAACACCCTTACCATGCCGGACGCCGCCGCCAGCGTGAGCGTCGAGTACGAACCTTGTTTCGCGCTCAGTACGAACATCAGCGGAAGCGGCGGCGCCTTGACCGTTACACCTGCCGGTTCGGCCGGCTGCTTCACCGGCGGATTCGCCGCCGGCGAGAGCATTGGCCTTGTCGCCAGCCCATCGCCAGGCTGGGTGATTGAGAAATGGACCGGCACGAGCGACGATCAGAGCACGGCCGTGAGCAATACCGTGGTCATGCCCTTCGCGGACCATATCGCCGGCGTGACGTATGCCCACCAGCAGTACACAGACGGTCTCTACCTGCCTGTCCTACGGCGATAGCACCTGCGCGACTGCCACCGGTCGGCAATGGCGTGACATAATAGGCAAGTCACGGTGTATCGCCGGCGCCGGCCACAATATTCGACGAGAACAGCT
>JBJYXA010000576.1:0-8534 GCA_046259705.1 Caldilineaceae bacterium
ATTTTTGATGGGAGCAGGACCATCGAGATAGTCTTCGTAGGCCTTGAAAACAATTCGTTCACCGGGAACGTATTCAACAAATTCGTAGGGCCCGCTGCCCATGGGATTTCTACCCGTGTACTCAGAATCATGCTCTGTGTAGTATTCTGGTTCGAGCAGTGAAGTCTCAATGGCGGCCAGATGGATCGGTGTTCCCGGGTCAGGCGTGTTGGTGGTGAAGTGCAAGGTGTAGTCGTCGATCTTTTCAATGCTAGCCATGTTTAGCTGATTGAATCCGAACGTGACATCGCCCTCACCCGCTTCAAACAGTCTCTGGCCGCGTTCGAAGGTAAATACCACTGCGTCGGCATCGACCGGTTTCCCGTTCCAAAAGGTATACCCTTCCTTCAACTTGATCTCCCAGGTCAAATCGTCCAGTGGCGTAAGGGACTCCGCCACCTGGGGAACCAATTCCTCCTTGTCGTTGAAGAACATCAAGGTCTGGAACAAGTTCTGATTGATCGTGGCGTCCGATTGCGTGTACATCGGGTCCATGCTGACCAGTTCTCCGGTTGTCAGAATGACCATCGGTTCCTGGTCCATAGTCTCCGCTTCTTGACTATCTGATTGGGTGGTTTCTGCAGCGGTTCCTCCAGTCGGGCTGGGCGCTGCACAGCCAACCACCAGCAGAGCCATGACTAGAACAGCGGCCGTAATCTTCAGCAGATAGAAGTCTTTCTTTCTACCGTCATTCATCTTGTTCTCCTTTGGTTCATACGAGACGGGCACAAGGATCAACGTCAAAAAACGGTGAAGTCACGAGATGATAGGTTCTCCTCCCTTCATTGCATACCCTCTTGTCCGCTCGCCGAAATCCGGTTGCTACTTCGACAATTGTCACGAGAATATGCGGACCGCACTGCATACAGCAACCGCAGGGTTCAAAGACCCTTCAGGATACCTACATAATGTTCTTCATATTCGGATCCAGGAAGTCACGGATCCAGTCGCCTACGACATTGATTGACAAGACGACAATCGAGATTGCTAAGCCCGCATAGATGGACAACCACGGCGCTCTTTCCATATAGTCGCGACCATCTGCCAGCATGGTGCCCCAGCTAGGGATACCCGGCGGTACACCAAGGCCCAGAAAACTCAAAGCCGCTTCGGCGATTATCGTGCTCGCCACCATGAAACTAGCAATGACAATGATCGGCCCCCACGTATTCGGCAGGATATGCTGAAAGATTATCCGTCGGCTGCCGCTTCCAATAGAATGAGCAGCCAACACAAAATCCTCCTCACGGAATGCGAGCACTTGACTTCGGGTGATACGACCGTAGCGGACCCAGCCATTCAGACCTAAGATGAGAATAAGGTTTCCCAGGCCGGGACCCATTACGGCCAACACTGCGATAGCCAAGAGAATGAAAGGAAATGCAAATTGGATATCAGCCAATCGCATAATGACCGCGTCCAACCAGCCACCGAAGTAGCCGGAAACCAGGCCCAAGAATACGCCCATGGAACCTGCAATCAGTACGGCCGTTATGCCTACCAGGAGTGAGACTCGGGCGCCATAAACCAGCCTGGTAAGGACATCACGGCCCAAGGAGTCGGTTCCAAGAATGTGCACATCACCTTCGGGGGATGTCCAACCGGGTGGATTCAAACGGTTGACAACATCGATCTCGTTAGGTTCATAAGGGGTGAGATAAGGCGCAAATATCGCAACCAGAATCATCACTAGTATGACGATAACACCTGCCAAAGCTACCTTCCTGCGGCCCAGACTTCTGAGTGCCTGGAACCGAGGCCGGTATGTGGGAATCTCAGATTTGGCTTGTTTCATGCTCAAGATGTTGGAGGTATGACTCATCTTACCTCTTACCGAGATTACTGTGCGGTGGGCTTCAATTCATGCAATTGGGTTGAAACAGACACGATCAACTCTGTTGCTGGACGATTAAGTCTCTCAAGTGTAATGAATACGCGGGTCAAGAAACGAGTAGAATATATCTACAAGGAGGTTCGCCATCGTGGTGCTGATAGCCAACATCACTACGCCTGCCAGTACAACCGGAAAGTCCTTAGCGTTAATCGACATATATATCAGTCGACCTACTCCTGGCCAGGCGAAGATCGATTCAATGATCACGGATCCGCCCAACAAGAAGCCTACCTGGAGTCCAACTGCGGTGACCAGAGGAAGAAGGGCGTTACGCACTCCATGGCCATAGGTGACACTCCGTCCGGCAAGTCCTTTAGCGCGCGCCGTTCGAATATAGTCCTTGTGAAGGACCTCAAGTAGAGAAGAGCGAGTTAGTCGCATGTTGCGTGCTAACGGGAACACGGCAAGCGTGATTCCCGGAAGCAGTATGTTTCGCCAGTCCCCGCGGCCGGATATTGGCAACCACTTCAATGTCACGCCGAAGACCATCATCAGCAGAATACCCAACCAAAAACTTGGTATAGATTGGCCGATCAATGCGCCCAGCGTGGTTAAGTGGTCGGCCAAAGTGTTGGGACGGGTCGCTGAAATGACGCCAATAGGCACTGCAAGAACCACAGACAAAATCAGGGCAAATATCGCCAACTCCAAAGTGGCCGGCACACGTTCCAACACAACCTCAAAAGCCGGTCGATGGAAACGGAACGATTCACCAAAGTCGCCTCTTACTGCCTTCGAGGCGAAATCGAAATACTGTATGAGCCAGGGGCGGTCAAAGCCCTTCAGGTGCCGATATGCGTTTACCTCCTCGACGGTCATCGTATCAGCCGCTTCCCCCAATAGCATCATTGCAGGATCGCCCGTTAGGTACATCAGTCCAAACGCAAAGATACTTACCCCAAAGATCACTATTAGGGTTTGAAGCAATCGGTTGACAATATATTGCATCGTAGTCCTTAGTTACCCCCAATAACGAGGTTTTAAATCGATTTCGGTGCCACAGGAATGAGCGATTCCTTGACTAATGCGATTCATGGATCGGCAACCGGCTGAGTCAGCGGGTATTGTGCGCAGGCAACTACGTGTCCGCCTGAATGCTGTGACAAAGCCGGACAGGTACCGACCGACAGGAAAGGATTGTCTCGTCGGAAAGAATACCTCACAAGCGGCGCGCAGTTCCTGTTATGTGCTCCAGCGTGTACCGGCCCAAGATAATAGGGGGAGTCAAACCGAATAGGTTGTCCTATTCTGATTCATCCATTCGGGGTTCTCAGGATGCGTATCCGCAAACGTTGGGTCTGATCGGATTGCCTGGTGGTGGCGACCGAAATACGACCATACGACCCAATGTTGATGATACCAAGCCCAAGGACATGACGTCAATCGCTGCTTTCTCGGGTGACAGCGGGCGATTCCAAATGGCTGCGTCTATTCCTATACTACCACAGGATATCTGCTCTGGAGGAGGTGTCTGCGCTAACTCTTGAAGATGAGGTCGATACTAACCTGTGCACAGCGGATGAGTTTCATGCGTAGCGGCGTCTTGGAGAGATTTCCTGATCTCATGCCTTATGTTAATTCTCACGATACTAATGGTCGAGAACTTATCGCATACTTGCACAGGAAGGGATTCGTATGATGCGACAGGATGGCTACGAAAGCGGCGCTGTCTGTATCGCCAACATCGGTCCAAGAGAACATGCCGGAATGACAGGAAAGATTGGGCGACCCATGTGGGGACTCAATATGTTGAGCCCCTACATGGGGATCAGGCAACCTTATGATCGAGGGCCCGTTCGATTGCTGCGTAACCGCGTTTCCAGGTTGCCCTACGGATTACCCGCCAATCGCCGCTCGCGCGAATAGCCCACGTACACATCCCCGTTCTCCCTACGGCGGACGCTGCGCACGGCGGGCTGCGCACTGTCCGCGACCAGACGCATCATGGCCAGGTTCGCGGTGCGGTGCGCCGCGGCGCAGGCCTCGAGATGCTCCCCCTGAGCGGTTTCGTCGGGGACTTCGGTCACCCAATCCACGAGTGTGATCTCCGGGTAAAGCAGTGAGAAGCTGCGCCAGGCCACTAGGTCGTGGCGCCTATCCATACCGCGGAAAAAGAACAGCATGTCGTCGTGCACGTCTATGGGCGATTTCTCAGGCAGCCATCTGTGCCCGTAGTCATTGTACCGCTCGAGCCAGTACTGGTTCCGCTCGTGCAGTTTCGGGTTTGCACCCACGGCATGCGCTACGGTTGCACGCAATGACTCGGCCGCGCTGCGCAGTTCCGGCCGCGCCGGGTCATCTGCGTAGTTGATGATTCCGTAGATCATGGCCTGGACGACATGATAGGAGACAGGGAAACGCGGCGGCGAGTTGTAGCCCGCAAATGGCTGGCACCACTCGTGGGAAGGCACCCCGTGATTGTCGACCATGGCGTCAGGCAGCCAGCGCAGCCACGTCTCGCGGCGGAAGCGAGCTTCGCCAAAGGCAGTGTCGGGGTTGTGCGTGTCGATACTGAATTCCATGCCCGCCGCGTTGAAGCGCGCGGCGTGATGCTTCCAGCGTGGGTGTTCGGACATTAGCCGATAATGGGTCGCGGCCCCGTCCGGGTTCGCCATGGGCAAGAACACCAAGTTCAGTCGATCCAACCAGGCGCGCATTGCTGCGTCATCGGCTAGCTCTTCGATAAGTCCCAGCGCAGCGGTCGTGCTCGAGACCTCGTTGGCGTGATGGCGAGCAATGATGAAGCACGTCGGTTTCTGGAGCGACAGCTTCAGCCGAGAATAGTGCGTGTGGCCCTCCGCAACCGGAAGGTGAACGTCCACCACATGGCCTGGCCTGCCCTGATAGGAATGGCCGATCTCCCACACGGTGACGTCAGGTCGATCGGCCAGCGCGGCCAAACGCTTTTCCAGCTCGCGCGGCCCAATTACGTCACTATCGATGGCCGGTGCTTCTTCGGGGACTTCCCTGCCCTCGGTTTGCTGGCCAACGAGCGTCACCGCACTCACGGCTTCCGGTCCTGCCTTGCAACGTAGCCTAACTTCCACGCCGTTCGGCAAACCGGGGACGCCGTTTGCAAGTGACTGTAGCCGGGCCAGTACCTTGCCCGCGAAGCGCGCGGCCGGCTTCGACGCGTACTGCAGGTCCACAGCCACGCAGCGTACGCCGCCGGTATCGTCCAGCTCGACTTCGCTCATGCGTATGGATTCCAGCTTGGGCAGGTCGCGGATGTCGCCGGCCACAATCCCGATGTCCGGCAAACGAACCGGCACGGGCCAACCCATCATCGTGACGACCGCGCGCGGACCACTATGCGAAAGAACGGCGCCATCCGTGTCGACGTAGTCGTGTATCAGCGGGATCACGTTGCCCGCGGCCACGATGGGACGTCCGCAGTGGCGCTCTCCCAATGCGGCCAGATAGTCCAGCATGTTGAAGTAAATGTCCTCGTGCATCGCCTCGCCCACAGAGACGAACTCCTCTGCGACGCCCAACTCCTCGTCGGGCCAGCCGAAAGCGCCTTCCACCTCCACGCGCTCAAAATAGGGTTCATTGTCCGGCGTAGGCCGCCCGCCGCTGACGGCAAGTACGTGGGCGCGTATGGCAGGAAGTACGGTCTGCTGATAGAAGTCCCAGAACAGCCCCTCGTCCGTCTCGGTGCGCCAGACGCGCGGGCGCCCGGTTCCGCTCAGCACCGCGCCAGCCGTGGACGGGTGCACCAAACCGTGCCGGTCCACTCCGGGCAGGTACTCCCGTTCGTCATAGAGCGTGAACAGCTCGTCCTCATACACAGGCGCGCCCGCGCCATCATACGCGATGACCCGATACGCCGGCACGAGGCCTCCGCCGGCAGCAGGTTCTTCATCAGCGGGCGCCATGCACAGACGTACCTCGTCGCTCGCCAGACCCAATGCATGCTGAATGACCTCCTTCACGGGAAACCATTCCTGCAGCCAGCGAGTCGGCAGATCCAGCCACTTTGTGTCGGGGTCTTGCGGTCGAAATTCGCGGAACACCAGGTCGACCGAGGCTACTTCCATTTGCGCAAGCAACGGAATCTGTTCTTCCTGCATCCAGGCCAGCGCAGCCTTGTGCACCGGCAACACCCGTGTTTCTACTAGGCCGGACATATCCGACATTGCGCCTTCGATCTCGGCCAGCAGCCGCCGGCGCGCGGCGCGCGGCGCGCTGCAGAACAGGGTCAAACGCGCCGGCGCCTGCGTTGCCGCATCGGACTGGCCCTGTCTCCCTATTAGGTCGGGCAAGATAGTCTCCTGCGCCAGTCGTTTCACGCGCGAGACGTTGTCCTCCCCGTCGGGTGGATTCCACTCCAATCGAAACACCTGTCGAAGCGGCTGCGCTGCCTCCCCATTCGGCGTCCAGCCGGCGGCACCTACCGCTTCTGCCTGTACTTGGGCCAAGGCCAGCTTCATTGCTGGCGGATGCCCGTTGGCGAGATGGCGCACGCCGGCCATGAGTGCAGCCAGCGTCTCGCTTTCGGCTCCGGCGCGCTGCGCTGCCAGAGTTAGGTAGGGATAGCAGTTCGCAAGGAACGTTGCCGTGGATGCGTTCAGCCGCGCGCCGTCGTGGTCGGCCACGAGCTGGCTTGTGTCTTCCTCCTCTTCCGCTACGCCCAGCGTAAAGTTCACGCCTCCGGCCTCCGCGCCGACCTTAGCCGTGGTAGCGGAAACAAGCGGCAACGTCGCCCCGGTGGTCTCCAGGCCGATGCGCGCGGCCAGGTCGACGGCAGCGAAACCCTCCGCTGCCCGGACTTCGGTGTCCAGTTGGAGCCGCACGACAGTATCCTGCGCAATAAACCCGTCCTGTCCCGGCGCATAGAGACCGCCCGGCTCTGTTGAAAAGAGGTGCGCCAGGTCGAGCGCCGCCTGCTCCCGATCTGAGGCCGGACAGGTTACTTCGGCGCCTTCCGCTACTCGTTCCACGCCGGCCGTCGCCATTTCGTTAAGCGCCTCAGCCAACGCCATGGCGTCGCCATTGTGAATCCAGAGGCCGCGTCGATCACTCAAGTCCAGCCACGCCACCACGCTGGCGTCCGACTGGTTGAGGACTCGGAATTCAGCGCCGGCCCAATCTGTATCTTGCAGCGAGGCAGGGAACTGCGTAGTGCTGACGAAGATAGGAACCTGCCAGGGCTCTATTTGGTCGGGCGTCATGGCGAGCGGGAGACGCAGCGCAGGCGTTTCCAGACCGATGCGCACGGCGAGGTTGGCGCAGGCTGCCCAAACGGTGGCGGGCAGCGACTCGGGCGAAAGCGGTACGATACAGGCCGCGCTTCCGTCCACGAGCCCGTCGCCGTTGCTGTCTAGCATCAACCCGTCTGGAACCAACTGCCACAGGCTTTGCCAATTCGTCACGTTCTGTCTCTCCTATGATGGTCCAACAACATGCTCGTCTGACACATGATACTATAAGAGTCCGGCGGTGCTGGTGACGCGCATTGTGTGGAGCTGCGGTGACCCTGCGTAATGTGGGGTCCACCGCCGACAGATGCGACAACTGCGCTTGACACTGCCCAGGAAAGTAAGTACAGTCCGAGGTAATTACCAACAGATCCCCTGCACGGAACGCAGTGATGACTTGTTCAAACCGCTCCCACCCGAAGAACAACAAGTTTGGATCACCGCGGCTGATTACGCCCACTTTTTCCCCTTCACCGCGAAGTGGGATGAACTGTACGATGCGTTTCTTCCCGCGAGGGATCTGGGGGGTCTCGGCGAGATCGACGCGGCGCAGATGGCGCAGCAGATCTGCGAGGTGGTAGACCCGATCCTGGCGCAGGCATAGTTTTGCCATCAATTCACTACTCTTTTGAATGTGCAGGGATACATGCGGGCGCGTAACGCGGCGTGCATCACTGCAGGTGAGGAATAATGCCTACTACGCACACCGTATTGCTTGTGGGGACGCTGGACACCAAGGGCGAAGAATACGCCTACGTGCGCGAACTGGTCCACGAACGCGGCCACAATACGCTTTTGGTCGACGCAGGCGTGTATGAAGCGACCGCTGCGGCTCGACGATTGCCCCCGGACGTGCCGGCCGAACAGGTGGCCGCGTCCGGCGGCGTGGACCTGGCCGATCTGCGGACGCGTGGGGACCGCAATGAGGCGTTGGAGGCCATGACGCGCGGCTGCGTGGCGCTGGCGAGGCAGTGGTTCGCAGAAGGACGTTTCGATGCGGTGCTTGGTTTGGGCGGTTCGGGCGGGACGGCCATCGCCACGGCGGTCATGCGCGAACTGCCCATTGGCGTGCCCAAAGTCATGGTATCCACGTTGGCGGCAGGCGACGTAAGCCCGTATGTAGGCGGCGTCGACATTGCCATGCTGTATTCCGTCGTCGACGTAGCGGGCCTCAACCGCATCTCGCGGCGCGTCCTCAGCAACGCGGTGGGCGCAGTATGCGGTATGCTCGAGCAGCCTTCGGCGGACCACGCAGGCGCGCCGGACCGTCCCCTCATCGCTGCCTCCATGTTCGGCGTCACCACGCCATGCGTGACGCGCATCCGCGAACGAGTGGAGGCGGCAGGCTATGAGATGCTCGTCTTCCACGCCACCGGTACCGGCGGGCGCGCCATGGAGGC
>JBJYXA010000577.1:0-1746 GCA_046259705.1 Caldilineaceae bacterium
CCAGCCGCTTATCGATTTGCGCATCCAGTTGTCGCAACAGCGGCTCTACAAATTCTGATATTCCCCCGAATTGGTGGACAGGTAGAAAAAACCTAGTACACTGATGAGGGGGGTAAGAAGAAATGAGAAGACGACGAAGGTACGATCCGGCTTTCAAGCGTGAGGCGATTGCGATAGCGCTGCAGAGCGACAGACCGATGGTGGACATTGAGCGTGAGTTGGGCATCACGCAGGGACTGCTTAGGCAATGGGTGCGACGTGCGGGTCTGGGCGGCGAGGAAGCGATGAAAGGAGATGGCGAGTTCAGTGCGGAGTCGGAAGAGATACGGCGGCTGAAACGGGAACTCGAGCACCTACGCGTGGACAACGAGATCCTAAAAAAAGCTATCGCCATCTGCACGCAAGCACCGAAGTCAGGTACGAACACATAGCAGCGCTTGCGCAAGAGTACCCGGTACGACGTCTGTGCAGCGTTCTGGGCGTGTCGCCCAGCGGCTACTACCGGTGGCGTCAACGACGGGTGCAGTGCAAGCAATCGCAGCGTGAGATGGCGAATCAAGCCTTGTTGAGAGAGATGCGTCTCATCCATCAGGAGGTGCGCCAGACCTATGGCAGCCCTCGTATGCATGCGGAGCTGGTCGCTCGCGGCTACTCCTGCAGTCTGAATCGAGTGGTGCGACTGATGCAAGAAGAGGGCATTCATGCCAGGTCTAGGAGGCGATGGCAAGTGCAGACCACGGACAGCCGACATCCACTGCCTGTGGCGCCCAACTGGTTGAGACAAGACTTCACGGCCACAGAAGCCAACAAGAAGTGGGTAGCTGACATCACCTATGTGCCGACCCGTACAGGATGGCTCTATCTGGCAGTCGTCCTCGACCTCTATTCCCGGATGGTGGTTGGCTGGTGTATGGATACTTCGATGGCTACGCATCTGATAGCCTCGGCGCTCACGATGGCGCTCCATACTCGCCGGCCGGCGCCTGATTCCGGTCTGCTGCATCACTCGGACCGTGGCAGCCAGTATGCCAGCTATCACTATCAGCAGATATTGGCCTCCTATGGCATCCAGGCCAGCATGAGTCGCACCGGCAATGTTTATGACAACGCCGTGATGGAGAGTTTCTTCAGCACCATCAAGAAAGAATTGGTTCATCACAAGGACTACGCTACACAGCAAGAAGCCAAGCGTGACATCTTCCAGTACATTGAAGGCTTCTACAATCGACGGCGGAGACACTCCGCACTAGACTACCAGAGCCCACTACAGTTCGAGGCGACACAGTCAACGTTTTAGTCATGTGTCCACTCTTCCGGGGGAAGTCCAGAGGCCGGAATCCAGACCTGCATAACGGCGCACCCTTGAACCTTGAACGGCCTGCGCCGCCCCCTGTCATTCCGGCGCAGGCCGGAATCCAGCGCCGGCAGCAAACCGGCATCCAACATCCGTCCACAAGGAGAACCGGCGATGACGCGCCCACAACTCTGTCCCGGCAATGCCGACTACGTGACCGGATACGTGCTTCCGTACGCGTTTCACGGCTAGAAGAGGACATCCCCATGCGACGAGATGAAGTGCTCAAGGCCATCAAGTTCGAGGGGCCAGCCTACGTGCCCATGTGCTTCTTCAACGCGGATTTCGACCGCTCCGACGTGGTCGTGAAGGAGGTGCAGCACCACTTCCAGGGCGCGAACCGCGACCTATCGGAATGGGGCTTCACCTGGCAGCGCTATGACGAGACGATG
>JBJYXA010000578.1:0-3500 GCA_046259705.1 Caldilineaceae bacterium
CTGGATCTCCCTGCCGGAACATACGACTCGGTATTTATCGGCAAAGCGGATCCTAATTGTTCCGAGGTCGTTCTGCCGATTCCTACCTTCATTCTCACAGAAGGGTCGCCCGCATACCTATACGCAATCGGTGATGGTAGCAATATCGAAATCGGAGCAACAGCGACGCCGCTGAGTGTCATCGCCGCCCGCGTCGCCATTGCCCATCTGGCGCCCTTTGCCGACACTGTTGAGGGCACATCCGTCGCGATTGAGTTGAATGGAAGCGAAGTGATCTCTGGGTTCACTTACCCGCAAATTACTTCCTACCTGACTGTGCCGTCGGGCGAATACATGGTTGAGGTCTTCACATCTGCGAGTAGTGCCAGCACATCTGCTTCCGCCATCAGCGGCACGGTTGCACTCACCCCGACGATGGACTTTACAGTCGCAGCTATTGGCGATGGCTCGAACCAACCGTTGGAGCTCATTCAATTCACGGATGATAATTCGCCTCCGCCAGCCGGCAAGGGCCGTGTGCGTGTCGCGCACTTGGCGCCCTTCGCAGACTCGCTGGCCGGCACGACTGTCGACCTGTGCACGAGCGTGAATGGTGAGCCTCTGGTAGACGACTTTCAGTACAAGGAGGACGGCAGCCTACTCCTTGATCCGGGCATCTACAACTCAGTATTCATCGGCGCTGCAAGTCCCAACTGCTCGACGTTGTTGGTACCTGTACCGCCATTCTTCGTCAACGAAGGCAGCTCGGGGTCTCTCTTCGCCATAGGTGATGGCGCAAACTTCCCCATCTCTGTCACATCGTCGCCTCCGGGCATACTGGCGGAGATCGTACAGTTGCCCGCGATATTCAAATAGTTTGAGTGATTGCGCGAAAGTCACCCTGTGTGGGCACCGAATGCCCGCACAGGGTGACTGCGCGTCAATAGAATCGAGAATAACCGTGCACCTCATAGGAAGGGCACGGTTTTTGCGCGCAGGTCATTGCGGTATAGGGGCCGGCGCTCGAAATGCATCTTCCCGCTGACGTCGATGGAGGAATCGAGGTCCCGACGGCGCCGGCGGCATGAGCGCCACATGGCCCAGTGGGAGCATTTGAACAGAAACCTACGGTTTCGAAAGCACCGTCTGGTTGGTAAAGTAGTTTTCGCGCTTGCCCCTCTAACTCAGGCATTTCATGCCTACATAGTAACGCTCTAATTAGTGGTGACGTACAGATAGACAAATTGGATCTTTCCTTGCATAAATAGTCATTAGTGACTATTATATTGTGACTATTATGATGAAACAAGACAAAGCACTGCTTTTACTGGGTATCCTGAGATCGCACCAGAGTCACGGTTACGAACTGCATACACTTCTGAGTAGTCCGATTGCGCCGATCGCTATCGGCAAGGCGAACGCATACCAGATCCTGAACCAGTTTGAGGAAAGTGGATGGGTGACGGCTAACGAAGAAAGGGAAGGCAACAGACCACCTCGCCGAGTCTACACGCTAACGCCCGTAGGAGAGGAGATTTTTCAGAAGCTCCTGCGCGATCGCCTGACCGTTCATACACCTGCTATACATGCAGATGCGGTGTCCCTCAACTTCCTTGACCTGCTTCCGGCGGCGGAAGCCGTGACCTTGCTATCCGTTCGGTTGGACGCGGTACAGCAGCGGCTTGACGAAATACGAGAGCAAACCGGTGAGGGGACAGAGGGTCATTATGGTGTGGAATATTTGCTGAACTATGCCCAGTTCGAGCGCGACTGGCTGCGTGAGCTCATCGGTAGATTGAACGCTCAGGTTCAGGAGCCGGGAAGTCGTCGATGTACTCACTGAACATGACTTCACTTGTATTGGCGGAACGAGGAAATTGATATGAACAGGCGTTTTATCAAGAACGTTGCGAGAATTCTCGGCGTCATAATCGTTATCACTGTCATGCTGCTTGTAGTCGGACCCTTTCTGATCCCAGTTACGCCACCCGAAGGGCTGGTTTCTGCTCAACAAGCAGCTACCGATGAAAGTCAATTCATCTCGATTCCGTTTGATGGAACCGACGGCATCGATATTCATTACATCGCCGATGGCGTGGAATCTCCCGTCGAAGCGCCAACATTTGTGCTCCTACATGGTTCCCTATTCAATGCGTTTACCTGGATTGAAGTCACGGATCTTTTCGGTAGAGAGGGCCAAGTCGTCGCTTACGATCAGATTCCTTATGGTCTCAGCGAGAAGCTAGTTGCCGGAGACTGGACCGGCCCGAATCCCTACACACCGGAGGCTGCTGTTGACCAACTCTTTTCGTTCCTGGATGAACTTGACCTAGACACTATTGTTCTGGTCGGCCATTCCTACGGCGGCACACTGGCCGTACAAGCCGCTCTCGCACAACCAGACCGAGTAGAAGCGTTGATTTTGGTGGATCCAGCGGTGTATGTCCAGGAAGAAATGCCAGGCTGGTTATTGAATCTTCCACAGGTGCGTCGCCTTGGGCCCTTCTTCGCCCGCCAGCTTGGACAGAATGATGCATTCCTGCGTCAGATGTATCTCAATCCCGATCCAATCATCGATGAGCGCATGAACCTGACGAGGATTAACACCCGGATACAGAACTGGGACGTCGCTCTATGGGAATATCTCCGTGCCTGGCGCGTAAACACTCTGGAATTGGCGACTCGTATTTCTGAAATCCAACAGCCCGCACTGGTGATCACAGGGGACAGTGACAACGTTGTACCGACAACGGATAGTCAACGACTGGATTCAGAGTTGCCCGATTCCGAATTGGTTATTCTGCCGTCGTGTGGGCATGTTCCGCAGGAAGAATGCCCAGATGCCTTTGAGGAAGCAGTAGATACTTGGCTGAGTCAGTGGAGAAAGAGATAGCAGTTCAGGGCACGTGGCCGAGAGGCCTGATACTGTCCACACTAGGGTAGAGAGACTGTGGTCTGCCCCCTCCGAGAACTGGTCTGGGTTGAGTGAGAGGATCATATGGATAATAATGGAACTGCCACATCGACGCGTTACCATTGTCGACGCTGAAGGGCTAGTGAACTCGCCGGCATCTGGGCGTCGTAGGGTCATCGGACAATCACACGACGTGCCGGTTTCTCGTCACGAATTAGCCACCATGGTCGAGGGGCGTATAACGGACTCTTTTCTTTATCCCTAATGACGAAGAGGCTGGAGTCAGAAGAATCTGGTTGTTGCTCGCATCCGGTCGCACATCTACTTCTATCGCCAGTGCGGCCTATGTACCACACGGCGTCCCGAGAACTCAGGACGCCGTGTGCTCATCAAAATGGATTGTGCGTTAACTGCTATTGCAGTCCCCGTGTACCTATGCGTCGCGGCGACGACCAATCACGGCTGCTCCGACCAACACGGCGAGAAGGCCGGCTGCTGCCGCCATGGGCATGGGTATCGCCGTATTGCCCACGCCGGTTACCGGCATCGTCTCAGGAGCCATGCCCTCGTCAGAAGCTTGCATCTCTGAAGATTCGGCCATATCCCC
>JBJYXA010000578.1:3600-47337 GCA_046259705.1 Caldilineaceae bacterium
TCTGAAGATTCGGCCATATCCCCCTCCGCGGGCGGTACGAGCACCTTGTCGATTACGTGAATGACACCGTTGGATACTTCGATGTCCGCGGCGACAATGTTAGCGTCGTTGACCATAGCGCCCGAGTCCGATACGGTGAAGGTCAAGGGCGAGCCTTCAAGCGTGTCAGCCTGCAGTCCGTCGCTGAGGTCGCTGGACATGACCTTTCCAGGCACCACGTGATAAAGCAGAATCTGGGTCAGATCGCCTGACGGATCCGCCAACAAAGCGTCTAGCGTGCCGTCGGCGGCCAGTGGCTCGAACGCGGCGTTCACCGGCGCAAAGACTGTGAAGGGTCCTTCTCCCTTGAGCGCATCGACGAGGCCCGCCGCCTGGACGGCAGCGACAAGGGTTGAAAAGTCCTCATTCGCGGCCGCCGTGTCGACGATGTCGCCCTCCTGGGCAAACGCAAACGAGGAAGGTAGCAATACTACCACGAGTGCAAGAACGATACTGACGAGATGCTTCTTTTTCATGATCCTCTCCTGTGTTGATATACGCGCTGGTATTCGATGTCGGCCTTGCTCGTTGACCGGTCAATTCCGCTGGCCGGCCAAAGTCGCATATTGGCCAAGTTGATTAAATCATCTATCACGATAACCGATCGAGACGCTGCGCTCTGTAATCTTGATACAAAACTTTGTCATAATCTGTTCAATATATATGGTTTAGCAGGGATTTGCGCATAGAGACGGGCTCAGCTTAGCCTTAGTTCTGAGGATCGGTTTGATCCACGGAAGGCGCACAAGGCTATTGAATCAGTGCGTAACGTTCTTCGGCGGTAGAGACGCTACCCAACTTACAATAGCCGTGAATCCTTTTCAAAGGGCTTTCGAAAGCCAATCTACGATTGGTTCGCCTCGCTCGTCCAAATGCTCTTGCAGAACTTCATGGTACGTGATCAGATAGCGGTCCAGTAGTTCGGCTGGAAAGCCCTGATTCTGCAGCAAGCCTTCTACCCAGGCAACCTCTTCGCCGAGATAGTCTAGATTCCCAAATGAAAGGGCAGCTGAAATGTCCGACCCCATGCTTCGGTTTGCCTGCGACAATTGTTCGAGCGTTATGCCGTTGCCCTGCAGAGCCTTCTCCATGGCCGCGTCGATGGCGGGTAATTGACGCCGATAATGTACCAGCGTCTCCGAAAGCTCCTGCGGTAGCTCAGCCATTGGCATCGTTGAAGGCTGTGCCACCATGAGTCTTTCGATTAACTTGGGTGCACCGTCCAAGGTTTCACCAAGGAAGGTGCCAGGTATCCGGCTGCGCAGTTCGGGTAATAGGTTGAATATTCGGCCGCCATAGACGAGTGGAATGCCCAGGGGCTGGATTGCGTTCGCCAACCGCTTGAGTGAAGCTGCAGTATGCAGAAGTTGGGCAGACGACACTACCAACTGAAAATGACCACGGGCAATGGTGTCGGAGATGTGGTCGATAGGGGCGTTTGCGCCCAGATAGACAACGTCCCAACCAGCGCGACGAAGTAACACAGTCAGTAGGAGCAGGCTGAAGACGTGGGTCTCCTGGGGTGGACAGGTTGCCAAGATACGTCCGTGCCTTGTGGGAGCTGATGCAGCGGCCAGCAGGCTGTCTAGCTGCCGTGTCGCCAAACTTGTCGCGAAGTGCTCCTGCTGCACGGTAGTATTTCCCTCAAACCATCTCTGACCGATATTTGCAACGCCTTGCATCAGGACGTCAAGACAGACTCGCTCTACCGAAAACAAGGCAAAAGCTTCCGATAGGATTCGTGTGGCGTGCTGTTCGTCGAAGTCCATGCACGCTGCGATCCATGCTTCACGCTTGTCGCTCAGGACGTCCCGCTCCTGCGAAGTCAGCGGGTCCAGTACGTCGGCGCGGTCGACTGCAACTGAACCATTCTGACCGTCCAAATCGAGCTGCTTCCACAGCTCTACTGCCTTGCTGATGCCAAGTCCTGCTTCTTGTTTTTCCGCTAACCACTTAACGGTGTCAATGTCGCGTCGTGAGTAGATGCGGTGTCCCCCATCGGTCCGTTTAGGGTTAGGCAGACCGTATCTGCGCTCCCAGGCACGCAATGTGTCTGGCTTAACGCCCGTCTCTCGAACTACGGCTCTTAGGTTAAAGATCGGTACATCCTCATCAAGCATGTTGGTCATTCTCCGATCGACGAATTTACTCGCTATGGGCGCTATGGAATCTAGCCCGCGCCAACAATTAACTGGAACGCTATTTCATCATGCCGTGGGCCATTCAGCGCCAAACATCCTTCGGAGCACTGTCCATCATTTGCGCGGCCCAACATATTGTCGAGGTCTGTCTATGAACTAGCGCCGCCTGCAGCCTGGTATTGTCCGAAATCAAGATGTTGCCGCGAGGTGGCGTAGTCTTCCAGGATGCGTTCTGTCGTCAAACGTGCAGACAACAACACAATCGGTAGACCTGTGCCTGGATGAGTGCTCGCGCCGGCGAAGTACAAGTTTCGATAGTTTTTATGCCGGTTCTGAGGGCGCAAGTATCCTACCTGCATGAAATTGTGGCTCAGACCAAATGCGGAGCCCTTTTCCAGGTTGTACATTTCTTTCCAGTCTCGAGGGGTGTAGCTTACCTCAAACTTGATGTGTTCTTTCAGGTCGGCCATACCAAGTCTGGCCAGGCGGCTGAGAACGGTCGTTCGAGCTCTTTCCTGCATGGCTTCCCAATCCTGCGATGTACGTGCATTGAGATGGCCCACAGGCACAAGTACCATTAGGGTGTCCTCGCCTTTCGGCGCCGCGTCCGGATCGGTACGTGCAGGTGCGTGAATGTAGAAGCTAGGATCATCCGGCAAAGTGTAGTCGCCGAAAATTCGGTCGAAGCTCGCACGATAGTCATCGGCGAGAAAGACATTGTGAGGGCCCAAGTCGGGGAATACCTTGTCGACGCCCCAATAGAACATAATGGTAG
The DNA here is from genome assembly GCA_046259705.1 of Caldilineaceae bacterium. Classification (GTDB taxonomy): domain Bacteria; phylum Chloroflexota; class Anaerolineae; order Caldilineales; family Caldilineaceae; genus JASGTU01. Next base: position 6,556 of record JBJYXA010000578.1, read on the forward strand.
AACAGGTGTACTTTTTGTTTTCGAGTTTCTTGACTGGCTCCTGGTCGGGAAGCAGCATCCGATAAACATAGGGCAAGTCCGCATTGGCCACAATGATATCGGCGGACAACTTACGTCCATCTGCAAGTTCGACACCGGTTGCCCGGTCGCCATGCACGTCGATCTTCTGCACTGGGGCGTTGTAAACGAACTTCACCCCTTGCTTCTCAGCGATTTCCACTAGGCTTACAATCACGCGATACATACCGCCCATTGGGAACCACACGCCATCAGCAAGCTCAGTGTACTGGAGTAGAGAAAATGTGGCCGGCGCATCATAGGGACTCAGGCCCAGGTACATATTTTGGAATGTAAAGGCTGCCTTCAGCCGGGGATCCCGGAAATAGTTACCGATATTGTCGTAGTGTTTCACCAACGCCTTGAGCTTGAACAGCAGCGGTAGATTGCGCGGGCTGAAGTAATCCAGCAGACTGTTGAAGTTGCGTCCGACGAAATGCTCTAGGGAAGCCTTGTAGTGCTGGTTTCCCTCGGCCATATAGCGAATGAAGCCGCCGAAGCTTCCAGGCTCTATCGCCTCAAGCTGCCCCTGCATCACATTAAGATCGGACGTTAGTGCAAGCTCGGTGTCATCGCCAAACCGGATGCGATAAGTAGGATCGATCCGCCGAAGATCCAACTGATCCGACATATTCTCGCCAAGCGCAGAATATGTCTCTTCAAATACCTCGGGCATCAAGAATAGTGATGGTCCAGTATCGAAGCGATGCCCATCGCGGATGAGCTGATCGGTACGTCCCCCAGGTCTATCGTTTTTTTCAAGCACGGTAACGTCAAATCCATTGCGCGCCAGCCGTCCGGCTGTCGCTATTCCGCCGATTCCTGCGCCCACAATGATCACTGATTGTTTGTTTGACACTTTTCGGCCACTCCCTCTCATGAGGTATATACTTGCTCACTTTTCCAGATTCTAGTTCAATGCCGAGCTATTGTCAAGTAGTTGCAAAGAATATATTGACAAAGCATGGGGCTTCGATTATATTCCTTTTGTTATACGGCAAAGAGAAGCACTTTGAGGAGCGAATCTTGCAAGTTCATTCTTGGGAAACGTCCTTGTTGTCCCTTGCCTACGAATCGCCAAACTCGGTCGTGACAACGGTGATTGCAGGTGTTGCTCGAGATTTGCAGCAGACTCGAAACGAAGTGCCTCAATTTCCCAGTCGTGCCGCATCTATGTCGGAGATTACTCCATCGCCCATTCTGGTTCAAATCAACGGCACACCAGATCGATTGCGCGATAGAGATAAGAGATCGTTGATGTCATGGACTGGGCCGATTCCGAGACAGTGGACGGCACATATCGAGCAAATTGGTTCGACTGGCTTCGGGGATCGCCCTGTGCCAAGCTCGTAAGGGGCTGGGCCGCATGTCCGGTTACACACCTTGCTATCTCGAGATTCCGGTTATTACGAAGTAGAGAACGAACGGCTTGTAGTGACCGGCTCGAGCCCATGTGGGTCATACTACGGGCATAAGTTGTTCATCATCAATCTAGACAGTTTTTGTAAGGATAGCCAATCATGAGCAAATACTTAGTACGACAGATTCTCGTTGTGGTCGCCGTTGTGGGTACGATCACGGTCAATGTATTGGCCAATGCGTTGCCAATCAACGGAATGACCACGGGTGATATATCCGACAGCTTTGACGTTCTTTTCGTTCCGGCTGGGTATGTATTCTCGATTTGGGGACTAATCTACTTAGGCCTGGCAGCCTATGCTGTCTACCAGGCACTCCCATCCCAGCGTGACAACGAGAGGCTTCGCAGTATCGACTACCCTTTCCTGCTGAGTTCCATTGCTAACATAGCTTGGATATTCCTGTGGCATTATGAGCGATTTCCTCTCACAATCGCGGCAATGCTGGTGCTCCTTGTCTCGCTGATTATCATCTACCTGCGTCTAGACATAGGGCGCGGATACGTCCGTGCCGTCGAGCGCTGGCTGGTTGATGTCCCGTTCAGCATCTATCTCGGCTGGATCACTGTGGCGACGATTGCCAACATCACAACCGTGCTTGACTTTGTGAGTTGGAATGGCTGGGGTCTAAGTGACGAGGCTTGGTTTGTGATCATGTTGGCTGTCGCGATACTCGTAGCCGTTTTGATGACCATCGTCCGAGCGGATGTTGCGTATCTTCTTGTGCTGGCCTGGGCGTTCGCTGGGATCGGGGTGAAACATGCCGATAATAGCTTAGTGGTAACCACCTCTTGGATCGCCACGGTGATCGTTCTTGGACTGGTTGTATTCAGCATTGTACGGCGTTGGAAAACGACGAAAGCCGTTCCTGTAGCTGTGTGAACATTTCCCCTTCCTAAAGAGTCGGACGCCTGGCGCCGGGCGTCCGACTCTTCGCGCTATGCGCGATGCCGATCAATATCGGCCGTCCGAAACCCTGCCGCCGTAGAACACTCGCGCCCCCACAATTCAAGCCATTGATTCTCGCTATACGAGAACGATCTCATGGCAGCCAGACTGAATGCACCGGTGGGGCCGGCCAGTCCTTTCCTGATAGCAAACGGTATTCATTGGCAGTATCTTCCCGGTGAGCGCTGCCCGGTATTGCCGTCTTTATCCTGTGCCATAACGAATCCGACGATAAGCGCGCAGCTACCTAGACTGAATGTAATACTTGCTACTGAGATAACGATAATCTGTACATATCATGGACAATAGATTTGCAAGAACGGTGCAAATGTAGGCTAACTGCTAGGTACGGCGAATTGCTATTAGGTTAAGTGTAGTGACAGATGCAGTCCAATAAACGACGAAAGGAACAACAGATGAAGATCGTAATAGGTATTCTTCTCGTGCTGTCTCTCGGACTAACGGCTTGTGTTCAACCAGCACAGGCTCCGGCTGAGGCCCCATCGTCAATGGCGCAGGAACCGGAATCGGATGAGACCGCTTCCGCCGAGGAAGAGACGACTGAGGCCATGGACACTGAGGCCATGGACATTGTTGATACGGCAGTGGCGGCGGGTAGCTTCCAGACGCTGGTGGCCGCAGTGCAGGCAGCGGGACTGGTTGACACGCTGAAAGGCGAAGGACCCTTCACTGTCTTTGCTCCCACCGATGAGGCGTTCGCAGCGCTGCCAGAGGGCACAGTCGAGTCTCTACTGGAGGATCCCGAGGGCGCTCTGACCGACATCCTTCTCTATCATGTGGTGGCCGGAAAGGTCATGGCGGCGGATGCGATGGGCCTGGACGGGCAAATGGTCGAGACAGTCGGCGGCAACTCGTTCAGTGTGACGCTGGACGGCGACTCTCTCATGATCGATGAGGCCAAGGTTGTGCAGCCGGACATCGAGGCTTCCAATGGCGTGATTCATGTCATCGATAAGGTCCTCATTCCGCCCACTGGCGATGAGACCGCTTCCGCCGAGGAAGAGACGACTGAGGCCATGGACACTGAGGCCATGGACATTGTTGATACGGCAGTGGCGGCGGGTAGCTTCCAGACGCTGGTGGCCGCAGTGCAGGCAGCGGGACTGGTTGACACGCTGAAAGGCGAAGGACCCTTCACTGTCTTTGCTCCCACCGATGAGGCGTTCGCAGCGCTGCCAGAGGGCACAGTCGAGTCTCTACTGGAGGATCCCGAGGGCGCTCTGACCGACATCCTTCTCTATCATGTGGTGGCCGGAAAGGTCATGGCGGCGGATGCGATGGGCCTGGACGGGCAAATGGTCGAGACAGTCGGCGGCAACTCGTTCAGTGTGACGCTGGACGGCGACTCTCTCATGATCGATGAGGCCAAGGTTGTGCAGCCGGACATCGAGGCTTCCAATGGCGTGATTCATGTCATCGATAAGGTCCTCATTCCGTCTGGTGAATAACTAACTTCCCAAGCTTCTTGCTAGGATCGGAACGGATACGGATTGGGCGGCCCGCCCAATCCGTATCCATTTCTGGAGAACGAAATTGGGGAGAATTGAGGTGATCGAATGAATGAAGTCACGGGCCACGTCGAGGTCGACACCGGCAATTCGCCTCCGGTAACGAGTGGTGATCAACTGGAAGACGGTAGAACCCGGCCGTTGCTCCTGCGCTGTTTCGGTTGACCTTTGTGCGGCGCAATCGTCCAGGACCTACGCGAGGTCTCTAGGGCGAACCCTTCCTCTTCGGATATTCCGCTTTTTCCTCATATCTATATCTTCGCTCGTATACAGACTTCATGCGGGTCCGCATAGTGGCGCCTATACGTTGAACCAGCGAGTACTTCAGATCGCTCCACTCACGCAGCACAAGGTAGCGCCATTGACCCGCGCAAGGTCAGTGCGCGTGTTGCTGTGCAGCTCGCGCCAAGGAACCAGCTGCTTTCCTGTGCAGGAACGGCGCAACTGGGAGACTCTGTTGTGCTGGGGCGTCAAATCTCTGGCAGAGCCAGTGTGTGAACGTAGCTTTCATAAACTGCAATTATGCTACGGATCATGTTGCCTTAAGGCATCGAGACGGTCGTTTCCCTTAGTGTGGTGCCTACTGCAGGCGATGCGGCGTCTCACTGTGTTGATGACGGTATCAGAACGGCGTGTGCGGTCTCCATACGTCTATGCTTGACCCCAATGTCAAGACCATGAAGGGCCGAAAATAAGGTGGATCCACTGCGGCGTAATTGGACTACCGCAGCGATACTTGGTGCGTAGGCGCGAGAAATGGGCCGGCGTCTCGGGCGATGTTCAACCGGATGACGAATGAAGGTGGTCGAACATCGTCCGCGCCGAACTGCTTAGCTGTTCCCGGCCGCCGTGCCGCGCGTAGGACACGTCGATAGGCCGAATATCGCATAGATGGGGCACCAGCTAATGGCCGCTGTAACCAGCAGGATCAACCCTATCGCCGCCAGCCAGATGCTGAAGTAGAAGCCTGCGCCGATGATGAGGATACCCAGCACAGCGCGGACAATTCGGTCGGTTCTTCCCACATTGCAGGACATCTTGTCCCTCCTTATAGTTTCCATATCGTTTCGACCCGGCCGGTCTACCATAGATCAACCGTTCTACGCTACGACGGACGGTGCGAACGAAGCGTCGCGGTGGCCACCGGCGTACCGTTTTCTCTATTTTGTAGGATAGCAAAATGATGAGCGGATGTATGTGACTTTGTCACTTGCCGGCGCGTGGGATACCTAGGTTGGTGCGCCCGCAAACTCCGAGATGAGTCGTTGGCGGTCGAGCACGGCCACTTCGCCGCGTGATAGGGAGACTAGGCCGTCCCGTTCGAATTCTTTCAGGACTCGGCTCACGACCTCGCGGGCCGTACCCAAATCATACGCGATCTCCTGATGCGTGATCGCGACCGCTTCTTCTCCGTCTGTACTTTCCAAGAGGTAGCGCGCGATCCGTGTATCCATGCGGCGAAACGCGACTTCCTCGACGGTAGCGATGATGTCGGAGACGCGTTCGGCCATGAGCGAAAACACGTACTCCTGCCATTCGGGAAATCGCTGCATCCAGCTTCGAACGACAAACGAAGGAACCACGATAGCCTGAACGTCAGTTTCCGCAATTGCCAGGGCGGGAAACCTTACGTGGCTCAGAATACACGATGCCGTCAGGATACAGCTCTGGCCGCGCTCGAGCCGGTAGAGCGTGATCTCGCGGCCGCTCTCGCCCACTTTGTAGACGCGCACCACGCCCGAGGCGACGATCGAAAGCTGTTCGCAGGCGTCACCTTCCCAACAGATAGTCGACCCCTGTGGTAGGTCTACAAGGCTGGCATAATGCGCAAACTGCGAACGAAATTCGGGGCCGGCGCCCAGAGGGATTGACAGATCTTCGAGCAGCTGTTGCGTAATGGTCATTGTCTGTTTGAGGTCGCAAGTCTGGCTGAGTCCCATGATCGGACGGCGCTGCGGTGCTCCCCACCGGTTGCATCCGGCAAAGCATGGGCGGATCCTCGCTTCTCCGCGTGCGTGTTTTCGTTTGTCTGCGGCGTCTGCGCATGGGCGGAGAACGGGTTACCCCATCCACGATTATTCACGCTCGTTGCCCATTTGGCAAGGCGGACGACCCTGGTGTGATCGAGCCACTTGTTTTACATGGCGCCACGCGACTTCGGCTCGCTGAATCGACTCGCCATAGACTTGCCATGGGGACTGCAACAATGTGCCGACTCCGCCGATAAGGTCCGCTTAACCTTGGGATCACATACCCCAAAGGTCGGGCCTGCTGTTCGACAAGTACACTACACACTGCACCGGAGTGAATTACTGATTACCGACGGCGGACTTCGGACAAGGAGGAATGTAAATCCCAATGGAACTTCTACCCACTCAGATGCTACAGGCGGTGCCCCACGTCACAGTAGGAATATTCAACTTAGCGATTCCCAATCTGATCGCTTGGGCGATTCTGATTGGCCTGTTGCTATTCGCATCGTGGGCGCGTATGCCCAAAGTCTTTGGACCCAAGGCATAGCTACGAATCGAGGTGAAGCATGAACTTAACGGGTAAAGCACAGGATGCATTGCAGCGCAATATGACGCTGGAGGATGCTCTTCCCACCCAGATGCCCACATACGTAAACTCGATGGCCTACCTCTTCGGTGTCTCCGCATTGTCGGGTTTCGGCATGCTGGTCCTGACCGGCGTGGTCATGGCTGCTTTCGGTCCCGACTGGTACCATATTTCAAACACCGGTCGGTTCGTCAATTCGCTCCATTTCTGGAGTGTACAGATTTTCTTCGCAGCGATCGTGCTGCATGCTACAACGAAATACCTTACCGCCGCATGGCGTGACGGTCGGTGGAAGACCTGGATGATAGGCGTCCTGACGTTTGGCGTGGCCGTCTTTACTGGATTGACAGGATTCTTGTCGCAGACAAATTGGGATGCGCAGTGGATTGCGGTCCAGGCGAAAGATGCCATGAATGCCCTCGGCGTTGGTGCATTTTTCAACACGATGAATACCGGCCAAGTGCTGACTCTACATGTGGCCGTATTGCCACTCACCGCGGCGGCTCTGGTGGGTGTGCACCTCTTTCTAATCCGCAGCAGTGGGCCGGTCAAGCCACTGCCGATCAGGGTGAGCGTGAACGATGAGTAAGGAGTCAGACGCCTATCTGCAGGACGTTCCCATGAAACCCTACGATCTGCTGCGCGAAGGGCTGATCGTCTTCGCCGTGATTGCGGCAATTGTTGTAGTTCTTGCGGCGGTTTTCCGCGCTCCGGATTATCCGACCGTACGTGGCGAGGACGTGGCTCTCCACCAACCAATTGCCTACGTGAGAACCGCGGCCAACATACTGGCCGGCAATAGTAGCATCGAAGGCTATGGCCCGCCCTATAATTCTGCAGATGCCGGAAACGCGCAGAAGATCGCCGGCATTGCGCCGGCTGATTGGTTTGGCGTTACCTACCCGATCGACCCTGCTCAGGACTTTGTGCTAAAACCACTGTCAAGAGCGAGTGTCTTGAACAAGGATATTTCGAGCGCACTGCAAACGTACCAGTCGGCCACGGCAGACCAGCAGCAGGCATGGCTCAAAGCCTATTTGGCTGCGCTGGATCAGGCCACAGTACATGAAGGTCACGTGCAACTGCCTGCTGGCGAGTTTGGACCGGTGACAGTTCTCATGAATGGAATGCTAGAGTTGGGGCGTGCCGGGCTACTGGAGGGTGCGCTTGAGTCTGGCAGTCAAAATCCATTTACGCTCGATTTCACTCGATCTCTCCTGTACTTTCAAGATGATGTCGACCACTCAGTTGCCGCTACGTTGGATATGTTGGGCGAGCAGTGGGGCGTTAGTCACGAAACAGGACGTTATCCCGGCGCATGGTGGCTCTGGCCGTATACTTTCCTATACCAAATACCACCAATGTCTACGTCCGACAATGGTGACTTGCAGGTCGGCGTCATCATGTCTGTGCTCTTCCTATTTTTGCTGTTCGTACCCTTTATTCCTGCCGTCAATCGAATACCGCGTTGGCTAGGCTTCTACAAAATCATATGGCGAGACTGGTACCAATCCGGCCGGTAATTGCCTCTGGCAGGCTGCCCGCATTGCCTAACCAGGCAGTAGGCCGGTTGGGCAATCGTGCATGCCGGCATACACTATTACCAATCTGTGACAACGACTGCAACGAGGAGACAATTATGCCCGGTCAACGAGATTGGAACGTGCGAGACGTACATTGGGATGTGGATGGTATCGAGATGCACGCCACGATGACAATGCCGGCCGCTGACGGTCGCTTCCCGGCTCTCTGTCTCGTCGCCGGCAGCGGCCCCACGGACCGGAATTGGGAATCTCCGTTATTGCCAGGCAACAACGGCAGCGGCAAGCTGGTGGCTGAGGCGCTTGCCCAGGCCGGCTACGTTACGTTGCGTTACGACAAGCGGGCCTCCGGGCCGTACGTGCAAGAAAATATGGCGCACATGATGGGCAAAGTGAGTATGCAGAGCCATGTGGACGAGCTGGCGGGGGCGGTGACGACCCTACTCGCCTGTTCCGAGGTGGACCCGTCCCGAACCTTTGCGTTGACCAACAGCGAGGGCGCCATACACGCTCTCCACTATCAGCACCAGGCGCGCGAACACCGATTTGCCGGTTTTGTGCTGACCGGTATGCCTGGCCGATCCATGGCCGCGGTGCTGCGCAGCCAAATGGTACCCCAGCTCCAGACGCTTCCGAACGGCGATCACTTAGTCCAGGCGTATGATGATGCTATCGCGGATATTATAGCCGGACGACCCCTCGAGCTCGACGACTCGCTGCCGGAGACTGTGCGCAATGTGTTGACGGCGTTCACGGTGCCGGCCAATAATCCATTCGCTCGCGAGCTGCTGGGCGTGGACCCGGCACAGTTGCTGCGTCAAGTGCCCGAACCGGCCCTAGTCCTTATCGGTAAGAAAGACATGCAGGTTGACTGGCAGGCCGATGGCCAGGCTTTGGAAGCTGTGCTGGCCGGCCGCGCGAATGTATCCTTCGTCTATCCCGAGAACGCCAACCATGTTCTGAAGTACGAACCAAAAGACCGCAGCAAGCTGCAGCTGACCGAAGTCGCAGCCGGCTATAATGCCTCAGATCGCCGCCTGGACCCCGACGCACTGGCCGAGATTGAGACATGGCTGACGGTGCATACGAGCCAAACAGTTGGGCAAGCCAGCCAATGAACAAACCATCCATTACGACCCTATTTCTCGACATTGGCGGAGTGCTGTTGACCAATGGTTGGGACGGCCACGCACGCCGCAAGGCGGCGAATACCTTCGACCTGGATTTCGAAGAGATGGACGAGCGCCATCACCTGACCTTCGATACCTATGAGGAGGGCAAACTGAGTCTTGACGAATACTTAGGGCGCGTCGTCTTCTACGAAGACCGCCCGTTCTCCAGGCAGACGTTCAAGACCTACATGTTCGAGCAGTCGCAGCCCTATCAGGAAATGGTTGAGTTCGTCTGCTCCCTTAAGAATCGCTACGGCCTCAAGGTCGCAGCCGTCAGCAACGAAGGGCGCGAATTGACCATCTATCGTATTGAGACGTTTTCCTTGGGGACGTTCATCGACTTCTTCATCTCGTCCTGCTTCGTGCACTATCGCAAGCCCGATGCTGACATCTACCGCATGGCTCTGGACGTTGCACAGGTGGCGACGGACGAGGTTATCTATATCGATGACCGCGCCATGTTCGTCGACGTTGCCGAAGGTCTCGGCATCCACGGTATCGTGCACACGGACTATGCACATACAAAGCAGGCGCTGGCAGAATACGGACTGTCGCTGGCATAGTCTTTCGCTCGCATGGTAAGTGGTGTTGTGCGAAAAACGGGCGATGCGCGTCGAACTGCGCATCTATGCCTACGGTCGATTACTTGACTGCACGAAACGTGCCGGCCGGCAATCGCTATGCACCAGGGCAGCTACTGAGCGTTTTTATTCTCTTGTTTCAAAATGACATTCGAATAGGTGTACGGGATTTCGATCTGCGCTTGATCAAAGCGAGCCTTCACCCGCTCGTATAGGTCGAACTCTACTTGCTTGGCGTCATTCGGGTTTGCGCACCAGGCGCGCAGGCTCAAGCTTACGCTCGAAGATCCCAATTGCACGACCGGGCAGGAATCGACTTCCAGCACCAGGGGATGGGACTTGGCCGACTCGACGAGAATTGCTCGCGCTGCGTCGATGTCCGAACTGTACCCGATTTCAAAAGGGATGATCGCCATGATCTTCGGATCGAATTGGGTCAGGTTGACAGTCACCTGGTTGGCAATCATGCTGTTGGGCACCACGATACGCCGGTTATCAAACGTTTCCAGCGTCGTATAGGCAAGCATGATTTTCGCGACCGTGCCGGTCTCCATCCCGCTCGGCGCCACGATCTGCAGTCGATCGCCGATCTGAAAGGGCCGGTACATCAGCAGGCTAATGCCGGCGACGAAGTTGCCCAACGTGTTCTGCGCCGCGAGACCGATGACGATGGCGGAAACGCTGACGCCGGCCAGAAGGGCGGTTCCGAGCGAACGGAGCGAGGGTACAATATGTGCGTACAAGATGAACGCCACGACAAAGACGGACACCTGTCCAAACTGGATCAGGAAATACACGGCCGTACGGTCCAGCAGGCCGTGTATGTCGTGGCGCAATGCTTGGCGCCCGACGCGGCGGATAAGCCAGGCTAGGATGATGGCCAAGAACAGGAAAAATACTAGATAGGCTAGCGCTCCGGGAAGCGTAGCTGGATTCCAGAATTTCCCTTGAATAAGTCGATTCCAGAGGGCCAACATATAGCAGAGTATAGCCCGATTCGGGCAACCAATGCCAGCGGGCTATGAATACTGACTGAATGAACCGTGGACTGTTCCTGCAGCGCAACGGGTCCTGATATGCTCGCGGCTTCGGCGAGTAGGATGGGCCATTCGTCCGGTTATCCGTACGAGAGGAGCGCCCCATCAGTCTGAACCCACGAACTTTCCGCTCAGGTTCGCATGAACTTTTCCAGACGATCGCCGGTGAAGTCGGGATAGCCCGTGCGACCCAAGCCTGCAGTTGCCTCCTCGGTGCGGGAAACGTCGTTGGCCACTTGCGTACCTGAGCCTCATGGGCAAATAGGATGTTGCAATACCCGACGGCGACATGTGCGAAGACATGACAGAACATATCGCTTGTCCAGGTGTGGCCGCAAGCAACCTCGCAAACTGGGCGCTTTTGCGCGTACCACTGCTGGTGTAAAATTCGTCGCTCAGCGATGTGACTTTCGCAGCGCATGCCGGCAGAAAAAGTTCGTTTGCAACGCCGAGCTAATCCACCAATACGACCTTTCTTTGGAGGGCACGAAGTATGGCGACACCCGTACAGTTGCAGTCGAACGAGGAACTCGTTGCGCTACGCAAGCGCCACCCCGTCTACGTAATCCTTCATAGCGTCCTCGCGGTCATCATAGCGGGTCTCGCTATCTGGCTGATCTCGTGGCTTTCCGGAACCGTTGCGAGTTCGTCGTCGCTCTGGACTTGGCTATATGTTGTCGTGGTTGTCGCTGCGCTCGGCTATATTGGTCTGCAATACTATCGATGGCAGCACGATGTATGGATGGTGACCAACCAGCGGCTCGTCGACGCAACGCGGAATTCGCCGTTCAATCAAACGACGTCGTCCACTGACCTGATCAACGTACAGGACATCAGCGTGCGCAAGCGTGGCGTCATGGCGAGTATCTTCAATTTCGGCGATGTGCTCTGCCAGACCGCCTCGGCTCAGGGCGCATTCACATTTAGTGGCGTAGCCGAACCAGGCGAGTTGATGGAACTCCTGGATCGGCTGCGTGATGAAGCACGGCGAACGAATACAGCGCGCATGGCCCAGGCGATCGGCGCCGCCCAGCCACCCGCTGCCGGCTAGCGATTGCCGTTCGGGGCAACGCGACCACACGTTACCCCGGCTCTGAATTGGCCACACCGTTGATTCGGGGCGAAAATCGCGCGCGTGGAACAGCGATGTCTATGGAACAGCCAGAGAGGAGCACCAATATGGGGCCAGTCGAATATCTGATTGTAGAATTTCCTGGTAACGAATTCAGCGGTGAAATCGTGCCTGCGCTGATCGACCTGACGGAAAGCGGCACGATTCACATTATCGATCTAGTCTTCATCAAGAAGGAGGCAGACGGCGAAGTTTCCTGGTTCGAATTGGACTCGCTAGGTGAAGACGACGCCGGCGACTATGACGGTTTGGACGGAGACATCTGCGATTTGCTCAACGAGGAAGACATCCGCATGGCGGCCGAACAGCTAGAACCCAACCATTCGGCTGCCATGATGGTGTTTGAGAACGTGTGGGCCACGCGGCTGCGTGATGCTATCGTAAATTCCAAAGGGAAGCTGATCGAGAACGCTCGTATTCCGGCTGCGGTCGTAAAGGAAGCGCTGGAAGCGGCAGGCATCGACGAACAAGAAGTGGCCGCGTAGCGCCGCGCGCTACGCGCACCCAGGGCCGGCGTCCGTTCGCCCGCCACATGGACGGCAATGTCGAGGACGAAGCCTCACAACAGGAGGATTGTGTAACCATGAGAAGAAGAGGACCGGCTGTAACAGTTCGCCGTAGAGGTCCCGGTCTCGTCGGCACGATGGCGCGCACCGCCGTCGTCGCGGGCACGGCCACTGCCACCGTTGGCGCGACCAAGGCGGTCATGAGCGGCGGAAGCCAGAAGGCTGCCCAGCAACAGGCTGCTGCCCAACAACAGGCCGACTTGGCCGCTCAGCAGGCCTATGAAGCCGGCCAGCAGGACGCGTTGGCGCAGCAAGCAGCAGCAGAGCCCGCTGCTGAGGCGGCAGGCACGAGCCTTGACGAGCAACTAGTTCAAATCCAGAAGCTCTCGGTAATGAAGGATCAAGGACTAATTACCGAAGAGGAATTTGCTGCCAAGAAGGCGCAGATACTCGGTATCTAGGATATTCTTGGAAACATAACGGATTGGGAGCAGCGGCTGCGGCCCGGTCCGAACCGGTGTTTGTGTACGCCAGTCCGGGTGCAGTCACCGCATCCCGGACTGGCGTCGTCTGTCTAGTGGGGCTTCGGGACCTCAGCCCAAGCCTGCCGCGAGGCCCTGGCTATACAACGAGGGTATATGTTCTCCATCACGATCACTGCGTCGAATGTCTGCGGCTCGTCAGGCTCCTTCCACCGCTAGCTCGCGCGTCGGGGCTGTTTCTGCCGCTACTCTACTACGCCGCAGGAAGTACTTGATCACCTCGTCAACCAACAGCAGGGCGATGGCGAGGCCGATGCACTGCAGCCATTGACTGCCGGTCAGCGATGTCGTGCCCAGGAGACGCCGCAAGAAGTCCAGTGCCGTAGGCAACAGAATAAAGAGCAACGACAAACCGTAGAGCAATAGCTGGTTGCGGTCGCTGAAAATGTCGCGGCTGAACGCGCTTTCTGTTTCACTGCGCACGCTGAGCGCCACCACGATATTGAACAGCGAGAAGACAGCAAATGCCATCGTAATGGCAAGCTCCATGCTGGTCGACTCGTACATATCTTCCAGGTACAGAGTTGCGAAGGCCATTAGGAGGCCCAAGAAGACAATTCGCACCCACTGCGAGCGGGAAAGGATGGGCTGTTCGAGCGGGCGAGGTTTGTGTTCCATCAGTCCTGGCGCCGGCTTGCTAAAGCCCAACGCTATTGCGACGGGGACTTGCACCAGGAAGTTGATCCACAGCACCACCAACGGCGTAAAAGGCACGCCGCCGGCGATCACGAATATCGCGGCCCCCAAATACGATGCGATGAAGGCTACCAGGGCAGTCATTTGGAAGCGAATGTAGTTAAACAGATTGTCGTAGATTGCCCTGCCGTACTCTACCGCCTTCACGATGGTGGCGAAGTTATCGTCGGTCAGGATCATCACGGCGGCTCCCTTGGAAACCTCTGTGCCCGTAATACCCATGGCCACGCCGATGTCGGCCTTCTTGAGCGCCGGCGCATCGTTGACGCCGTCTCCGGTCATGGCCACGATGTTCTTCTGGCGCTGGAGCAAGTCCACCAGACGGATCTTGTCTTCCGGCGCCACGCGCGCCACAACCCCTATCTCGGGGAGCTCTCCCATTAGTTGTTCGTCGCTCATGGCTGCGAACTCAGCACCTGTGAGCGCCTTGCCCTCGATTCCTAGCTCGTGGCCGATAGCTGCCGCGGTCACGGCATGGTCGCCCGTAATCATGCGCACCTGAATGCCCGCGTGATGGCACTGGGCAATGGCATCCTTGGCTTCTGTTCGGGGTGGATCGACGATGCCAACCATGGCCAGTAGGGTCAGGTCGTCCATTTTTTCGAGAAGATTCGCCTTCGCATCGAAGAGCTGCGGTTCGAAGTCGCGCCGCGCCACAACCATGACGCGTTCGCCTGCCTGCGCCATGCGATCGTTCTCCTGCAATGCCAGTGGGCGATTCTCGTCCGTCACCGCCGCAGAGCTACCGTCCGGCAGCAGGAATGAGCCGGCACGCGCAATCAGCACATCGGGCGCGCCTTTCACAAAGCAGCGCACTACCGGAGCGCCTTGCTCGTTCTTCATGTTGTGGAAGGTGGCCATGAACTTGTAGTCAGAGTCGAACGGTACCTCGGCCACGCGCGGATACATCTCTCGCGCGCTGTCAACGTGAATGCCGCCCTTCTCGGCCAGCACAATCAGTGCGCCTTCCGTCGGGTCGCCAATGAGGTTCTCGCCGTCCAGGCGAGCGTCGGCGCACAGCGCCATAGGTAGCAGCACGGCATCGAGATCTATCTTGGCGCCGCCGGCGTGTAGCAATTGCCCCTCAGTGCTGTAGCCCTCCCCCGTGACTTTGTAGCGATTCTGTCCCGGAATGACGAACTCACGCGCCGTCATCTTGTTGAGCGTTAGCGTACCCGTTTTATCGGAACAGATGGCGGACACGGACCCCAGAGTCTCTACTGACGGCAGCCGCTTGACGATGGCGCCCATATCGGCCAGGGCGCGAGTGCCCATGGAATACATGGTCGTCACCACCGCAGGCAGACCGGTGGGAATGGCGGATATCGCAAGAGCAATCCCGGCGATGAAAATACTCTGGAATTCATCCCCGTGTCTCAAACCAAGGATGATCATCAGTACAAACGCCAGACCGGCCAGACCGGCGATGATAATGGTGAGCCTGTCTAGTTGTTTCTGCAAGGGCGTCTTGTCCGACTCGGTCTTGTTGAGCAAGTCGGCGATGTGACCCATCTCGGTACCCATCCCGGTCGTCGTCACAATCATCTCACCGCGCCCCCGGGTCACCGAGGTGTTCATGTAAGCCATGTTGTGGCGGTCACCAAGCGGCACGTCGGTGCTGCCGATGGTTGCAGCGTCCTTCGACGACGCCACGCTTTCGCCCGTCAGCGCGGCTTCCTCGATTTCCAGCGTGGCTGTCACAAACAGGCGGCCATCGGCAGGAACGCGGTTGCCCGCCTCCATTAGCACGATGTCGCCCGGAACGATGCCTTCCGCCTCAATCTCGATCGCCTGGCCGTCTCGGCGTACGCGGGCGATGTTCTTCATCATCTTCTCGAGAGCGGCAAGGCTGGCCTCGGCCTTCGCTTCGCCCCGCATGCCGAGCACGGCATTGAAGACCGTGAGTACAACTAGAACGATTGTGGTGCCCAGTTGCCGTGTGAATACCAAGCTGAGCACGGCCGCGCCCAGCAGGATGATCTGCATGAAGTCCTGGTACTGGCGCAGAAATGCATGCCATCCCGATTCTTTCTTCTTGGCAGTCAGTTCATTGGACCCGTACTGGCTGAGGCGCTGTTGTGCCTCGGCTGAACTCAAGCCTTTGGTCGGATCCACTTTGAGCTGCTGCGCGACGGATTCGGCCTCCATCGCATACCAATTCATCTGTTCTTGCGCAGAATCTGCCATCATTCGTTTCTCACTCTCAATAGATCTCGGGAATCCAGCGGAAGGGATAGTCCGGTTCCACGTAGTCAGCCTTGGGTTGCCGCTTGGGCAGCTTCACCTTCTCACGAGGTATCTCTTCATACGGGATGAGGCTCAGCAGGTGCGCGATACAGTTCAGTCTGCCACGCCGTTGGACATGGGAATTCACCACGTACCACGGCGATTCGGGCGTGTCCGTGGCCGCGAACATCGCGTCGCGGGCACGAGAATAGTCGTACCATCGCCGGTGACTTTCGAGGTCCATGGGGCTGAGCTTCCAGATCTTGCGGTAGTCTTCGATACGCTCCTGGAAGCGCTCCGTCTGGTCCTCCATGGTCTCTTCCAGCCAGTACTTGACCAGGATCACGCCCGACGCAATAATTGCTTGCTCGACCAGAGGCGTGTATTTCAGGAATGTCTCGACCTGTTCGTCGGTGGCGAAACCCATGACGCGTTCGACGCCGGCCCGGTTGTACCAACTGCGGTCGAAGAGTACTACCTCTCCGGCAGCAGGCAGATGGGGAATGTAGCGCTGGAAATACATCTGGGATTTCTCGCGCTCCGTCGGCGTGCCCAGCGCCACGACACGGAACACACGCGGGCTCGTACGCTCCGTGATGCGCTTGATGATGCCGCCCTTACCAGCCGCATCGCGACCTTCGAACACCACACAGATCTTCGCTCCGGTCGTTTTTACCCATTCCTGCATCTTGACGAGTTCGATCTGGAGCTTCTGGAGTTCTGCCTCAAACTCCTTGCGTGACATGTTTTGGCTCGACTCCAACACGGTTGCCAGGTCGCCGCTTTGCTGCACCTGGACAACATTCTCTGTCTTCTTTTTCTTCTTGCCCTTTGTCATGTTTCCTCCTTCGCCACCTGGTAACAGGGGGCCGGCACCGAGAAATCATCCCCTAGATTCCCAATCCCATAGACGCCTCGTCGGGAGCATTTCCACGCGGAAACTGTCGATCATGTTGCCACTAGCGAAGCGATTTGGCGAACGGTGCCTAGGCTGCCTCCAGAGCCATCATGTGACTTCAGTAGGTCGATGATACCGACGCTTTGGGCATTTCCCGCGCGGAGTGAAACCTCCACGCGTCTCTGTCAGTGCTCACCGGCTGCTCATTGCACAGGAATACGCAGCACAAAGGTCGCACCCTGGCCGGGCACGCTCTCGACCTCAAGCGTCCCGCCATGGACCTGCGCCAGTTGCCGAGCCAGCGGCAACCCGATTCCCATACCCTCAGTAACTTGATCCTCTTGGGGAATCCGGTAGAAGTACTGGAAGATTTTGTCCTGTTCTTCGAAGGGGATCCCAGGCCCCGAATCGGCAACCCGCATGGCAATTGTGTGTGCGCCCTCTGCGTCCTCCTCAAGACGCGCGTCGACCGTAACGAGACCGCCTGGGTTGGTGTATTTGCGTGCGTTGTCGAGTAGATTGCAGAGCACCTGGGCGACACGCGACGGATCGACATAAACGGGGGGAAGATCGGGCGCGAAGGTGGCTTCAAACTCAAGACCGTCTTTGCGGATGCGAGCGACGGCCCGATAGCAGCGCTCGGAAAACAACTCTTCCAGGCTGATTTCCTCGCGCTGAAGTGTAAGCGTCCCGCGATCGCTCTGCGCCAGCAGTGCCAGATCATCGATCTGTTGCACGATGTCTTGTGCTTCTGCCTCAATATCAGTGGCAAGTTCGTGGACGAGTTCAGGTTCTGGCCTCTCGCGCCGGCTGAGGAGTTGCGCCGCTGCATTGATGCCTCCAAGCGGGCGCCCGACTTCGTGTACGATGCCTGCCAATAGCTGCCGACGCGCCATCTCGGAGTCGAAAAGCCGCTGCGCCATATCGTTATAACCCGTAATCAAAGTCCTCATCTCTCGAGAACCGGAGACAGGCAACGATTGCGGTGGCGAGTCAACGGAAAACATTTCGACCGACCGGGTCAATTGTAGTATGGATGAACTCAGGGATCCCGCCAGCACGAAAGAAAGCGCCACAGCGACGGCCACGCCGGCGGCGAACGTACCCAGCACGAACCATCGCAACGGATTGAGCCGCTCCGCAATCTGGGCTACGCTGTGGGAAAGCCGCACGACGCCAACGACGTGTCCGCGCGTATCAGTCACCGGCACGGCAACATCGACGACGCGCTCACCGAGACCGGCACTATACTGGATGTCCCAAGCTACATCGCCGGCCAGCGCGCGACGTTCCACATTGCTTTCGACTGGTTGCCCGATCCGCTCGATGTCTTCGGCCAGACTCGACGCCAGGATATTGCCTTCGCCGTCGAGCAACATGATCCGATCTGGCAGCCGATGCGGAAGCTGTTCCTGAAGCTGCCGGACTCGCTGAGCCGCGATCGTCTGATCACCCCATACGGCAGAGTTCGCCTCGAGAATATCGCCGATCAGGACAGCCTCAATCTCCATTTCACTGGCTAAATTCACCATGAAATAGCGAGTCTCTAGGAGGTAGACCAGTACGAAACTAATCAGCGGCAGGAGAAGTAAAATCGGCAGCGCGTGGCTGACAATCAACCGGGTGCGCAGACTGTCCAGCATAGCAACCCCATCTCTCCCGGACAGGTGTACGTCGCCCAGCGATTCCGGTGTGCGGCTCTCGGCGCCATCAGGAGTGTCGGCGCGCACGCACTGTATCCTCCTAGATCGGCATCAGCTTGTAGCCGACACCGCGGACAGTGAGCAATCGTTTTGGGTTACGCGGATCCGCTTCGATCTTCGTTCGCAGCCAGCGCACATGCACGTAGACCGTCTGGTCTTCACCGATCCACCCTTCGCCCCAGACGTGATCGAGGATTTGCTCCACGCTCACGACCTGACCCGCATTCTCGGCAAGATAGAGAAGCAGGTCAAACTCCTTTGGCGTAAACTCAATTTCATCGTCTCCCAGGCGGGCGACATGGGCCACAGGATCGATGAACAATTCGCCTGCGTGGATCGGCTTGGACGGTCCCGTATCAGCGGTCTCAACCGTTCGCCGCAGGACAGCCTTGATGCGGGCGAGCAGGATGTCGATTTCGAACGGCTTTGTGACATAGTCGTCGGCGCCTAACTCCAGCCCCACCAGTTCGTCGAGTTCGCGACGGCGCGCCGTGACGTAAATGACGGGAACGCGACCCAAATTCGGCTGAAGACGCCGTAGCACTTCATGTCCATCCATGCCCGGCATGACGACATCGAGCAGGATAAGGTCGGGATGATGCAATTCGGCAAGCTCTATCGCTTCCGCTCCGTCGCCCGCCACAATGGTTTCGTAGCCGGCATCTTCCAGGTGAAGCGACAGACTTCGACGCGTAAGGCGGTCGTCATCGACGACAAGGATTTTCTGGCGCATCGTCAGTCCATCCAATGCGTTTGTTGAGTTTGTTCCTAGACTTGTAGTGTAGATCGGTTTGCGGCGGCTATCAAGTGCACTTAGGCCTGGCGCGCGCCGCGCACGCTGATGCGTGTGCAGATGAGATAATCGGTTTCTAGATCAATCTAGCTCGGCGTAGACAGAACAGGCGCCCGGACGGGGTCATCCAGCACGATCACCGGCTAGCCGGGTTGTCTCCAGGTCACCCTCAGCTACCGGTCTATCGCGCTCGTCCGCTCCAGGTCTGGTATCCCCCTGTGTCGCCTGGAGCACTGCCGCCAACACGACACTGATCGGAACCGCAAAAAGCACGCCGACGATGCCCTGGATCTTTGCACCGATGAACAGCGCTAGCAGCACCGTCGCCGAGCGCAGACCGATGGCTTTGCCATAGATGTAAGGGGCGAGCAGGTGGCTCTCCAGCGCATACACTGCCAGATAGAATACCAATACGAACAGGGCCAGGATCGGTTGAACAGTCAGCGCGCTTAGCATCGCAAGGACAAGCGCAATGATAGCGCCAAGAAAAGGAATGATCTCGAGGAAACCACCGATGGCGCCGATGATCAGCGCAAAGGGTACGCCTAATAATAGAAGACCGCCGCTCGTAATAACGGCGAATAGGATCGCAACAGCAGCTTGTGCCCATACCCAGCGTGCAAGGCGATCGCAAATACCATCCCATACTACCCGTACGTGTACGGCATCTACGGACGGAAACCAACGCAAGATAGAGTCCAGGGAGAACAGCGAAGTTGTTGCATAGAAGTATGCAAGTATGAACAAGACGAACAGATCCAGGATTAGGCTGCTCGCCTTGCCGACCGTGCCTAGGGCATCACTCAGAAGTGGCGTGATCCGCTGAACCAGGTCGGCGGTTAATGTGTCGGTGGAGGGCAACCAGCGGGCAAGACTTGTCTGTGAAAGGGTGTTGATCGATTGCTGAAACAGGCGAGGCCCGTCTGAGCGCAGCAGTGTAAGCTCTTCACGTACCACCGGCGCCACGAGGACCGTGACCAACGCCACCAATCCAATCAAGAGCGCATAGAGAAAAAGTACTGTTACGCTGGCCGGAACATGTCTCCGCTCGAAGAAACGGACCGGCGGGCGCATGGCCACACCCAGTAGCAGTGCACCGAAGAGGATCCAGACGATCTCGAGGATGGCGCTGACGTAGGTTACCGTAAACCATAGCGCCAGGCCCAACCCAAATATCTCTAGCCACAAGGGCAGGCTCATACGACTCTTCGCTATGGACATCTACCTCCCCCCCTGCGGCGCACCGCCGAATGTTTTGTGGCTTAAGGGTGGCCGTCTGCCGTCCCTGTTCGATCTTCTTGGCGGCAGACGGCCACAAGATAAACCTCGGCCGCAACCAACCCGACGCAGCGCTTCATTCCCCGCGCTGCCTACTCCACCCTCACTGTGTGCACACGGTTAGCGGGCGCCCGCTGTCACATGGTCTCCTCCCGAACCTCTATCGCTCGTTACGCTGGGCTCGTGGACAAAGACCACACCCGGCCGCCATGGGGTACCGAGCATAGGCAGCAGCCAGCGATCGACGCCCCACCAGCCTGCTGTCTTCCAGGCCAGCACCAACCAGGTGGCAATTACAAACAATATGGGATTCGTGCTAACCGTCCCTGCAAGCAGGTAGTTCATGTTCATGAAGCTGCCAAAGAACGCAGCAATGCCGGTGAAGATACCCAGAATCAAGGCGATGCCGACCAACAGCTCGCCTGCCGTTATCGCATAGCTCCAGGCTACCGGATACGCTAGTACTACATGCTGCAAGAACGCGCCGTACCAGGACTGCACGTCTGGATGTGATCCGGCGGTCTTTTCCAATGCCCCGTTGACAAAACCGGAAATGGCAGTGCCGGCTTTATCACCTGTCCATGCTGGATTGTTGAGTTTGCCCCAGCCGGCGTGTAACCACTCCCAACCTACGTAGAGACGAAGGATCAGCCAGATCCAAGCCCATCGGACCTCGCCAAATAGGGCGCGCGCAACGGGCGGATCCTCAAATGCCTCGACCTGTTGCTTTGCTCCCATCCTCGCCGCATCATCGTCCATCTTCTGACTATTGACGTCAGTACTCATTTGGCCCCTCTTATCATTCACTATGGTCGCTGTGACCCGGCTTTCTCAGCAATTCGCTCAAACCACCGAGCGCACGTGCGACGCTACCTGTGATCACGAAATCGGACTATTGCTCTTGGCCGATCCTGCCTATGCAAACGCACAACTCCGCCAACCGTCGCTGTTCGGTACCGTCACTTCGGGTCGGCGATGCAGCTAGCGACCACATGTCCATAGGTATGGCGGATGCTTGCCTAAACATGTCCATAAGTATGGCGCATCCTCGCCTTTGCCGTCTTTGTTGCAATTGGAAGGGACCGTTAAGAGAACATTATGCTGCAAAGACAAGGGCATCGAAGGGTCGGTAAGGAACAGGGGGGAAGGCTTCGACTTAAGGGTACATTAAGGATCGCGTAACGCGCACGTAAGGTTCTTCAACGTAAAGGCATGATAGCCTTTGACAAAGACACACATGGGTAACCGCCTGCGCAATTCAAAACGCGAGCCCGCACCGGCAATCCGCTTCAGCGCCCGCGCACAGCATGCACCTCTAGGCTGGCTGAGTTCGCATTAACGGAGCGTGAGTGCTTCTTCGGGATGATGGGATCACAAATCGCAACGCGCACAGTACAATTGACGCCGCATATCGTCACTGCTGTCGCGATACTAGTCGCGTTGGTGCTGTCTACATATTGGGTAAGGACGGGACGCTCTGGAACGGTACAGCGACCAACTCGCAGCTCTGCCGACCCCGAGCATTTCCTATTGTTGGGACTCCTGTTGATAGCCATCGTGCTTATTGTGGGCCTTTTGGCTCTTCTCGCGCTCAGTTCAAATGTATTTGTGGCAGTTGATTGCCTTAGGCTACCCCGAGGACCCGGGATTCTGCTTCAGCAGGATCGGTCGCTCGCATACATTTCACGCTGTATGAATATCGGTGGAAGAATATTGTTTCCCGGCTAACTTCACGGTCACAATCTCACCACTACTGACCCACAGCGACAGGTTGAAACCAAGTTCGGCCGTCTTTGGCCAGCAGCACGTCTGCTGAAGGCGGTCCCCAGGTTCCCGCCGCATAGTTGGGAAAGCTATTAGGTTTGCTCTCCCCCCACGCTTCCAGGATCGGTTCTATTACGGACCAGGAAGCCTCTACCTGATCGTCTCGCTTGAAAAGTGTGGCGTCGCCCAGAAGCACGTCCAGCAGCAGGGTTTCGTAGGCATCGGCAGACCTTCGCTTAAAGACGTCCTGATAGGAAAATTGCAGGTCCACGGGGCTCAACTGCAACATCTGCCCCGGCACTTTCGCTTGGAACTCGAGCCGGACACCTTCGTCAGGTTGGATACCCAGGATAAGCCGATTCGGCCGCCAGTTCTCCGTAGCGGAAGTTGGGAAGGAACGGTGGGGGACTGGTTTGAACTGAACAGACACTTCCGATCTCCTGGCTAGCATACGTTTGCCGGTACGCAAATAGAAGGAGACGTCTTGCCAACGCCAATTGTCGATGTTCAACTTGACGGCCGCGAACGTCTCTGTGCCGGAGTCCGGCGCCACATCGGGTTCCTCTCGATAGCCGATAACGGGCTTTCCGTCGATCAGACCCTCGTCATATTGGCCTCGGGCAGCGAAGTCGCTCACTTGGTCCCGCGGAATGGGGCGGATGGCGTGCAGCACGTCGACCTTCTTGCTTCGGATCTCGTCGGCGTCGAACGATACCGGCGGTTCCATGGCAACTAAACACAAGACTTGCATCAAGTGGTTCTGGATCATGTCGCGTAGGGCGCCCGTTTCTTCGTAATAGGCGCCGCGAAGTTCTACGCCCAATTCTTCTGCCACAGTGATCTGGACGTGATCGACGTATTCTCGATTCCAGAGCGGCTCGAGAAAGGCGTTGGCAAACCGAAGGGCAAGGATATTTTGGACGGTTTCCTTGCCCAGATAGTGGTCAATACGGTAGATCTGGCATTCGTCAAAACTGGCCAGAAGCTTGCTGTTGAGCGCCTGCGCGGACGCCAGATCGCGCCCGAATGGTTTCTCTACCACAACGCGTGCGCGTTCTAGATCGTTGCATAATTCGGTGCCGCCCATTTGAGCGACGACCATCTCCATGACGCTAGGCGGGAGCGCCAAGTAGACAACCCGAATCGCTTTCGTCGACCACTGCTCGTCTTGCGCACGAGCGAGCTCTTCTAGCTTGGCGTAGGTGTCCGAGTCGTCGAGGTCGGCCTGGAGGTAGGAGATTTTGCTGCTGAACGCCTTCCATTTTGCTTCGTCGAATTCTTCGTCAGCAGTCGATTTGTCGAATCGCTTGCGCAGGTTCTGGCGATACCCCCTATCGCTCATCTGCTTACGGTCGACACCGATAATCACAAACTCGTCCGGAAGCCAGTCTCCGGCGTATAGGTTGTAGAACGCTGGAATGAGTTTGCGCCATGTGAGATCGCCGGCTGCGCCGAAGATGATTACCACGCTTGGATTGGGGTGCACCTCATTGGTCATGCGACTTACCTTTTGTCTATCAATTACTCTGGTGCGCCGACCTCTTTCGAGTGCGCATGCAGATGAGATAGTCGGTTCCCATATCGATCCGTCCACAGAGCTGTGACGTCGTGGAAACCGAGTATCTTTAGCAGTTTGTGAATTAGGCGTGCGTCACGACAGAGACGCCGGCATCTGGGTGCTCCCATTGCGTGTGGAAGTCACCCTTCTCGTCTATGCGCTCATAGGTATGGGCGCCGAAGTAGTCGCGCTGCGCCTGGATCAGGTTCGCCGGCAGCCACGCGCTTCGATAGGCATCGAAATAGGCCAGCGAGGCCGACAGTGCAGCCACCGGTATTCCCAGCGCTACTCCTTGGCCAACCACAAAACGGAGATCGTCCTCGTACGCTGTCACCTTATTCCGCAACGGGTCGTGCAGCAGTAGGCTGGGCAGATCGGATCGGGTCTCGTACGCCTGCCGTATTTCTTCCAGCAACTCGGCGCGAATGATGCAACCACCGCGCCATATCTTAGCTATGGTCTGCAAGCTCAGGCCGTAATCGTATGCCTCCGAGGCCGCATGCAGTTGCGCCATCCCTTGCGTGAACGTGACGATCATGGAGGCATAGAGGGCTCGCCGTAGGCTCTCCACAAATTCTTCGTGTGGTCCGCTGTACGAGGCGGCCGGGCCTCGCAATACTTCGCTGGCCGCTTCACGGTCTATCTTGAGGACGGACATGTTCCGCATCGCCACCGCAGCGTCGATGGTTGGCGTGGGTACGCCAAGCTCCATGGCGTCCTGCGAAGTCCATTTTCCCGTACCTTTCTGTTTGGCGCTGTCCAGAATTTTGTCGATCAAACGCGCGTCGCCTGTGTCGTCAGATTCGCCGAAAATGTTGGACGTAATCTCGAGCAGGTAGCTATTCAGCTCAGTCTGATTCCAGTTTCCGTAAATCGTCTGCAACTGGCTGTCGGACAGACGCAGGCCCCGCCGCAACAGATCATATGTTTCTGAAATGAGCTGCATAAGTCCATACTCGATGCCGTTGTGCACCATCTTGACGTAGTGTCCGGCAGATCGCGGGCCAAGATACGCAATGCAGGGCTCTCCGTCTACGTGTGCCGAGGCAGCCTCCAGTACCGGCCGAATACGCTCGAAGGCATCCTTGGGGCCACCGGGCATCATGCTGGGTCCGTGCAGCGCTCCATATTCGCCGCCCGAAACCCCCATACCGATAAAATCGACTTTTCGTTCGGCCAGCGTGCGCTCGCGCAGATCGGTATCATGAAAGAATGAGTTCCCCCCGTCGATGATGAGGTCTCCGGGGCTCAGATGCGGCAGGGCATCTCGGATGACACTATCGACCGCTTGGCCCGCCGGCACCAGCAGCAAGAGCGTGCGCGGCGCGCGCAGTTGCTTCGCAAATGATTCCCAGTCATCGGCACACGAAATCGGTCGATCTTCCGCCTCCTGACAAAAGATCTTGACCTTGTCCGCGTCCTTGTCAAAACCTGTTACGGCGTAACCATGACCGGCGATATTGTACGCAAGGTTTCTTCCCATGACGCCTAGGCCCACGACGCCAAGCTCTGCACTGCTGCTCTCCATATCGAGACTCTCCGTCCTGTGAAATCCATGGCCGGCGTAGCATTTAGCAGCTGCGCCGGCTGTTCAAACAAGCTATAGTGGACAACGATTCAGTCCATTTGGGCCCCTCCTGCTGCACTCGGGCTACTGCTCCGACTGGCGCTTCACGCCTCGCTACAAACCCACTGCGTGTCGCATCCGAGCCATAAGTCCCACATGTGCAGCGTGGCTGGCACTCTCAGCTGATTCCTGTAGTTGCGTCAGATACTGTATTTCAGCCAGTAAAAGCGCTGCGTCCCGCCGTCCCATCTGGGGCTGTCCCGATTCGGTGGCGGCTGACTCCAATGTCTTTAGCTCGTACTCCAACTCCAGCTTTACAGCTTCAATATCTCCTCCAGCATCCGCAACGCGCCCATCCAACTCTTCCTGCAGTAGCGGACTAACTACTTCATCGCCTCGCATCATAATGGTCATTCTCCCTTCCTCTATTCGTCAATCTCGTGCTAGAACGCCCTGAGCCCTTCCCACTTCTCGTACCGTGGCGTTTGGCTTAACTTGCCTACTACCAGACTACACGCATATCTGGAACCGGTCATTATCCGAACCATATGCCAACCTTAAGTTGCCTTTATGGTCCGGCATTCCGGAACGAGCCGGTACGACGCGTTGCCGGCGATCATGTTGCGTTAAGCTTGTTTTGCGTCGCGGAAAAGGACGGGCGTAACGATCCACCTCTAGAATGGATGTCGCAGGAGAGTTGACTCGATTAGGAATTCTGGTGATATCAACGGTTCGGAAAGGCTTGTCATGACGGATAACAAACGCTACGCGCCCGGCTGGCCCGGGATTCCACCGCGCTGGACATCCAGCGCCAAGAGTGGTGTTGGTGCCGCCCTAGATCCCAGCAGCCACGTATGGTTCACCCTCAGCCACGGCATACTCAATGAGATTTACTATCCCCGGTTGGATCAGGCTTGCACGCGTGATCTGGGACTGATAGTGACCGATGGTGGTGATTTCTTCTCGGAGGAAAAGCGACACGCTCAGTGCACAGTCGAGTACTTGTCAAAGGGCGTCCCGGCCTATCGCCTCGTGAATCAATGTGTCCAAGGACGCTACCGAATCGAGAAAGAAGTTTTTGCGGACCCCAACCGTGACGTCGTCCTACAAATCATCAAGTTCGCGCCATTACAAGGGAAGATTTCAGACTATCACCTGTATGCATTATTGGCCCCTCATCTCGGCAACCGGGGATGGGGCAACACGGCTTGGGTCGGCGAATTCAAGGGGCGCAGAATGTTGTTTGCCCAGGCGGACGGTGTTGCCTTGGCAATGGCCTGTTCTGAGCCCTGGCTTCAAGGGTCTGCGGGTTTCGTAGGCGCCTCAGACGGCTGGCAAGATCTCCGTCATCACAAGCAACTCACTTGGCATTACGACAGTGCAACGAACGGAAATGTGGCGCTGACGGGCGAGATCGACCTGGCTGGGTCCGGCGGCAACGTCGTCGTGGCGCTGGGGTTTGGTCTGTCGCCGTCAGAGGCCGGACTGCGGACGTTGTCGAGCCTCCAGGATGACGTAGTAGAAACCAAAGCAAAGTATATCCAGCAGTGGCAGACATGGCAGAGTACGCTTGACAGCGCAAGCCCCGACGATGCCGATTTATTGTTTCGTACAAGCGCGATGGTCCTGCGTACGCATGAACAGAAGCGACTCCCAGGCGGCGGTATCGCGAGCCTGTCCATTCCCTGGGGATCCGCCAAGGGCGACGATGATTTGGGCGGCTATCACCTGGTGTGGCCGCGCGATTTGGTCGAAGCCGCCGGTGGTTTCTTGGCCGCAGGCGCCTCAGAAGATGCGCTCCGAATTCTGTGCTATTTGCAATCTACCCAGGAAGAGGATGGCCACTGGCCGCAGAACATGTGGCTCGACGGCAGGTCCTACTGGCATGGGATTCAGATGGATGAGACTGCCTTCCCCATTCTTTTGGTTGCGTTGACTCTGCGCGAAGAGGCCCTCACATCGGAAGAATCCATGCGTTTCTGGCCAATGGTCCGGTCGGCCGCAGGTTATTTGGTCCGCAATGGGCCCGTCACCGAACAGGACCGCTGGGAAGAGGATCCCGGTTATTCGCCGTTTACGCTGGCCGTCGAGATCTCGGCGCTGTTGGTGGCCGCTGATTTGGCCGATAAAGCAGGGGAGGATGGGGTTGGGGCCTTTCTCCGCGAGACGGCCGATATCTGGAACGCCAATATTGAACGATGGACTTACATCACCGGCGGTGAATTGGCGCAACAGTTTGACGTGGAAGGCTATTACGCACGCATCGCACCGGTTGAGCAGGCGGAAGCCTCGTCACCCAAGATGGGCTTTGTCCCGATCAAGAATAGGCCTCCCGGCGAGAATCGCGCCTCCTCCGCGGACATCGTCAGCCCAGACGCACTGGCCTTGGTGCGGTTTGGTCTGCGGGCGGCAGATGACCCGCGCATCGTCAACACCATCAAAGTGATCGATGCTTTGCTCAAAGAGGAGACGCCGGCAGGGGCTGCCTGGAGACGCTACCAGGAAGACGGATATGGTGAGCACAAAGACGGCTCGCCTTTCGACGGAACCGGCATCGGCAGACTTTGGCCGTTGTTGGCGGGAGAGCGAGGTCACTACGAACTTGCCGCGGGCCGGCGTGAGGTTGCGTCATCGTTGCTTCATGCCCTGGAATCTTTCGCTGGAGACGGCGGTCTGCTTCCCGAACAGGTATGGGACGCACCGGATATTCCCGAAAAGGAACTCTACTGTGGCCGTCCCTCGGGCTCCGCCATGCCGCTCGTGTGGGCACACGCCGAATACCTGAAGCTACTCCGCTCTCTGCACGATGGGCAGGTCTTCGACACGCCGCAGCAGTGCGTCGACCGCTATGGGCAGGGAGACGGCGATCAGGAAGAACGCAGCAATCGTTACATGACATGGCGCTTCAATCACCGGCGTCACTCGATTCCACGTGGTTCGACGTTACGTTTGGAGCTTTTGGCGCCGGCTGTGGTTCGCTGGAGCGACGACGAATGGCAAACGAATCACGATGTTGAGACCCGCGACACAGGACTCGGTCTTCATGTAGCTGACTTGTTAACCAATCAGTCGGCGGCAGGGACCAAGGTTCAATTCACATTCCACTGGACCCAGCCCGACCACTGGGAAGGTACGGACTACGCCGTGGACGTCAGCCGTGACGAATGATTTTGTCTGAGACCATGGCTATATATGCTGCGCGGAGGGACGGGACTCCAATTGTCGACTAGACTGGAGACGCCAGCTACCCTTCAACGCAACAGGACGGAGCCAGAAGACCGGGTTGAACGCTAATCGTACCGTCGATGCAGTCACCGGCTACGTCAAAGGCTATTGGTCTTCGTTCCACTGTGAGAGATCGGCAAACTGGCGTTGCCAGCCCTGCCCGAATTCTGGGAGAGTCACGCCGTACACGCCTGGCACGAAGGTCTCCCGCGAGTCGTGCTGACCCATCGCCACTAGTAGTTCAGGCTGACT
Source organism: Caldilineaceae bacterium (assembly GCA_046259705.1). Lineage (GTDB taxonomy): Bacteria > Chloroflexota > Anaerolineae > Caldilineales > Caldilineaceae > JASGTU01. The sequence goes on from JBJYXA010000578.1 coordinate 35,538, forward strand.
GAGCAGGCCACGATTTGACGCGCACGCCTCGCATCACCGGGCGCTCTGGTCCGATTGCATGCGGATGCTGTCTGGCTGAAGGATAAGCACCGTTGTTTTGTGCTCTCCAATTGAAATCCAAATGCTCTCAACTTGCCACGACGCCTTTGACGGCCCAAGCCCTAACGGCCAGTAAAATCTCGCCTTCAGGACCTGTTGGCAATTTTTCTTGCAGCGAAGTCTTGATCTTGTTTCGAATTGCCTCATCCAGGGAGGCGCAATATTGTGGCGCTGAGCCAACTCCTCCAAGAAAGGGATTCCAGTGGTTGTATGAGTTTCTCAAGAATTACACCACAAAGCCAAAAGGACGAGACCATGCGACCGCGAACGGAACTTGCTGCCCGGGACATATGTGATAGGACAAGACGCCCGAGTTCAGAGCGAATGTCAGTCGTGCAAGCCGAACGAAGGCGGGGGTCGCTTCTTCCGCATCACCTGCCTCTACGTCATCTATCGGCAGATGCGGGTGACTCTGGTTTGCTTTCGTACGTCTCAAAGAGAAAAGGTTGGCGGCGAACTGCGACCTTGCACGTGATATTCGTAGTTGGTTCCCGTAGTCTGGCAACGGAGTCACCACTGACATCCAGTGCACAAACCGGATAGATACTCGGTTTCTCGGACTCCACCGCTCTCTGGTCGTCCTGTGATGTTGTCCCGAAACCGAGTATCTCATCCGCTGCGCACTAGGCGGAAATGCGTACTTGTCGCGTGATTTGTCCGTTGCTTTCCCAATAGGTGATCTTCCCGGCGATCAGCGGGTCGTTCTTGGCGGGCTGAATGTTGCCCTCCGTATCGATTGCTCGCGACGTAATGGTATGTTCACCTGGCTCGGCATCGAGCCAATCCAACGACCAGAAGCGCCAGGAGAAGCGACGGACATTGTCAGTGTCAAGAACAGCCGCTTGCCACGGACCATCGTCGATCTGCACTTCTACGCGACCGATTGGCCGTCCCCAGGCCGCGCCTTCAATGCGATACGCGTCGTCGCTGCGGACTACTCTCGCCGGAGCCGACTTGAGCAGGCTGCGCCCAACCGAGCTTTCGCTCCACGTTTCCTCACCCTCGACCTCTTGCTTTCGCAATGTCACGTAGTCACGCGCCATAAAACGATTCATCAGACGCCGGCTGCGGACCTCGACACGCTGTAGCCACTTTACATTCGCAATGCCATACCAACCGGGCGCGATCAATCGCAATGGGTAGCCGTGACGCGATGGTAAAGACTCACCATTCATCTCGTAACAGAGCATGTTGTAGGGGCTTGTCGCATCGTCAATTGACATGGTGCGCGCGAAGTGCTGGGTAATTGTCTGCTCGCGCACTGTCTCCTCGCCGACGTCGGCACCGTAGAAGGCGACTTCAACAGCGTCATCCTTGATGCCTGCTTCCTGCAGGAGAGGGGCCAGCGCGGTACCCGCCCAACGCGCATTTCCGACCAATCCCCAGTTCCAGCCAAATCCATGATTGCCGGAGCACTCTAGGGTGAAGTCTACTTCTTGGCGCGGCCAGGTCTGGAGTTCGGCCATAGTCAACGTCATCGGGTTGTCGACTAACCCGGCAATCTCCAGCTGCCAGTTGTTCACGTCGAGCTCTGGATAACCATAGTGCGCGACACTGAAGAACTGCTCCGGCGGTGTCTGCCATGAATCCAACTTTTCCCACTCCAGGAGATTGCGTACCCGCTCCGGTACCGGATTTTCAGCCGGCTGATCCAGCCAGGGCAATACCTCAACACCCGTCTGGGCTAGAACTCTGTGCGGTGCACCTACCTGTAACGTACTGAGAAGCGCCCATCCGGTCAGCGCCGCTCCACCCGTCTTAAGAAGTGCTCTGCGCGAAATGCCTTGCCTTCCCATAGTTGCTCTCCTTGTCTTTTTCTGGATTCCGCTACGGGCGAAGGTGAAGGGCGAACGGCTTGGTCGTGTTCGACCCGTGGTGCTGCCCATCGCTCCCTCGGCTTGTGTAACAGAATCTTCACCACTCTCCGTCCTACTAGATTTGTTCCAACTTCTTCATGAAGAACGCCACCATCTCTGACGAATTTCCCAACGTGCATTTGTCGCCTTTTTGGCGTATTGCGATTGACCTAGCCACTCCGGCTGGGTGCTGCCCAGTTCTTGCCCCACAGGCGCATGACAAATAGATGCCGGCGATAGGGTTGGTCGTCTTCGCGCATGATGTGTAAATCATCCGTGGTAGACCGCAATGTGGAAGATCCCTGAACGACGCGCCGGCGTCCATGACCAAGTCGATGCCATGATTAGACCATACTGGGCGTTCGCAAACAGTTCGCGGAAGGAACGAACCTGGGGAGAAAAAATGAAGAAAGCGTTCCTAAAGCGTTCGCGCCCTTGCAGCACATCTGTCCCGATGCGCGGATATCGGTCCGCATCCGGCAGCTCACGCCGCAGAAAGTTTCGACATCTGTCAGCTGCAGGGCCACCTGCAAGCAAGCGACGTGGTCCGAGCCGCTCGAGCATTAAGGGCAATGGCGCATGAACGCCATCAGCACGGGAGCCCTAAGAAAAGCCGCTCTCGTTTGATGAAAATCATAGTCAAAATTCCGCGACTCGATGACAACGATCGACGATGGACTCAATGACTGGGCTCATTTATAGTATAGTGAGCCCAGTCTTTTATGGCCCGTGGGGCAAGTGCAGTTGGTCAGAGCGCGACAGTGTAGACAGGGGACCGGAGGCTGAGCGCGAAGCAGCGCTACACGTAAGTTTACAGAAGCAGGCTCTGCATGTAGTAACTGAGACCAGCGTGCATCTATCGTTCGCTCTGGTCACGATGCGCGTCGTTGACGGCGTACCACGAAAAAACTAGGTGATGAATTCTCAGCGCGTGCTGGATGGGCCAACGCTCTGCATCCAGAGTGCGGCGAATCCATATAGTTGACATAATTGAATCTTTTTTCTTTGTTTGTAACTGAGGATGGGGACATGCTCACCGAAATCACCACGACAATTGCCTCGATCTCGTTGAATTTGTTCGTCATCACCAGCATGCTGGCCATGGGTATGAGCCTTACGACCAAGCAAATCCTAGATCCGCTGCGCAATGCGCGTTTGGTCGTACTCTTGCTGGTCGGTAACTTCGTTCTTGTGCCGGGGTTGGCGTGGTTGATCGGCATGGTGTTGCCAATGGGCGAACCGCAGGCAACAGCCTTACTGCTCATCGGCGCCTGCGCCGGCGCCCCTTTCCTACCCAAGCTGGCGCAGATGTCCAAGGGCAATTTGGCGCTTGCCGTGGGGGTGATGGTGCTGCTGATGATTGTGACCATTGTGTATGCGCCGCTGGTTCTGCCCCTACTCCTTCCCGGTGTGCAGGTGGATGTGGCGGCCATCGCCCAATCTCTGATCTTGTTGATGCTCCTGCCCCTGGCGATTGGATTGTTCATCAAATGGCGCTATTCGGACACCGCCGCGGATTGGCAGCCGTACATGTCGCAGGCATCGACCTATAGTCTTCTGTTGCTGATCGCGTCCTCTCTATTGCTACAGTTTCGCAACATCATCGGCGCAATCGGAAGCGGGCTGATTCTGGGTACACTACTGCTGGTTGTCGGCGCCCTGGCAATTGGCTATCTGCTCAGCTTCGGCAGCGACCCGCCAGAACGCAAATCCGCTGCCCTGGGAACTGCACAGCGCAACCTGGCGGCCGCCCTAGTCGTCGCCGCCAGCCTTGGCAATTCGGAGACCATGGTCATGACGCTGGTGGCGAGCTTATTAGTGACCGCGCCGCTGCTCCTCATCGCCGGCGAGTTAGGAAAGCGTGCCAACGCCGCGGTCGCACCATCACCGGTTGAGACTAACTGACCATGGACTCGATGAGAACGACCGTGACTGCGTGATCGAGTCGCAGCTTGGACTGGACGCTTTCATGGAAACCGTGTGGGAAGAAGCGCAAACATGGCTCGCCCGCCATCGTGAGTTTACGGCGGTAGCCGTGGCCATTCAAGCAACGTTGATGGGTGTTCTGAATACTCTTAATCGGTTCTCTTTAGGTTGTGCATTTCAACCTAACCGGTGGCCTGCCTGAGGCCGGCGAACCCAAGGGACAGGGATGCCTCTAGCGCCGTTGGAACTAACCCGTAGGAAATATATGATGTCGCCGAGTATAGTACGATCGTAAATCAACAGCGGGTCTGGTTGCAGCTACGGGCCCGTCCACGGGCAAAGAAGGGCTTTCAATGAACGCAGACGAACTGACAGGATTGGTCGACCGAAACGGAATTGAGGCGGTGCTCGGGGGTACACCCACTGCCCTGCCGGTGCTGTCAGAAGCGCTTAGGCGTGCGCTATCCGACTCAGTGGCCGTCGTGCGCATGGACAAGGCCGGCCTCGAGACCGAACATGGACAACTCTGGGCCTTCGTCGGGAAGGATGGGATCCATCTGATTCGCGCCGGTTCTGTGGCTTCGAAGGGAGAAGGGCCGATGACGCTGCCCGACCTCGGCGCGCTGGTCGCAGAGATTGAGCGTTTGGCGCCAAACGCATGGATGCCGCAAGCGGCCTATGCCCGTGCCGTGCTGTCTCTGCGTGACGCCGAGGATGTCTACGACCAGCTACCAGGACCCAGTTCTTACACGGCCAGCGAATTCCTGGTGTCTGACGGGCTGACTCAGGAAGACGCGGAGGTCGCGTTCGACGCCATGCGCGACGCCGGAATCGCTGCCCGCGTCAGCTTCCTTTCCGTTGTCGGCAATGACGTCGTCCTGACCTACGGCATCTGGATCGGCCAAGATGGAGAAGACGTTTGGATGGCCTCGGTTTCGCCTCCAAAGTCAAATAACTTCACTTTAGAGACGGTGATGCAAGGCGCGTTTCATCGCCGGCTCGAGGAAGGTTGCACATCGCTGGGGCTCGATCGCTAGCGCACATATGCTGGACGGCTTGACGGCACGGCGATACTTGGTGATGTCAAGCGGAGCGAAGCAGGGCTGAATCTGGCACAAGTAGATCTTTGCTCCGTTGTTGCCGCGCGTGACCACTCAGGATACGGTGAGTAGTTGGCGGTTAAGCCGCCAGAAGAGAGAAACAGAATGCTGAGCAACCGTCTTGGGCTGCCCCTCATAATTTTGGTGATGATCATCCTCGTTGGCTGCCAGCCTGTAACGGCGCCGACGCCGGTGCCGGAGTCCGACGGTGCATCGATTCCGCTGGTCGGTACCGAATGGCTACTGGACCAGATGCAGGGCCAGCAACTTGTCCACGACGCGACCGTTACTGCGCGCTTTAGCGATGACGGTATGTTAATGGGCAGGGCCGGTTGCAACGACTACGCAACCACGTACACTGTAGACGGCGCGGACCTCACCATTGATCCCAATTTCGATTCGGGGATGGAAGTATGCGGTGAGGTATGGATGACCGTAGAGTCCGTCTACCTCGCAAGCCTGCAACAGGTGGCGTCCTATGAGATTCAGGGCGCGGTGCTGTTCATGCGCAACGGCGATGGGACCGTGACCTTGGTGTTTGGAGTCGGTTCACAGTAGGAAGCTTCGAGTGCTTCCCGGTACGAATGGGTTGCCGTCCCGTTGACCAAGGCCGGAACGGTGTCGCGCGGCACTGACTGGTCCCGACCAGCCAACCCGATGAAACAGGAAACTCGGTGACACTGCGAATCGTTGCTAAATGCAGCAAAACAAGACTATCTACAAGGTAGATCGGAATAAGGAGAACGACATGAGCACAGCGAGTTCACACCGCAGAAGTTGGCTGTCGATCACATTCACCGCGCTGGTCAGCATGGCGCTAATGGCATTTGTCGCAGGCTGCGGTTCTAGGAACTCAGACGCTCAGCCTACACCCACTGCCGTGCCCACGACGGCCGCGGCCGTACCAACCGAAGAACCCACAGCCGAGCCCGAAGCTACCGAGCCTGAGGCCACAGAAGCGTCTGCGGAGAGCGAAGCAGCTGCCGAACCCGAGGCCACTGAGCCTGAGGCGACCGAGGCTGCCGCAGAACCCGAAGCCACCGCGGTCCCGGCAGAAAGCACGGCGGGTGACGTAGAAACCATGCTGGCCAATGCCACCTATCCTTCTGAATTCACCCAGGATGGAACTGCGCCGCTGGTAGATGGGGTCTATTCGGAACAGGCCGCGCCGGATTCGGCCATCTCCACAACGGTGACGTTGCTTCCAGAGTACACGGCCCTCGGCGAATTGGACGGCCAGCCGGCCGCCGCGGTGATTCTCGCTACCGACCCGGGCGGATCCGGCACCTTCGTAGATCTGGGCGTCGTTACCATTGGGGACGGGAAGCCCGTCACTGTTGCCACGACACAATTGGGTGACCGTGTCGAGATCAATTCACTCGTCATAGAAAACAATCAGATCATTGTCGATATGCTGACACAGGGCCCCGACGACCCCATGTGTTGCCCATCGCAAGAGGTAGTGCAAACCTACGAATTGCAGGATGGCGAGCTAGTCCTGGTCGATACGCAGGAAATTGAGACCCCGTCCGAATCTGCGACGCCGGCCGCCGAGACGAGCACAGGGGGCGACGTCGAAACCATCGTGGCCAATGCCACGTTCCCCTCAGAGTTCACGCAGGACGGAACGGCTACGCTGGTGGACGGCGCATTCGCTGAGCCGGCCGCGCCGGGCTCGGCGATTTCCACGACGGTGACGCTGATGCCGCAGTATACGGCTGTGGGTGAACTGGACGGCCAGCCTGCCGCCGCGGTCATCCTCGCCACCAACCCAGGCGGTTCGGGAACGTTCATCGATCTCGGTGTAGTCAGCATCGCCGACGGGGAGGCGGTCACCGTTACCACTACGCAACTGGGCGACCGTGTGGAGATCAACTCGGTCACCATCGAGAACAATCAGATCGTGGTGGACATGCTGACGCAGGGCCCTAATGACCCCATGTGTTGCCCATCGCAAGAGGTGCAGCAGACTTACGAGCTACAGGACGGCGAGTTGGTGCTGGTCGACACCCAGGAGCTTGGCACCTCTACCGAAGCTGCGGACCCGGACCCGGTAACGACAGACACAGATGTGCCCGCAGTTGACTTGCCGCAAGCGGCCGAAGGTGCGGCCACTGGCGTCATCGTTGCTGAGGAAGGTGTGAACGTGCGTACGGGCCCCGGCACCGATTATCCCATCATTGGCATTGCGCCGCCCGGCACCGAGGGTGAGATCGTCGGTGTCAGTGCAGACGGTCGGTGGTGGGTGGCAGCCGTTGCGCAAGGGCCCGACGGGCAAGGTTGGGTCAGCACAGCCTATGTTGAGGCGACCAACGCCGACGACGTGCCCGTAATTCCCGCGCCGCCCCTGCCGTAACGGCCGGCATTCGGCGCACTAAGAAGTACGCAACTGGTGTGAGGGCGGCACGATCATTCGAAGTTCCCCGCCACGAACGCAGAATGAACGGAACGCAAATTCGTATCTTCGCATTTTCGCGACATGGCCACTCCAAGAGTGGCCATGTACTTGCACCCACCGCGACACAGACTCTCATGTTTTGTCGCGCGGCTGCGTTGGCGTACCATAGGGAGGATTAGTCCAACAGCACTGTGCTCGCGTCGCCAAGCACGTTGCCACAACAACACCGCCACGGAGGACGATCATGAGCGTGGACATGCTGTCTCGCCTCCAGTTTGCCATCACGGCAACTTTCCACTTCATTTTTCCGCCCATCTCCATGGGGCTGGGTCTGTTTCTTATCATCATCGGCGTCATCTATGTTCGTACCGGAGACCCAATGTGGCGACGGATGTCGTTTTTCTGGGTCAAGGTGTACGGCCTGGTCTTTGCCCTCGGGATTGCCACCGGCATCGTGCAGGAGTTCGAATTTGGCATGAACTGGGCCGAGTACTCGCGCTACGTGGGCAACATCTTTGGCAGTTTGCTCGCCGCCGAAGGAATCTTCGCGTTCTTCCTGGAAGGCGGTTTCCTCGGCCTGATGCTGTTTGGCGGCAACCGCCTGGGTCCCCGTATGTGGTTGCTGGCCACTTTCATGGTCGTGTTTGGGGCACACTTCAGCGCCCTGTGGATTCTCATGGCCAATTCCTGGATGCAGACGCCTGCCGGATATGCTTTGCAAGACGGCGCAACAGGGCCGATAGCCGTGATGACCAGCTTCCGTGACGTTGTCTTTACGCCCTCCTTCTTGCAGCGCCTCTTCCACGTCTGGGTCGCGTCGTGGATGGTGGGCGCGTCGTTGATGCTGAGCGTCAGCGCATGGTATCTGCTCAAGCAGAAACACGTGGACATCTCCAAAGCTACCTTCAAAGTTGTCCTACCGGTATTTGCCATATTGAGCCTGCTTCAGATTTTCGTGTTCGGGGCAGAGCAGGCAAGGGAAGTAACCCACAATCAGGAACCGAAACTGGCCGCCATGGAGGGCGTCTGGCAGACCCAGTCTTGTGCTCCGATGTACGTCGTAGGCTGGGTGAACGAATCGACCATGACGACTAGGGGCATTTCCGTTCCCTGTCTCCTCAGCTTTCTCGCCTACGGAGACCTCAACGCATCGGTGACTGGGCTGGAAGCAATTCCTTCCGACACGTGGGCTCCGATCAACCTGACGTTCCAGGTGTACCACTTCATGGTGAACCTGGGTGGCATGTTCGTCCTGATCGGTTTCCTCGGTGTTGTGTATTACTTCTGGCGGCGCAAGCTGTTTGAGTCTCGTTGGCTATTGTGGGTATTCGTTGCCTCCATTTTGCTCACGGAGTTGGCGACCACAGGTGGCTGGTGGACGGCAGAGTTCGGCCGCCAACCTTGGATCGTGTGGGGACTGTTGCGCACCGCGGATGCCGGGTCGCCCGTACTCAACGAACTGCAGGTTGAATTCTCCGTGGCCACGTTCATCTTTCTTTACATCGTTCTCTTCATCCTGTTTCTGTATTTGCTCAACGAGAAGATCCAACATGGCCCCGAACCGCTATCGGAAGTGGAAGAGGTACCGGTGGATTCGCTGGCAGACTCATTCCGCGAGATCTTCGGTCGACCACGGGCTTGATACGGAGAGTAGAACATGGCGCTCAATATCGTATGGTATATCTTGTTCGTAGTGATCATCGCAGGATATCTGATTCTCGATGGCTTTGATCTCGGCGTCGGCATCCTGCATCCGTTCGTAGCCAAGACAGACGAGGAGAGGCGGATTTTGCTGAACAGTATCGGCCCTGTCTGGGACGGCAACGAGGTGTGGCTCGTATTGGGCGGCGGCGCGCTCTTTGCCGCGTTTCCGTTTGTGTATGCCTCGCTGTTCTCGGGCTTTTATGTTGCCATGATGCTCGTGCTGATGGTGCTGATACTGCGCACGGTCGCCATTGAGTTTCGCAGCAAGGAGGAAAGCGCCGGCTGGCGGTCGTCCTGGGACATCGTCTTCTTTGCTTCGTCGTTGGGTATCGCGCTGCTCTTGGGGGTGGCCTTCGGCAATATCATTATCGGCGTGCCCCTGAATGCGAATCACGACATCACCGCCACCTTATTCAGCCTACTCTCGCCATTCGCCTTGTTGGTCGGCCTGACGACGGTTGTCATGGTGGCGCTACACGGCGGCATCTACCTGACCATGAAGACGGAGGGCGAGCTTCAGGCGCGCATCAGAAGCTGGATCCCTCCTGTCATGGTTGTGTTTTTCGTCCTCAACACAGTTGTCGTGATCTCGACAGTACTGCTTCAGGAAGCAATCACCACGCGTTACGTAGAGGACTTATGGCCGGCTATCTTCCCGGCGCTGGCCCTCTTGGCGTTGATCATGGCTGCATATCTGCTGCGCAAAGGCAAGGACTTCCTGGCATTCATCTCGTCAGGCGCTATGATAGGGCTGCTGCTGATCTCCACGGCCGCAGGCCTCTATCCGAATCTGCTGATCTCTACAACCGACCCTGCCTATAATCTGACGATCTTCAACGCAGCGTCGCAGCCGCAGACGTTAGTGGTGATGCTCATCATCGCGCTGATAGGCATGCCCTTCGTGCTGCTGTACACGGCAGGGGTGTACTACATCTTTCGTGGCAAGGTGCAGCTATCGCCCCAGAGCTATTAGGTTGTGCTGACTGGCTTCGCGTCGGCAGAAGCTCAATACGATGGCCGAGGTGTTCGCTGTCGCAGATTGTAGTCGCAAGACCTAGCCGTGCCGGTTGAGAAGCGCATTTGGCGCCTCAATCGGCACAGCCGGCGCCTCACGCTCCTGGCGATAGGCTGCGGCGTGTTCGCCGCGCTGCTGTTGGTGACGCAACTGATCCTCCTGAGCGAGACCGTAGATCGGGCCTTCTTGGGAGGCGAAGACCGCGCAGAAGTACTTCCCCTCCTCCTTTTCATGCTTGCCATCCTCGGCGTACGCTCGCTCGCGATTGGGATGGCGGATGTTGTCTCCCAGCGCGCCGCAAGCCACCTGAAAGGTGATCTGCGCAGTCGCCTGACCGCTCATCTCCTGGCGTTGGGTCCGGCCTACACGGTTGCCGAGCGCAGCGGCGAACTGGCGTATGCGGCCGTTTCCGCTGTGGAATCCCTGGACGACTATGTCACCCAGTATTTGCCCGCTCGCTATCTGGCCGCGCTTGTGCCCAGCCTGGTATTCCTCACGGTATTGGTGATTGACCCCTGGACCACACTTGTTCTCCTGTTCGCGGGTCCCATGCTGTTGCTGCTCTTGGCGCTCATCGGCGGCCGCACCAAGGCGATCGCCGAACGGCGCTTTGCCGAGCTGAGCTGGATGAGTGCGTTCTTCCTCGACATCCTGCAAGGGATTTCCACGCTCAAACTCTTCGGCCGCAGCCGGGAACAGATCGGTAACATTCAAGAGATCAGCCGGCAATACAGCAACACCACCATGGACTTGCTTCGCACCGCGTTCCAGACCTCGCTCGTGATGGAATGGGCAGCCACGGCTGCATCCGCGATGGTCGCTTTGGAAGTCAGCTTGCGGCTCATGAACGGGATGTTGCCCTTCGACCGCGGCTTCGCTGTGCTGTTGCTGACGCCGGAGTTCTTTTTGCCCATTCGCCAGATGGCGCTCAAGTACCACGCCGGAACGGCCGGCAAGAGCGCTGCCGAGCGCATTTTCACGGTCCTGGATATGCCGCTTCCTGCGCAAGAGACGCTGAATGACCGTCAGGATCCGTCCCCACGCGCGCACGTCCACAGTTCGCTACCGGTCCCGTCCGGCGACATCCGCCTGCATCACGTGCGCGTGGCCTTCGATGAGGGTCGAAGGAAGGCGCTGGACGGCGTATCGTTTACGCTTCGACAGAGTCAGACGGTTGCGCTGGTGGGACCGACGGGCGCGGGCAAGAGTACGGTGGCGCAGTTGCTGTTGCGATTCATAGAGCCCGACGAAGGCAGCATCACGGTAGGCGGCGTTCCGCTCGCGGCCGTCGACCCCGACCTGTGGCGCGCTCACTTAGCATGGGTGCCGCAGCGCCCGCATCTGTTCTTTGGCAGCGTGGCGGACAACCTGCGGCTGGCCCGGCCCCAGGCCAACAATGCCGAATTGGTCGCGGCGGCGCGTGCGGCCAATGCTCACGATTTCATCGTGGCGCTACCGCAGGGATACGATAGCCTGATCGGGGAGCAGGGCACGCTTCTGAGCGGTGGTCAGCGTCAACGCCTGGCCATCGCACGCGCGTTCTTGAAGGATGCACCCATCCTCGTGCTGGACGAGGCTACGGCCAACCTGGATGCCAGAAATGAAGCGCTGGTGAGTGATGCCCTGGCGCGCCTCGCGCAGGGCCGCACCGTCCTCATCATCGCCCACCGAATGCAGATGGTACAGCAGGCCGATGAAATTG
>JBJYXA010000579.1:0-5325 GCA_046259705.1 Caldilineaceae bacterium
TGGCCTTCTTCTACCAAGGAGATGCAACCGCCGAAGAGCTCCGCAATAAACTACGGCCGGTCTTTAAGCAGATATATCGGTGCGGGCAACGCAATCTCGATGCCCCCACGCAGTCCATAGCACCCTTAGCCTATTTCGTGAGTTATCCCCGCAGCGGCAATACGCTGGCGATGCGCCTGGTGGCCGAGGCAACATCTGGACAAATCTTCACCGCGATGAGCCAGGGGAATGTACCCTTCTCCAAGCGTCTCTACCCAACAAGCTACCCGTTCCCAAGATTGATCAAAGACCACGTAGCCCATTCGCACTACAAGAACGACCGTTGCGTGTTGGTGGTTCGTGACGGGCGCGATACAGTTATCTCGCTAGCGTTCATGACGCTCCAACAGCACCAACACGGCTTCGCCGATAAGTCCGAACTCGCCGACTTCATACGATGGCTCAGCAAATCCTACGTCTTTGGCGACTGGGCTACCCACGCCCGAGACCTTGTGGCCCTCACTGAGGTGCCGAACAAATTGCTCGTTCGCTATGACGACCTCGTCGCTAGCGAGCAAGCGCTTTGCGAGATCGTCGATTTTTTCGATCCAGGCAACAAGTTCCCGCGCAGTCATCTCTCGCAGGTGTTCGCAGAGCGCAACGCTTTCATTGAGCGCATCAAGTCGAGGCCCGCTGTCAACGAAGAGTGGGGCTTTGGCCGCACCTTTGATAATGCAAGCATGTTTCACGAATGGTCGTTAAATCGACAGAGCTCGAACTGGAGAGAAGCCTGGGATGCAACCGCCAAGCGAGCCTTCCACGAAACAGGTGCGACCGAGTTGCTAATTGAACTAGGTTTCGAAACCGATCCCGATTGGTGGCGCTCCTAGTTGCCCGCGCGCAGCACAGCTTTTTGGTCGTACCCGAAAAAGCGGAACTGCTTGTCGAACACGACATTGAGATTTTCGATCGTTTCGGGCTGAAGTTTCCGCATGCCGTCGCCTGGGGAGACCTGACGGACGTGCCTGCCTTCATCCTCGGCGCCCGGAACGATGTCGTTCTTCTTGGCAATCCGGCCTATCGTCCATGCCGAGACGTCCCACCCAAATGCGTCGCAGATGTCGGCAACCCATTGCCGCTTATTGAAAATGACATCTTCATAGCGAAACAACGTGAACTTATCCCGGTTCTTCTCCAGCGCGTCAGCATAACGGTCTAGCTGGCGTGCATAGTATTCCGCCATGTCGAGCGCGTACTCATCCACGCTCATCGCGAATGCGCGGTGACGACGCGGAAGCGATTGCCGACTCGTGGTCAGACCCTTTCCAGGATCAGGGTGACTGGAACGCATCGAGAAGTAGTGCGACACGAGCATGTCTCGCGGGTCGCGGACGAGAAGTATGGACTTCCGCGTCGATAGGTTGGGAATCTCGAATGTCTTGGGAAATGCCCGAAAACCTCCGAAGCAATAGCCGTTGTCGAGAAAGATTTTTGAGGCAGCGCTGGGCACAGCTTGTTCAGCGAGACCGACCTTGAAGATTTCCCCCATCAGCGAGACATAGGTGACACCGACGCGCTCCGACAGCGCGCGCAAAATGGAATCAAGCAGCACCGAACCCGCCTTAGGCAGTGAGAAGGCGTAGACGCTCGGCCTGCGGCTTCGCGTCGGCGGGAGCGTGAAGATGGTTTTGACCGCACCGGCATCATCGTATTCGAGCGTGACCGGCGCCTCCTTGTCCCTGGCAATCATCGGTTTCGCTTCGTACCGTTGCCGCCGCTTGGTGCTCGAGGCTCGACCACCTGGTACTCATCGGATTCGTAGAATTCGAGCGCGGCCTCAATATCTCCGTCGAAGACGACCGTCCCGTGCTTTAACACAAGGCCTCGGCTGCATAGCTCCGTCAACAGTTGGCGACTGTGGCTCGCAAAGACGAGGAGCTCACTCGCATCAATGTGGTTTAGAAGGCGATGCTTCGAACGCTCCACGAAGAATCGATCGCCGGCACTGATCCACTCGTCCAGCAATAAAATTTCCGGCTTGACGGATGTCGCCACTGCGAATGCAAGCCGAAGCCGCATGCCGGATGAGTAAGTGCGCACAGGATCATTGATCACGGATTCGAGCGCAGCAAACTCGATGATATCCGGAATTCGCTTCTTAATTTCGGCGCCCGAAAGCCCGGCGCTGTATCCCTGGAGATAGATGTTCTCTAGTCCAGTGGCTTCGACCTGCATACCCATCGACACGTTGAGGAGCGTCTGCGTTTTGCCGTTGATGTCCAGCCGTCCGGCGCTCGGGGATAGAACGCCTGCCAGCAGGCGCAGAAGCGTGGTCTTGCCCGCACCATTCTCGCCAATCAAGCCGACGCGCTCCCCTTCGATAAGCTCAAAGCTCATGCCGCGAATTAGCGGGCGAAATTTTCGACGCTTCCCGCCTCCAGCCAAACTCCCTAAAGCCGCTATCGGGTTGGCCCGAAATGACCGCCGATCATGCGTGGTAAGAGGCATGCTGAAACAAATATTCTGCGCGCGAATGGAACGTTGCGTACTCATGATTGCGCCAATCAAATCCACATGGGTATGAACGGCTTGGCGCGAGCATAGACAACGGCCGTGATGAGCCAGATCAACGGGACGGCGGCTGCCACAACTCCAATCTCAAGCCAAGGAACCTGATTATAAACTAGCGGCCCACGAACAACTTCAATCAGATAGTAGAATGGGTTGGCATACAAAAAGGCACCCATGATCGCTCCTTTGCCTTGCCCGGAGGGCATCCATATGATTGGGGTGAGGAAGAAGAACAGTCTTAGCAGCGTCTGAACGAGCTCACCAAAATCCGGGTAGCGCGCACCGACAATGCTCAAGAGAATGCTCATCCCGAGCACAGCAAGAAAAACGAGTGGCACCGTCAAAAGAAGAACAAAGCTTTCACTTGTAACATGCACTGGCGTGAGAATGATAGCGCCAATGACGATCAACAGATTGTAGCCAAGATTAATTGCCTGACTGCACGTGAGTCGAAGCACGTATTCGACGTACTTCACGTATCCATTTTGAATCAAGCTCGCGTTCTTATTATAGACCCGCGTACTCTGTTGCAGTGATTGCTGGATAAAGAGCCAAAAACTATAGCCCGTCGCGATGTGGGCATAGTATAGGTTGCTATCGACTCTCAAGACCTGCGAGTAGAGCGTGCCCAGCAAGACCACGAACGCCAGGGTGCCCGAGACCATCCAGAAGGCGCCAAGGGCCTGCGAACGGTAACGCAGGTTGGTATCAATCCACGCGCCGTAGAGCCAAAATCCCGGCGCCTTGAAGGCGGCGATGAGGTCGTTGAACAGTGTCAGTACCGTTACGCGGTCTTGGGTCGCATCGGGACCGCCGACCTCTCGCAACTTTGGCTCTTCGGATAGAATTGTCATTGGTGGATTGGTGTAAGGCTAGAAGGACTGAGCGCCCCATGTTGGTCGGCCGTCTAGACTAATTCCTGTATCATAGCAAGGCATTGCAATCAGGGGAGAGCAACGCCCTTACCGCTCATATGGGTTAAGTCCTGTTGAACTGCCCAACCGAATACGCTAGCCAATCTGGCAATTGATTGGCGAATTCAAGGGTTTTGCTCCGATGGCACCGCGTTTCGACATCGCCGAAAAAAGCATCTTTGTCGCAGGCCACAATGGCTTGGTTGGAAAAGCCCTTGTTCGCCGTTTCAGCGGAGAAGGTGCGAAGATCATAACTGCCTCTCGAACCGAGCTTGACCTCCGCGATCAAGCCGCAACAAAGGCATTTCTGAGCGATATGGCGCCTGATGCCGTTATCGTCGCAGCCGCAACCGTCGGTGGTATCCTCGCAAATTCGACGTTTCCCGTCGACTTTCTCAACGACAATCTCTTGATCGAAACAAACCTCATCAGCGGCGCGCACGAAACCGGAATTGATCGACTGCTGTTTCTCGGATCGTCTTGCATCTATCCGCGCGAAGCCCAGCAGCCCATGAGCGAGGACGCTCTGCTCACGGGGCCGCTCGAACCGACCAATAAATGGTACGCCATTGCGAAGATCGCCGGCATTATGCTGTGCCAAGCCTATCGTGAGCAATACGGCCGCTCCTACATTGCGGCCATGCCGACTAATCTCTATGGGCCAGGCGACAATTTCGATTTGAGCAGCAGCCATGTGATCCCAGCCCTGATGCGCAAGATCGACGAGGCGGCTCGGGAGCGACAGCCCATGGTAGAAATCTGGGGCACGGGCACACCGCAGCGCGAGTTCATGCATGTGAACGACCTAGCCGACGCGCTTGTTTTCCTTCTGAAGACTTATGATGACGACGAGCATATCAATGTGGGCTCCGGTCAGGAGGTCAGCATTGCCGAACTCGCGGAGATGCTCGCCCAGGTGATCGGCTACAAGGGCAAGCTGGTTTTCGACACAACAAAGCCCGATGGACCACCGCGCAAGGCGCTCGACAGCACGCGCATCGCGGCGCTAGGTTGGACGCCCCATTACAGCCTCGAAAAAGGTCTGAAGCAGACTTACGCGTGGTATCGCAGCGAGTTCAGCGACGCGGGATCCAACTTAGGCGCGGCTTGATGGGGCGCTCGTCCCGCGCGCGGCGGAACCTCGCGTGACAGACCTTATCTATATTGGCGGCTATGGGCGGAGCGGTAGCACGCTGCTCGAATCCCTCCTTACGACGCGTCCCAGCGTGCTGGCTTGTGGCGAGGTCGTCTCATGTTTGCGCGACCGTATCGACCGCGGCTGCACTTGCGGCGAGGCTCGCAAGGACTGCGTGATCTGGGCACCCTTTGACGAGACATTGAACGAAACAGGCGGTACGACGCATGCGGCACTCACCCTTGCACTCCTCGACCGCGCTTCAGGGCGGTTCGACCTGATGGTCGACTCCTCGAAGACGGCTTGGGGCTCGCTTACGGCGCCCTTCCAATTGCGGCGGCGGCTGGGCGAGCGGTTCCATCTCATTCACGTTGTGCGCGATCCGCACGGGGTGTGCTGGTCGAATGCAGGCGGCACGCACAAGCGCGGCGTAGTCCGGTTTCCTCTTCTACGTCACCTGCGCACGGTAGTCGGCTGGAGCGCGGCCAATCTCAGCTGCGAGCTATTCAATCTGCTCTATCCGGCGCAGTATTGCCGAGTGCGCTACGAAGATTTCACAAGCGATCACGCCCGAATCCTTGACGCGCTGTTCGCCTCGCTTCCGCAGGGGCAAGCGGGTGGCGCCCAGACGAACAACCGGCACCAGCTCTACGGCAATCACAACCGGTATAAAGGCTTCGCCCGTGAGACAATCCGCGAAGACGTGCGCTGGAAGATGCAGATGCC
>JBJYXA010000580.1:0-2469 GCA_046259705.1 Caldilineaceae bacterium
TGAGCACAGCAGAGAGTTGAGGGTGCTCATTTGGTTTCAGCGTGCGGCGGAGGATGGCGTATGCTCCGCGATGTTGCCCTCGTGGATCGTTGTCATCAGAAGCTTTCTATGCGACGCAACCACCGCTTCGCTGGAGTGAGAATTATCATGTATCGCCAACGGTGATAAGGAACATGGAGCAGGGCTTGGGCCTAAAGAAACAGATCCAGAGCGTGCTTGACTGCAACCGATTCGCCGTGCTCGCAACACAGCGCTCCGGGCAACCACACACCAGCCTGATGGCCTTCAGTCCTGTTCGCGGCATCCGGTACCTTGTTTTCGCGACCTATCGCAGGACGCTTAAATATCGCAGCCTTTTAACAGACGCGAGGATGGCGCTCCTAATAGACGGACAAAACCGTGAGGGAACACGACCGAACAGTGGTTTTGTCCTGACTGCTCTCGGTGAGGCAATCGAGATACCGGAAGCTGATCGTCAGGCAGCGGTTTGCATCCACTTGGCGAGGCACCCGGATCTTCAGGAGTTCTTACGCTCGCCCGACTGCGCGCTCATGCGCGTGACCGTCGCCGCATATGAGGTGGTCGGCGGAATTGACGACGTGCGATGGTATCAAGTTCAGGATCACCCATGCGATCCTCTCGCGAGCATGTTGCAACCATAGGGCAATCAGCCCGATTGTGTCGCAGCGAAAAATGTTTCGCGCTGTGCTTCGCTTATTTAGCGGGTGCGCCGTTGCCCCATCGGGCTGCTTACCACTTACCATGCCAGGTCAAGTACATACTTCTACAATTCATCAGCAGCTGTCGCTCATCGTCTCGCAGAATTCTGCCCTTGCCACTTTGAGACCTACGCGCAGGACCTGAGTACTTTTTCAACGAAGTCAGGAACGCATTTACTCGGAGATGTACTCCCAGATTAACTCCGGAGCTGGCGACCTCAGGATAGGCGCGAGTCTTCTCTCCGCTTCCTGGACATGAGGGCTGCGGACGTGCGCCTCAAAGTCATCTTTGCTGGCCCAAGTCATAAACAGCAAATAATCACCGGGGTCCGATTCAGATCGGTACCAGCGATATTCCTTGCACCCATGCTCCCTTAGGCTAGGGGAGTAAACCAAGGCAACAATGCTTTCCATTTCAGCAATATTAGCAGGATTTACGGCCACCTTGAAGACAACTGTTACCGTGTAATTTTTCATGGCAGTGACCATCCGGCTCAGCTATGGGGGAAATTTTAGCTGTAAATCCTAACGCCACGTCTGTCGACAGGGCACGCTGCGCCTGGTTCAACCGATCTGCTCTTTGGCTCTGGAGAAAGTCCAACCAGCTCGCCGCGTCTTTGATTCTCAAAAAGTGATTGGCTGCTGTCCAGGTTCTATCCTCCACGGGCGGCTGATTGCACGCGAGGGCAATGACCGACCTCCACTGCAGGAGCCGGCGTGGCTATCTGCGACATCGACCTTCC
The DNA here is from genome assembly GCA_046259705.1 of Caldilineaceae bacterium. Classification (GTDB taxonomy): domain Bacteria; phylum Chloroflexota; class Anaerolineae; order Caldilineales; family Caldilineaceae; genus JASGTU01. The sequence goes on from JBJYXA010000580.1 coordinate 1,463, forward strand.
TATGGCTGAGACTGTGGCTGCAAGGATCTGCAGCCATGGTGTCAAGGCCGATGTCGACTTGGGGTTAAGCGCGTCGATTCCGTGGTGTCAGCAATACGTCCGCCTTGCACCAAATCACTGCCATCGCTGATCGCTAGCATGCAGGACTTGGGCGCTCGCGATGACAATCCACTGCATTGCTCGAGCTCACCCCAAACAGAAACGCCCGGGGCATCAGCTCCGGGCGCAATTCCAATCCTCGAATTTCGGAACTCGTACGCGCGTCGCCGAATCCCGTCAACACAAAAACGACAACGACCTCATTTTTCCTGACCGTCATCGTGTCCGCGCGGGCAGCTGCGTAACCCTGCGCATCTCAATCTCGCATCCCAAACGCCCGGACCAGCGCGTTGAGCGCGAGGCGCAGATTGCCGAGATCGCAGGCCGGCCACAGCGTCGTGTCCTCGTCGACGCAGACGACGCGGTAAAGCAGCAGCGACGGTTTGCGGCCTCGCTCCATCCGAACGGCGCGATCGCATTCATCGAGGGCGTCGGTTGCGACATTGAAGCGGTCACGCAACTTGGCAACCAGATCGTCGTCGGGTTCTGCCGATGATCCACCGACGATGCCGGCGGTGGTCATCAGGCCCGCCAGCGATCGCGGATGCGGCACCGGCATGCCGAGCGTCAGATGATGACGTTGGTAGAGTTCGGCAAACTGCCGGCCTGCGTCGTATTGGGCGGAGCTGATCAGCTCCTGGTAGGCCAGCCGTCCGAGCGAGGTGCCGAGACGCGCGTCGCGCGCCTGTCGGGCGGTCACGCCGTAGTGGCGCTGGCGAGCATCGATGGCCGTCTGCATGATTTCCCTCTCCGTCTCGGCATGAATGCGCTTGCCGCAGGGGTAGCGACTGCCGGGTTTGCGTTTACGTCCGCGAATCATGGCGTTCGCCTCCGTGCGCTACGAAGCGGTTGCCATAGAGCTTGTTGCCGAGCTGCTTCACGAACTCCCGCTCGGGCCAGGTGAGCCG
>JBJYXA010000581.1:0-18959 GCA_046259705.1 Caldilineaceae bacterium
ACATCTGTGCGTGTCGCAGGTGCGCTCCGTTCAGGCGCAGGATACCATGCAGGGGTCGCGGCGTCAAAGCAAACGACCAAGTGCAATACCGCGAACCCGATGCCTCACGTGACTGCAAAAGCAACCGGCGGCCGCGTGGTCGCAGCCGCCGACTTCCGGATTATCACTACAATCGCACGTGCGCCGGATCAGCCTTTGCAGTTCGCCAAAGCTGTGCCGTTGATATAAACCTCCACATTATCGAAGTAGATATTGGAGTTCAAGGCATCCGGGCTATGCCCTTGTAGCATGATGATGATGTTGTCGTCCTCGGCAATGACTTCCTCTTCCATTACGGCCCATTGTCCGCGCACATAACCGTTGACGTAGTGTGCAGTCGCACCCTCGGCCGTGATGATACCCATGGAAGCGTAGTCCCAGTTCCGACCTTCGGTATCGTGATTGTAGATGAGGTAGTGGGCGCGAACCATTACCGTGTCTCCGGGCGAGACGCTGATGGCTGGGCTCATGACGCCGGCATCGTATGGCTGGTTGCTGGCGATTTTCATAGAGGCTGAGTCGGGCCCGAAGTCGTTACCGGGGCCAATGACTTGCTCCCGGTCAAAGGTCACGTTCTTAGCCTGGAAGTATCCATCGTCTGCGGCAAATGTGCCCCAGCCGGCGAAATAGCTGGTCCACACTGTTCCCTGCCAGCCGTCTTCCAGGTTGAAATCGTTGCAGGCGTTCCCATCCGGATAAAGGTAGAGACCATTGGCCACATCCGTGATTGTGTCTAGTACACCGGGTTCACCGGCCGTGCCTTGCGCGTTGGCTGCTGTTGCCGCCGCTAATGAAGCGGGTCGAATCTCGTTTTGTACAAATCCCTCAATAACACCTGGATCTAGCACGGATGAGTGTGGGATCGGCGGCGGATCGTTCCGCAGTGGGCGAATTTCCTTGAATGTGAAGTTGGGTTCTCGCGCAAGCGCAGTAGAAAAAGGCAACAGTACCAATATCAGGGTCAAAAAAACCACAATGATCGAACGCGTTCGGCGCGAAGTCAGAGCCCTCATGGATTCTCCTTTCGAGCGCAATGGGGACAAGCACCGTAGATGAGCCCTCGTGGCGGCGCCTGCCTGTTGATTGATTTCGACGTGCTGCCGGGCGGCTACTTCACCCGCTTTCATTATAACAGAAATCAACGTTCCACTAGAGTCGGGCGCAATCCCAACCCCTGACGAAGTATATGAGAACAAAACCGGGAAACACTGAAGTGTGCTTCCCGGTTGATGATCTTACTAGTGCGTGAATCTAGTAGGGGTGCCGGTCCGAATCTGTGCGACTGCCACTTTGCCGGCATGAGCACCTCAGCCGGCGTATACCTCGGCCGTGATCCGCACCATGTCACAGTAGTCCGCGGCCTTCAAGGCCGCTCCGCCTATTAGCGCGCCGTCGATGTCAGGCTGCTGCATGATCTCGGAGATGTTGGACGGCTTCGTGCTGCCTCCGTACAGGACGCGCACGTTTTCAGCAACGTCGGACCCGAAGACATCGCGTACTGCTGCCCGCACTGTACCACCACAGATTTCCTGTGCCTGCTCCGCGGTTGCTGCCAGCCCAGTGCCTATCGCCCAAATCGGCTCATAAGCGATGATTGTCTTCTGTACCTGTTCGGCGTTAAGGCCAGCCAAACCAGCCTTGACCTGCTCGCCCACGAAAGCCTGGGTCTCGCCGGCCTGATTCTGCTCTAGCGACTCACCCACACACATGATAGGGGTTAACCCGTGCGCCAGCGCACTATGCACCTTCTTGTTCACGGTCTCATTTGTTTCCGCAAAGTACTGTCGACGTTCGCTATGGCCGATGATGACATACTCCGCAATGTCGGTGAGCATCGGTGCGCTGACCTCGCCGGTATACGCCCCCGATTCTTCCCAGTGCATGTTCTGCGCTCCAATACCTATGTCCGAACCCTGCGCGGCGTATTCCACAGAAGAAATACATACGAACGGCGGGCAGACGACACAATCGACTGCGTTCGTGTCCGGTTCTAGCGCACAGATTTCCTTCACCAGGGCAACGGATTGTTCTATGTTGTTGTTCATCTTCCAGTTGCCGGCCATCATGGGCTTACGCATAGTGTGAGTCCTTTCACCCAGATGATTGTTTGAGACTATACGGATTCTTGATCCTCGGGGATATCGTCTGGCGGCGCATTATAACGCGCCAGTTCAGCGTCATATTCATCGGCTTCCAGCCAGCGACCGCCGGTCACTTCGTGGTTTATCAGCCGCTTGTTGCCGTCGAACCAGAGATTGACCTCCACCTCGTCGAAACAACGTCTGTCACCAGAGGTATGCAGCACCTTGCGCGTGTAGTATCCGGAGTCGTCGTCTTCGACCCGGCTCAACTCATTGAAAAGATCCACTTGACCTGCGATCGGCTCGTTACATCGTCTGCTGAGAACATAGATTGGCAGTGAGCGATTGTCGGAATTCGCACCGCCTGATATCAGCTTGGAAATACGTGACCAGAAGCTCATGAGATACCTACTTGTCGGACAGGGCAGCTACACCAGGCAATTCCTTGCCTTCCAGGAATTCGAGGCTTGCGCCGCCGCCTGTGCTCACATGACTGATTTTATCACTTAGACCTGCTTGGCGAATAGCAGCCGCGCTATCACCACCGCCGACGACCGTGGTGGCGTCCTGCAGTCCAGCCAGGATATCGGCGATAGCCACTGTCCCCTGCGCGAAGACCGGGAACTCGAAAACGCCCATCGGTCCGTTCCATACGACAGTCTTGGCTCCGGACAAACGGTTCGAGTAATGTGCAATGGTTGCCGGCCCGATGTCCAGGGCCATCCAACCGTCTGGGACGTCCTGAATGCTGACCACCTTGTTTTGAGCATCCGCGGCGAACGCATCGGCGACGCGCAGGTCTACGGGCAACTGAAGGATTCCGGCGCCCTTATCCATCAGCGCTCGCGCCGTGTCTAGGACATCCGCTTCCACCAGGCTGGCGCCCATATTATGTCCCTCGGCGGCCAGGAAGGTATTCGCCATACCACCGCCAATCAGGATGACATCGACCTTCTTTAGCAATGCCTCGATCACCGCGATCTTGTCGCTTACCTTGGCGCCGCCAAGGATGGCAACGAACGGGCGCACCGGGTTGTCCAGCGCGCTGCCCAGGTAGTTTAACTCCTTCTCCATCAGATAACCGGCCACCGCGGGCAGATGCTGCGCTACGCCTTCCGTGCTGGCATGCGCGCGGTGTGCCGAGCCAAACGCGTCGTTGACGAAGACGTCGCCCAACGCGGCCAACTGTTCGCCCATCGAGGGATCGTTTTTAGTCTCGCGAGGATCGAAGCGCGTGTTCTCTAGCACGAGCACCTCTCCCGGCTTCAGGGCTTCCGCCGCTGCTTCTGCTTCCGGTCCTGTTGTGGCGCCAATGAACGTAACGGGTGCGTCGATAAGCGTAGCGAGATGGTCAGCGACCGGCCGCAGGCTGTACTTTGGGTCTGGTTCACCCTTAGGCCTCCCCAGATGACTCATGAGGATGACGGACGCACCATGATTCAGCAGATAATTGATGGTCGGTAAGGCTGCTTGAATGCGGGCATCATCCGAGATGCGCCCATCCTCACCCAATGGCACATTGAAGTCGACGCGCACTAGCGCCTTCTTCCCCTGCCAGTCCACGTCCTCGATTGTCTTTTTGTTCATATTGGATTTGCTCCTAAATACGAGGGCAAGTCTGAAATCAGAGGCCGCGACAATTGTCGCGGCCTCGAGTCACGGCTACCTGCCGCGCAGTTACTTTGACAGCAGTGCTGCTACTAAATGCCCTTGTCGACGATGAATTTGGCCAGGTCCGAAACGCGTACACTGTAGGCCCATTCGTTGTCGTACCAAGTAACGACCTTCACGAGATCGCCATACACATTGGTGAATTCCTCGTCGATCGTGCTGCTGAAGGGATTGCCCTTGTAGTCGACGCTTACCAGCGGTTCACGGCTAACGGCGAGAATGCCCTTCATGGGGCCCGCGGCTGCGGTGTCAAACGCGGCCATCAAGTCTTCTTTGCTGCCTGGCTTTTCGACCTTGGCGACAAAATCGACCACGCTCACCGTCGAAGTTGGCACACGCATGGCGAAGCCGTCAAATTTGCCTTGTAGCTCGGGCACGACCAGCGACACGGCCTTGGCAGCACCGGTTGTCGTAGGAATGATATTCATGGCGGCGGCGCGGGCGCGGCGTAGATCCTTGTGCACCAGGTCCAGGATGTTCTGGTCATTGGTGTAAGCATGCACGGTGGTCATCACGCCTTGAATAATACCGAAAGTATCGTTGACGACCTTAGCGGCAGGCGCCAGGCAGTTGGTCGTACAGCTAGCGTTGCTGATGATGTTGTGCACGGCAGGATCGTACTTGTCATTGTTTACGCCCATGCACACCGTCAGGTCTTCGCCCTTGGCAGGAGCGCTGATAATAACCTTCTTGGCGCCGGCTTCCAGATGCAGACCGGCCTTCTCACGCGCAGTGAATATGCCTGTGCTCTCCACAACGATGTCAACGCCCATGTCACCCCACGGCAACTTGGCCGGGTCGCGCTCGCTCAGTACCTTAATGCGATCGCCGTTGATAATGATGTCGCCACCATCAACTGACACTTCGCCCGGGAATTTACCGTAGTTGGTGTCATACTTGAACAGATGGGCATTGGTATTGACGTCACTGAGATCGTTGACGGCAACCAGATCAAAATCGCCAGGGTACTTCTCGAAAAAGGCTTTGGTAACCTGACGGCCAATACGACCGAAACCATTGATTGCAATCTTTGTAGCCATTCTATTTCTCCTGTTAGATCTGACGCTGGTTCCTAATATGGTTAGTTACGAACGAGCGGTTTCGATTAATCGCCGCGCGCGATTCGCACGCAGCAACCTGCTTTATTGCAGAATCCGATGGGCACCCGCCCACAAATTTGCACTGCCAAATTGCGCGGACTGTCCCATGCCAAGCATGAATTCTACCATATTCTCTCTGGAGCGGATATTTCAGTGCGGTGCGATTCTGAGACGAAACCTTCTGCGCAAACCCTTCACCTGTTGCTCCGTCTGCCCGGCCTTACCTTGCCTCACGAGGTCGGCGTAGACCTCTAAGATTCGTGCGGCCAACTTGTCGGAGTCATGCCGCCAGGGGCGCGCTTCATCTACGAGGTCGCCGGTGTACAGTACGTAGTCGAACTGTTCATCCGCAGCAGGGGGAATCACCCACTCGCCGCTGAAGGCTGGAGAATCGAGGTTGTCGTTGGCCAGAACCGTTTCGAACGCTCGTCCGGTGTGTAGCCGCAAATGCCGTATGTGGTCCGTAACTGTGTAGCCGTCGGTTTCGCCGGGCTGGGTGGCAACATTGCAAATAAAGATCCTCGGAGCTGCCGAAGCGCAAATTGCCTCGCGAATAGACGGCACCAGTAGATTGGGCATTACGCTTGTATAGAAGCTTCCGGGGCCGGCGACGATCAGATCGGCCTGCAGAATCGCCTGTACAGCGGCCGGATAGGCGCGCGCATTCTCGGGCTTAAGGAAAGCCCTCTGAACTCTGCCCGGATGGGAAGTGATTGCACTCTCGCCTTCGACGACCGCCCATTGGTCCTCCCCCTGGTTATCGACGTAGCTCACTTCTGCACATAGCGTGAGATGCTCAAGCGTGCTGGGCAGAACTTGGCCGCGTACGGCAAGAACTCGACTGCTTTCCGCGATGCCGGACTCAAATCCGCCTGTCACCGACGCCATCGCGGCGATAAAAAGATTCCCAAAGCTGTGACCGGCCAGAGGACTTGCCTCCTCAATGGGCTCGCTGAATTCCTGTCTTGCGAAGCGGAACTGAAAAAGACGGGTCATCAGATCTTCGGCTTCGCTGAGGGCTGCGATATTGTTACGAAAATCACCGGGCGGCAACAGCCCCATCTGGCGACGCAACCGGCCGCTGCTTCCGCCATCGTCGGCCACGGTCACAATCGCCGTGATGTCGTCCGAATATTCGCGGAGGCCGCGCAACAGTTGCGGCATTCCCGTTCCGCCGCCGATCGCCACGATCTTGGGACCCTTCCGCCGCGCACGCCGCTGCAGGATCTCGCTCAGCATCTCCAAATCGTTCATTGTGGCGGAACCTGGCACGAACGAACGTATGATCGACCGGTTCATCAGCCAGACCGCGATAACTGCCAGCGCAAGGCCGACGGACAAGAGAAGAACGCCACGTACCCAGTCCGGCAAGAAGGTCAGCGCAAGCACGTACACGACGCGCGGCAACGAGTTCGATATGTACAAATCTCGTATCAGGAAGGCGAGCCCTAGACCGATGATTGTCAATCCCACCAACAAGAGCAGGATCCACCGTTTCACTTGCAGTCCCGGCAGAATTGCTTGGGACAGGAGGGCGCGTTTTCCGGCTGGTTTACGCCGATTCGATTTGGGAAGACCAACCATAGGCATCTTCCGGGTGGCGGTGCGGCCCGTACCTCAGGGTGATTCGAGCAGGCTGGCTCGTAACGTATGGCGCGTTTGGTGGCTGCAACGGATGTGCTTGTCCGCGCTGATTATAGTGGAACGATTAGGGCCGTGCAATGGGTGCGGGGCGGCGTCCGCGGTCATGGGCTTCTGCTTTACGGAAGCCCGCCGCTACGCTACAATCAGGGCAACTCAACCTGACAAAGTTCCTTAGCGAAGGCCGCCACAGCGTTGACTCCCGAATGGGCTGCATACAAACAATGAGACACGTTGCTTTCGCGATATTGGTCACCTCATTCCTGTTGGCGGCCGCAGGCTGCGGCATTTTCCAAAGCTCATCCGGCGCGCCTCTGGAACTGGACTACGCGGGGACGCTTCCGGAGTCATGGACGGCCGTCGGCTCTTGGCACCCCGTGAACATCGACGACGACGACGAGAACGAATATCTGCTGCTCTTCGCCTATGACCAGGGCCAAGTTGGCGGCGCCATCTATGATTCCCAGATTTCGCCGGACCTGTTGGGCGTCGTAGACGTCTCCACAACACCGGTACCTACGCCAACTATCGAGCTTGTGCCTGTTCCGCTCCAACCGCTTGCTTATTATCGCCCCTATCGTCTGCTGCCCAGTTCGTGGTCCTACTCCTATGGTGGAAATGTCGGCCACGGATTCTTGGCAGCGCCCGGCGATAGCGGCGATATTCAGATTCTGACAATGCCGAGACCGGACGGCAATGGGACCGCGACTGCGGTCGTCAGTCAGAGTACTGTGGCCCAAAGTGATGAGAACGACGTCAATGAAGGCCAGGAAAGCGCCCAAACCACGGCACAACAGGGCGAGCAAGGCATGCCTCAGCCTGAACTTGAAATGATGATTCGTGGTGGAAACACAAACCTAACCTTCGTGTGGTGGCGCGATCGTCTGCGCGGCTACGGTGTGACGCAGCTTACCGCTCAAGAAGGGTTTCGCGGCGTGAACTGGGATCAATGGTCCTCCGCGCCGTACCAGATTCAGGAAATCGACGGGCTCGACCCACTAACCGACTACCTCGCCCGTAGCCAGCTTTGTCGGATCACGCACTATACGCGTGACAAATTCAGCCTACCGCCAGACCCTAGCATGGCTGGTCTCCCCGCCATTTCGTTTTCGGAGGAGAATCGGGGTATTACCTTCTGCAGCGGTGTTCCCGCCTATCCGTTCTATCCTGAAGGTGTCGTCATGGCCTATCTAGCGTTAGCGGATGGCGCGGAAACCGATGCAGCGTTGCAGACCGCGGCCGGCCACCTATTGACGCCGAGCGTCGATGCTGACACGATCCAGCGGGATACGTCACAGATTCGGCTGGAAGATGAAATGATCGATGATATTGCCGCGTACGAGACTGTTCCGGCACAGCCGGCAATCGTCACCGGCGAAGACTACTTGCCCACCACCACAGTCTGCGTGGAGGCGGCCGAACGTGACGATCCGCAAAGCCGCCGTTGGGTCGTATATACACTCCAATATCGGCCTCCCGATTTTTCGCAGCGTCTTCCCGATCGCTGGACGATCTCGAGTGCAACGGAGATCCCGCGGCCACCAAACGCACAATCGACAAGTGGACAACCGTCCTCGTATTGTTCCTCAGTACTTAGCTCGCTGCCGGAGTAGTTCACCTTGTTTCTACAGCGCCGGCCGGCCATTACTGAGGACCAGCTGTCCGACATACTTCGCGACGGGCCGTCGCCGCGCGTCGCATTTGTTGCCGCGAAGTCGTCGCGCACGCGTGTCGCGGAAACTCTGGCGGCCATGGCAAACGCCAACGGGGGTTTCGTATTATTCGGCGTCAGTGCACGTGGAAGCGTGCAACGAGACAATGATTCGGACTCGTTGCGCGCCCTGGCGGATGCCGCCGGTTTGCTGACCGATCCGCCACTCATCCTGCCGCATCCACAATCAGTGATCACCGACAACGGTCCGGTCGTCGTCCTGGAAATTCCGCCCGGACTTCCCTACATCTACAGCCTCAACGGCCTATACTTGACGCGCGTGGATGCAGAAGAGGCGGAAGAACCACAGGACGGCAATCGCCAACTCACGACCAATGAATTGCGCAGTTTGCTCCTTGACCGTGGGGACTCGGGATTCGAATCCCAGCTTGTTCCGGGGGCTACGTTGACGGACCTGGACGAAGAACGGGTGTACCGTTACCTGGATCAGTTGTCGTTTGTTGCCGTTGACGACATTCCGCAAGCGCTGCTGGCGCGCGGGTGTGTGGGATACGGTATTGCAGCCCCACCTCCGGGAGACACTGACGAGCGCGACGGCAAGAAAGTGGAACTCTTACCTACCGTGGCGGGCATGCTGCTCTTTGGGCGGAATCCCCAGCAGTTCCTGCGCAGCGCTGAAGTCATCTGCGTACGCTATGCAGGCGAAGAAATGGGCGACGAATTCGTGCGCCAGGACATCGGCGGTACGCTAGGCGACCAGATTCGTCAGGCGGAGGCTTTCGTGGTCAGTAATGTGCGGCGTGGCGTGAAGATTCGCGGTTTGCAGCGCGAGGACACGGCCGAATACCCCATTGCGGTCGTGCGAGAAGCCATCGTCAATGCCATCGCACACAGGGACTATGCCGTACGCGGGGAGGGTATCCGACTAATGATGTTCAGCGACCGGCTCGAGGTGTATAGTCCCGGGCGCCTGCCGGGCCATGTGACGCTCGACAACCTCGTGGATGAACGGTACAGCCGCAACGAAGCCCTCGTGTCGGTGCTGAGCGACATGGGATACATCGAGCGCCTTGGATATGGCATCGACCGCATGATTGCAACCATGCGCGAATATGGTATGCCTGCGCCCACCTTTGAAGAAACGCCCGCCGGCTTCAAAGTCACCTTGCAGTCGGCGCGGGCGGAGATGGTCAATTCCGACCCATTGTCTCATCAATGGGACAGACTTCCGCTGAACGAACGCCAGCAACAGGCGCTGGCCTACGTCCATACCAACGGGCGCATCACCAACAGCGAATACCAACAGTTGACGCCCGACGTAAGCGCGGAGACGATTCGCCGCGATCTGTCCGATTTGGTCGACAAAAATATCCTTCTGCGCATCGGCGAGAAGCGCGCCACGTACTACATTCTCAAATAGCGATGAGGCTCCAACTGGATGGACTGCGCCGTTCCCTTGGCCCCCAAATCGCGGTTGACAGTCTAGTCCGCATTCGCTACTCTAGAGCGCAGCGGAGTCAGGCCATCCTGATCCACACTCCGTAACGGCGACTGTTGTGCCCTGCCTAGTGGAGTATCCCGTTTTTCGTTGCCGGGACATTTCGATTACGGCATGCACTGCTGCATATCTGAAGTCCATATAAGCTGTTCCATGAGGAGGAACCGAATGAAGATTTCACGGTACGTAGCCCTACGGTATGTAGGCCTATTCATGGTGCTGGCGCTGATCATGGCCGCTTGCGCACCCGCCGCACCCCAGGAACCCGCCCCGGCTGAAACCACAGCGGTGACGGAAGGGGCCCCGGCAGCGCAGGGCGAACCCCAGTACGGCGGTACTTTGCGTGCGGCGTTCCAAAATGAATGGGCAGGATTAGACCCACACACCAGCAGCTCCTATTCAAGTTACCAGATACTCAACAATGTTCTCGAAGGGCTCACCTTCTACGACGACGACATGAATTTGGTTCCCTGGTTGGCCGAGTCGTGGGAGCAATCTGAGGACGGGTTGACCTGGACATTCAAGCTTCGACAGGGCGTACAGTTCAGCAACGGTCGTGAGATGACGGCCGAGGACGTCAAGTGGAGCTTCGAGCGCCTGATTGATCCGGCGACCGGCTCCGGTAATGCGGCCCGTGTGGGTCCGCCCGATACCAAGATCGAAGTGATCGATGACTACACTGTTGCCATCACGCATCCGGAGCCATACGGCATATTTCCGCAGTCCCTCGGATTCGACAAGTCCTCCGGTATCATGGCCAAGGAGAGCCTAGAAGATGATGGCACGGTTATGGTGCCCATCGGCACCGGCCCATTCGCGATCTCCGAAGTGGAAGGGACGACACGGCTTGTCTTGACCAAGAACGAGAACTACTGGCAGGAAGGCCTGCCCTATCTCGACGAAATCGTCATCGAACCCATCCCGGACGATACAGTGCGTGAGACCGCGCTGCGCGGCGGCGAAGTGGACTGGATCCTGGCGATCGCTCCGCAGAACTTCGATTCGCTTGACGAAGACCCAAATATCGTCGTAGCGACCGCACCGCAGCTTTCCTACGATTACATCGGCATCAACTTGACCCGCGAGCCGTTCTCGGATGTTCGCGTGCGGCAGGCAATCGCCTTTGCGCTGGATCGTGAACAGCTCTGCGAAGCCGGATTCTTCGGGCTGTGCACGCCAATCCAGGGACCCACTGGTCCAGGTAGCCCATGGTACTTTGATTACGCGCCGTATGGACGCGACGTCGAACGCGCCAAGGAGTTGCTGACCGAGGCAGGGTACCCGGACGGTTTTGAGATGGAATTGCTGCCCACAGTGCAATACGGCGAGACCGTACGTGCTGCTCAGGTCCTGCAAGCCCAGTTAGCCGAGATCGGCATCACGGCAACCATCAACGCGCCGGAGTGGAGCGAATGGCTCGACCTCGAAGGCAATTTCAACTACGACGCCTATCTCTGCAATTGGAACGGCCTGATCGATGCCGACCAGTACTATTACTTGCAACACCACACCGGGCTGGTCTTCAATTTCACAGGCTTCAGCGATCCCGAATTCGACGCACTGGTCGAAGAGGGCAGGTCGATTAGTGATTTTGACCAGCGTTACCAGATCTACGAACAGGCCAACAAGCTGCTGGTAGACGAGGCCCCGTACGTCTACATGTACAACAAAGAGGAAATTCGCGCCTACTCGCCTACGGTTCAGGGATTCACAGTGCGACCCGACCAGGCGAACAACTTCTGGACGGTCTGGCTGTCAGAATAGTCCGGATGCCATGGCCTGTGACCGTGCCCGTGATCGACGATGTTTTGGCGCGGCCGCAGGATGTTAGGGGGAAGTAATGTGGAGCGCCGGCCGTGCTTATCTATGGCGGCTAGCGGTAGAAGCCAGGCGGCTCAGCCGGCGCTCTTTCGTCCTTGTCTCAACGGTCTCCACCTGTCTCTACCCAAATCTGGATTTAGACAACCGTGACTGGGCTGCCTGAATATGAATTATGGCTACATAGTCCAGAGGCTCCTGACAGCCGTCATCGTCCTGCTGGGCGTTACATTTGCAGTATTCCTGATAATCCACCTCGTGCCTGGAGACCCGGCCCGCGTCGTCCTGGGTGTGCAGGCGAACGAGCAAAACGTGGCCGCCCTGCACGTGCGGATGGGCCTAGACCGGCCCTTTCTCGTCCAATATGGTTCCTGGCTTTGGAACGCACTCCACGGTGACTTTGGCAATAGCCTTATCACTGGCCAGCCTGTAGCTCCGCAGATCATGCAGCGGCTGCCTGCTACCGTACAGTTGGCAATAGCCGCGCTCTGTATCGGCGTCCTGGTGGCGTTTCCCGCGGGTATTATCAGTGCACTGCGGCCGGGGACCAGTACGGATGTAGCTACCTCGGTCGTCAGCCAGATCGGCGTCACCATCCCGGACTTTTGGCTCGGTATACTGTTGGTGTTGCTTTTCTCGCTGACGCTTCAATGGCTGCCGCCCAGCGGGTACAGCTCCATACGCGAGGATCCTGCGAGCTGGTTGAGCCACATCATTCTGCCTGCCGCAACTGCGGGTATCATCAGCGCGGCGATCATGACGAGATTCATTCGCAGCGCCATGCTCGAGGTGCTCGGCCAAGACTACGTGCGTACTGGACGCGCCAAAGGGCTGCACGAGAGAGCCGTAGTCATACGCCATGCGTTGCGTCCAGCGCTGGTACCCATTGTCACTATTATCGGCCTGCAGGTCACCGCATTGCTTAGTTCGGTGGTGGTCGTGGAAGTAGTCTTCGCTTGGCCAGGTTTGGGTCGTCTCGCGCTGAACGCCGTGCTTGATCGAGATTACCCGCTTTTGCAGGGCGCGGTCTTGACCATGGCCGCCATGCTCACATTCGTGAATCTGGGTACCGATCTGCTCTATTTCTGGCTGGACCCGCGAATCGAGTATACATAGGTCAGGGGTAGATCATTGGTGGTTAGCAGCCGGTATCTTTCTTCCGTTCACACTACCGAAACAGCGTACAACCTACGCCAACGCCCGAAAGTACGCGGCAGTGCAAGGAGCGCGAGTTGACGTACTCGATCGTTGCGCGTGATGAGGCAAGTGGTGAAATCGGCGTTGCCGTGCAGACCTGCAATCTCGCCGTCGGCACGTGGGTCCCGTGGGCCGAATCAGGTGTTGGCGCAGTGGCAACGCAGTCACATGCAGATCGTACCTATGGCACCCTCGGCCTTGCCCTAATGCGCGCCGCAAAGAGCGCTCAAGACGCGCTGACGGCACTCATGGCGGCCGATTCACGTGTTGCGTTTCGGCAGGTCGCCATGGTGGATAGCCAAGGAAGGGTTGCCGTGCACACGGGCAGTCGTTGTCTGCCCGAAGCCGGTCACTATCTGGGACAAGGTTTCTCCACCCAGGCGAACATGATGACTAACCCAACAGTTTGGTCTGCGATGGCCGAAGCCTATTTGCAAGCTACCGGAGATCTCGCCGCTCGTCTTGTCACCGCGCTGGACGCAGCGGAGGCGGAAGGCGGCGATATCCGCGGGCGGCAGAGCGCTGCATTGCTAGTCGTGGGGCCGCAGTCTGCCACATTTCCGGTTGTCGACTTGCGCGTCGACCGTCATCCCGAACCGTTGATAGAACTGCGGCGGATGCTACGACTTCATCGCGCCTACGCGGCAGAATATGTGGCCGCAGAGTCTGTAGCGAATGGGGAATATGAACGGGTCCCATCGCTCCTCGACGAAATTGCGACGGGTGCGCCTGAGCAGGGGTATCTCCAGTTTCTACGCTCATATCACCTGGCTAGGATTGGTCACAGCGCCGAAGGTCTCGACCTCATGCGTGCTCTGATAGAGGCCAATCCGCTGTGGGAGGAATACCTGCGTCGGGACGTCCAGACTGATACGTTCGATAATCCGGGACTTGCCCAGCAGATGCTCGCCGCGCTGCGGCTGGACCAGAAGAGTACCCTTACCTAGATACTGGTTAAGTTATGGCTACAGATAGCGCAATGGCGGCGCAGCCGCTGACCAAGACCGTAGCAGCATCCAGTTTCTGGCAGGATTCACTCAGGCGATTGCGACATCACCCCGTCGGAATGATCGGGTTGGTACTTGTCGTCCTACTTGTTTTGCTCGGCATATTCGGTCCCTATCTTGCGCCTTATGACCCCAACGAGATTAACTTCGACATCCGTTTTGCTCCACCATCGTTGGCGCACCCCATGGGTGCGGACGACTTCGGCCGCGACGTCTTGAGTCGCATCATGGTCGGCGCGCGCGTCTCGATACAGGTCGGCATCATCGCCGTAGGCATCGCTGCCACGGTCGGTACTACCCTGGGCCTGCTTGCGGGGTATTCCAGCCGGCCTGTCGACGAAGTCGTCATGCGGACGATGGATGTGCTCTTTGCTTTTCCTGCGATTCTGCTCGCTATCGCAATCATGGCCGCGCTCGGCAAGGGCGTCACGAATGCTATGATTGCGATCGGCATCGTCTACACGCCGATCTTCGCGAGAATCGCCCGCGGATCCGTCTTGGCGCTGCGCGGTCAGGAATTCGTCGAAGCCGCTAGAGCCATCGGTGTAGGACATCTGCGTATCCTGTTTCGCCATATCTTCCCGAACGCGACCGCGCCGCTCATCGTTGAAGTCTCGCTAAGCCTAGCCTTTGCAATCCTAGCCGAAGCTGCGCTGAGCTTTTTCGGCCTCGGCACCCAACCGCCCGATCCCAGTTGGGGACGGATGCTGTCCGAAGGGCGCGCGTATTTCCGTCAGTCGGCGTGGTTGGGCATTTTTCCCGGCCTGGCAATCATGTTCACGGTAATGGGATTCAATTTCTTGGGTGACGGCCTGCGCGATGTACTCGATCCCCGCATGAAGAATACGTAGTTTCCCATGCTGAGGCGTGTCCCGGACAGTCCGTGGCAATTGGTTGGCGTGGCGCTCTTTTCGGGCGCAATGCTGTTTACCGAGATCGGACTGACGCGCCTTTTCGCTGCCATCTACTACCCTCCCGTCGTCTTTTCAATCGTGACCCTGGCGGTTCTTGGCGTAGGTCTGGGAGCCGGGCTCGCCGCATGGAATAGATCCGCTCGGCGTATTTCACACATATCCATCTACATGTGTGCAGCTTCGCTCTCGACGATGCTAGTGCTTATGACGGTTACCCGGTCTATGCCGTTCGACGTCTATACGTTGTATTTCGTGCTTGCACCGCTACCCTTTGTGTTTTCAGGGCTTGCACTCGCAACCCTCTTCAGCGCTGAATCGGATAGGAGTCCTTTGCTGTACGCTGCTGACCTAATCGGAGCCGGTGCGGGCGCGGTCCTTGTCGTGCCGCTCCTCAACACGCTGAACGTCCCCAATGGGCTCGTGGTGGGCGCTTTGTCTGCGGCAACGGCTGCGTTTCCATTTGCACGGGGCAGAGCGAGGTTCGTAACCGCCGTTCCCGCGACGATTGCGTGTCTCCTTCTGTTCGCCAATAAAGGCGGCAGTTGGTTGAATATGAACATGCGCGATCTGCCCGTGGAGAAACCGATCTCCGGTAAGCTCCACGAGGGCGGTCAGATCCTTGAGACGAGGTGGGACGCGTTTGCACGCACAGATCTGGTCGACCCTGGTGGTGGACGTCCGTATGAGGTCTACCTAGATGGCGCCGCCGGTTCTGTTATGCCGCCGACAGGGGGGCACGAATCATTCGTTCGTGATATAGGTTTCTTCCCCTTTGCCACCGAGCAACCGCAACGAGTGTTCCTAATTGGGCCCGGCGGTGGGCTGGATATCTGGTTCGGTCTCAGCGCCAATGCACGGGACATCACCGCTGTAGAGGTCAACGCCGCAACCGTGGACATCGCAAACGAATTCGCTGCGCTCAATGGCGACATCTATGGTAGCCCGACCGTACGTGTGGTGGTGGACGAAGGCCGGAGCGTATTGGGTCGCGAGGATATGAAATACGACCTGATCTTCCTGTCCCAAGTGGTTACCCTGGCAGCCGAACGCGATGGCTACTCGCTCGTAGAGAACACGGCCTACACGGTCGAGGCCTTCGGCGAGTACCTGGATCATTTGCAGCCTGGGGGCCAGATTGCACTCAAACTCTATGATGAGCCCACGCTGCTGCGCGCCCTATCTACGGCCGTCGCCGCGCTGACACGTCGCGGGATGGATGCCGGCCAGGCGTTGCAGCACGTAATCGCCCTAGTGGACACTAGCGCCGACCCGGCAATCCCGCTGCTGATGATCCGCGCCACCCCCTACAGCAGGGATGATGTGGCCTCCATCGCCGCTGTAGCCGATACCGTCGGCTTCTCGCCCCTCTACTTGCCCGGCGCATGGGCCGAGCCCCCGCTGGACGCTGTCCTCTCCGGCGAGACCGACTGGCAACAGTTCGCCGCGGCCGCGGGTCCGTACCTGGCGCCGACGTCCGACAATCAACCGTTCTTCTTCCAGTTCGAAGAAGGTCTACCGTCGGCCCTGCGTACTTTGCTCTCCGTGATAGCGGCGATAGTTGCCGTCGGCGTCCTACTCGTGTTGTACTCCCAGCGCGGGCCAACTGCGGCTACAGCGTTCAGCTTCGCAGGCTACTTCGCGCTGCTGGGAACCGCATTTATGTTGATCGAGATCACCCTAATTCAGCAGACGCGCCTGTTTCTCGGGCATCCCACGTATGCCGTGACAATTGTACTGGCAGTTGTGTTGGTTGGAGGAGGTGTAGGCAGTGGCCTAGCGGGTCGGCGCTTGCGCGGATCCGATTCCGGCCTGTATGTACCGTGGTGGCCCAGCATTGGCGTAATCGCCGGAGTGGTACTTTGGCTCGTACTATGGCCGGGTTTTAGTGCACAATTCCGTTCAATCGAGATTGTGGGCCGGATGATTGTCGTGTCGCTGGCGTTGTTGCCGGTCTCGCTCTTCTTGGGTATGCCGTTTCCATTAGGGCTGCGCGCCGCGGGTGCGATTGGTGACCAACAGGTCGCTATGGGTTGGGCCGTCAATGCGGTCATGAGCGTCGCCGGTTCAGTCCTAGCCATCACGTTGGCCATGCTGCTGGGCTACACTGCAGTGCTGATCACGGCTGGAGTTCTTTACGGCGGAGCGGCATCACTGGCCGCGATCATAAGCAATCGTCGCTAACACGCAGCCGTTCTCCACCAAGAACATCTCGCCACGGCGCCGTCGGATAGGTATTTGCAGCCGATAATGCCTATAATAAAGGCTTGCGCGGCGCGAGCGGAGCTCGTAGCCGTTGATTTGCCACGGGAATAAACACTCGTTGAATCGTGAGGTGTGTATGCGAAGTGTGTCCATCATCGGAATCGGTCAGTCCCCAGTAGGGGAACTGTGGGAGGAGTCTGCGCGCGAGATCGCATATCGCGCCATATCATCTGCCATGTCGGAAGCGGGAATCGAGACAGCCGATGCCCTCTATGTAGGGAATATGTTGAGTGGAAGCCTCCTCGAGCAGGAGCATTTGGCGACACTTATCGCCGACTATTCCGGCTTGCGCGGCATTGAGGCCGCCAAGGTAGAAGCCGCGTGCGCGAGCGGGGCGGCCGCGCTGCGTATGGGCGTGATGGCGGTCGCCAGCGGCTTCCACGACATAGTTATCGTGGCTGGACTGGAGAAGATGACCGACACAATCGGCAAAGATACGACCGCCGGACTGGCACAAGCCGCCGACGCCGAGTACGAGTCGCTGCATGGCGTGAGCTTTGTGGCGCTCAACGCGCTGATCATGCAGCGCTACCAATATGAGCATAACGTCCCACTGGACGCATTCGCCGGCTTCAGCATCAACGCTCACCGTAACGGCGCCAATAATCCCAACGCAATGTTTCAGCGGCCCATCTCACGCGACACCTACATGCGCGCGCCCGTAATCGCCACGCCCATTAACATAATGGATAGCAGCCCGGTGTGCGACGGGGCTGCCGCCTTGGTGCTTACACCCACAGAACTCGCCTATCAATGGACGAACGGGCATCATCCGGGCTCTGTTCAGATACTGGCCAGCGTGAGTGCGACGGATTCGCTCGCCGTGCACGACCGGCGCGACCCGCTCACCCTGGATGCTGCCGTCCTTAGCTGTGAGCGAGCATTTGCGATGGCAGGTGTAACCGCCATGGATCTGGACCTATTTGAACTCCACGACGCGTTCACAATCATGTCGGCGCTGAGCCTAGAGGCGGCGGGTTTCGCCAAGCGTGGCGAAGGCTGGCGCATGGCAGAAGAGGGAAGGATCGGCATAGACGGTGATGTGCCCGTGAGTACGATGGGTGGGCTGAAGAGCCGTGGTCACCCCGTTGGAGCAACCGGGGTCTACCAGATTGTCGAAGTGGTGGAGCAGCTAACGGGCCGTGCAGGCACTAATCAGATCAAGGACGCACGCTTGGGTATGGCCCAGAACATCGGCGGCAGCGGAGCAACCGTCATCACGCATATTCTTGGTTCGTGACGGATCTCTGGCCTCGCCGGCGGCATATGGCCGCATGCGACCCTGGACAGGCAAGCTGTCAAAACCTATCAGGTCTGCAGTTTGGCCGGTGCGATAGCAATTTGTAGTACGGCTTTGCTACTCTTGTCCTCGTACGGTTCGCAGGACAGATGGTCGCGATTGCGTAGCTGCCGGCCAATTGTCAAGGCGAAGCCGATTCGATAATTATGGAAAGCGTGAGGTAAGGAGCAGAATTCGAAAATGTCAGTACCAATTCAGTGGCGCACCAAGAAACAACGATACAGTCTTCGCGGCAGTGTTTGTCCTGTCTGTTCAAATGTCATGTTCCCACCGCGCGATGTGTGCCCTAACTGTGCCGGCGAGAACGGAGTGAACCGTCATCATTTGCTACCATCATCTGAAATGAGCTTGTCTCTAGCGCCGCAGGCCGTTCTGGTCACTTCTGGAGGCGACGACTAGCGCATGGCGTCCACAGTGCGCGGCGATTTCGCCGGAGTGCAAGAGGCGACCATGAGCGGTCGTGGGGAGATATACAGCTTTTCCACCATGTATAACGTACCGGTGGGGTACGAGGAGCAGAAACCCTACACAGTCGCACTGGTACGGCTCGTGGAGGGCCCCCTGGTTACTGCCCAGTTGACCGACGTCGATGCGGACGATGTGCATATCGGAATGCCAGTGGAAATGGTGACGCGGCGCCTGCGAGAAGAGGGTGAGGAAGGCCAGATTATCTACGGATACAAGTTCCGGCCCCCTATAGAAACAAACTCGACGTCCGGCTAGCCCAACCAGGCATACCCGGCGTGATTCACAATCGAT
>JBJYXA010000581.1:18969-25919 GCA_046259705.1 Caldilineaceae bacterium
CTAAGGAAATCGTCGCCGGCGTAACTCGATAACGCATTCCCGGCGCTGTGTTTCATCAGTACAATCGAATTACGTGACACTAGCCATCTGCAATGCTGCAGATGGTTTCTAATTTGTGGGCCGGACGCTGCGAACTTTGGTCGCTCAGATAAATGTTGCGCGGCCAGCTAACCGCCTGTCAGGTAGTCGAGAATAATGCGATGCACGAGCCACTCGATAGGGGCGTGGTCATCCGTTAAGATCGGCGTTGCCGACGGCGGTGACGCAACCCGCGCCCTATCCTCGGCTTGTGCAGCAAACTCGCGAAATGGCATGGGCGTTTGATCGCCCAATGCCGCGATGTTTTCCGCCAGGTTGGCAAGCGATGTTGGCTGTACGGTGGCGACTAACAGAGAGTTGGCAATTGTGTCCGGCGGAGCCGGCTCGTCTATGACGTAGACCGACGGGAATACCTGTGCCACAGTTTCGGCGAGCGCGTCGACCAATGAGAAATTGTGCGCAGTTCGCCCTATGTTTATGGCAAGCACGCCCGTTCCATCAAGATGCTCCCGAACCAGCTCGAAAAATTCGATAGTTGTCAGATGGAACGGGATGTACGGTGGACGATAGGCGTCCACTGCGATCAAATCGAATTTGGTGTCCTTGGGTTGGCCCGCTAACCACGCACGTCCATCCGCCGCGATGGCGGTCAAGTTGGACTGCGTCATCCCAAAATACTTTTGGCCGACTTCTATTATTTCCGGGTCCAGCTCGACACCCGTAATCTCCACTGGTCCATAGACATCCGTGAACAATTCGCTGACCGTCCCGGCGGCTAGCCCGACCAGAAGCATGTCGTATGAACCCGGAGCCGGAGGCACACTGCCCGAACCTGGCGCATTGAAAAGGGGGGCCAGTAGAAAGTAATCCCATATCCCTTGACTTAGGAGCATGTCAGGGTGATAGACGCTATGCAATCCCATGCCCTCGTTCAGCTTGAGATGGCGTTCGCTGCCCCACTGGCGCACGACGATGTAGTTATAGAGCGACTCGTCTTCATATATGATTTCGCCCGCGCTATCGTCCCACCCCGCACGCATCGCTCCGCCCGGGTGAGTGAATACGGCAATGGCCGCTACTACGATCACGCCCGCCAAGGGTGCCCAGCGATGTGATTCGCGCAGGCTGCCCAACACCAACACAACCAGCAAGGCAATCGACAGTATCAAGAATGTCCAGCGCGTGCCCACGGCCGGGATCAGAACCAGCACAGGCAAGAACGTGCCGGCTATGCTCCCTGCCGTGGAAATCGCGTACAGCCTTCCCGCCGTGTGACCGCTCTCGTCCACGCTTCGGACTGACAGCCGGATCGCCCACGGGCTGGCGGTTCCCAGCAGGATACCTGGAATGCTGAAGATCAACAGCACGGAGAGAAGCGACGCGGCCAACAAGCCCGCCGCTAGATCGGCCATGCTCGTTACAGCAAGACGCAGTACGGGCTGGCTCAACGCGGGCGCAAGCGCAACGCCGATCGCGGCCGCCGTCAACGTCATATCCAGTTCACGCCGTCTCGGATAACGATCCGCCAGGCGTCCACCAAGCCACGCGCCAAGTGCAAGATAGAGCAGGATCAGGCCAATGATGGCCGACCATACGATTTGATTGTTGCCGAAGGCCGGCTCCAACAGGCGTGACGCCGCCAGCTCCATGCCCAACGTAACCGCGCCGCTGGTGAATACCAACACTGCCAGTGACTTCATCGATATCGAATTCTATGTCTGCGCAAAGCTATACTACGGAATCAGCAGTACCTTGCCTTTGGTCTTGCGTGCTTCCATGTAGCGGTGTGCGTCCGGCGCGTCAGCCAATGGAAACGCCTGGTCGATGCGTACCTCCAGATCACCTGCTTCCATCCACGCGAAGATTTCCTCACAGCGCGCCTCGAACTCCTCGCGTGTGGCGATGTATGCGTTCAGGCCTGGTCGCGTCAGGTACAGCGATCCCTTTTGGTTAAGAATCTGGGGATTCACCGGTGGCACCGCGCCGCTGGACTGGCCATAGAGCACCATGTAACCTCGCATCTTGAGGCAGTTCAGGCTTTTGTCGAATGTATCTTTGCCGACTGAATCGTACACAACCTCCAGGCCCTTGCCGCCCGTCAGACGCTTCACCTCTTCCTCGAAGTCGGCCTGTGTATAGAGTATCGTTTCATCGGCGCCGGCGCTTCGCGCCAGTTGGGCCTTCTCCTCTGTGGATACGGTCGCTGCAATCCAGCCGCCCTGCCGCTTGATCATCTGCACAAGAAGATGGCCGACGCCGCCCGCCGCCGCGTGCACGAGCGTCTTATCCCCTTGCTTAACCGCATACGTGCTGGTGCATAGATAGTGGGCCGTCAACCCTTGAAGCATCACGGCCGCGGCCTGTTGGCTGCTGATCCCCTCCGGTACCCGAACCAGACTCTTGGCGGGGATGCAGACCTCTTCCGCATAGGAACCGTTCTGCATAGCCCAAGCAACCCTGTCGCCTGGCTGGAATTCCTCTACGCCGGGACCCATCGCATCGACAACGCCAGCGCCTTCCTGGCCCGGCGTGAACGGTAGGTTCATATTGTACTGCCCCGTACGCTGGTAAATATCGATGAAATTCAGACCGGCTGCCTCCACACGCACCCGTACTTCTCCGGACGCCGGTTCCGGCGCGTCAATCTCTTCGTATTCCAGGACATCGGCGTCCCCAAGCTTGTTCACACGAATAGCCTTCATGATTTCTCCTTTTCAGTGGCAACGATGTGCCGTCACCCTATCTTTTCCGCTTCGCTGTGCCGGCTCCTCTGTACCGGTCCGAACTCGGTCCCGTTAGCTGTGCCCCAGCACACGATGGGGAACGTACGGTTCTTCGAGGAATGACATGTCTTCTGTGCCAAGCTCGATGTCGACGGCCGCCACGGCCTGCTCCAGGTGCGGCATTTTGCTGGCGCCGACGATGGGTGCCGTGATGCCAGGTTTGTGCAGCATCCACGCCAAGGCAACCTGTGCCGGTGTGACGCCCAGCCTGGCGGCCAGTTCGCGCGCCCTATCTAGGACCGCAAAGTCGTCGTCGTCGTAATACATATTGTGTGCAAAATCGTCGCTCTTGGCTCGCGTCGTCGATCCCCACTCCTCACGGCTTCGACTGCCGGCAAGAAAGCCGCGCGCCAGCGGGCTCCATGGAATGATGCCCACGCCATTCTCAATGCAGAACGGGATCATTTCCCGCTCTTCTTCGCGGTAAACGAGATTATAATGGTTCTGCATGGACACGAAGGGTGTCCAGCCGTGCTTGTCAGCAATATGCTGTGCAGTCGCAAATTGCCAAGTATACATGCTGGAGGCGCCGATGTAGCGTGCCTTTCCCGCCTTCACCACGTCGTGCAGTGCCTCCATGGTCTCTGTGATGGGGGTGCTGCGGTCCCATCGGTGGATCTGGTACAAGTCGACATAATCAGTGCCGAGCCGGCGGAGCGAGTTTTCGATTGCCGTCATGATGTGCTTTCGCGATAGACCGCGGTCGTTGACATCTTGGCTCATCGGATTGTAGACCTTGGTTGCGATTACGACCTCATCGCGTTTGGCGAAATCGCGCAAGGCGCGCCCGGTTACTTCCTCGCTGACGCCAACCGAGTACATATCGGCGGTGTCAAAGAAATTGATACCCAACTCCAACGCGCGCTGGACAAACGGCCGGCTGGCATCCTCGTCCAGAACCCAGTCTCGCCATTGCGGCGTGCCGTACGTCATCATGCCCAGACAGACGCGCGAAACCTTAAGTCCGGTCTTTCCTAAGTTTACATATTGCACAATTGATACTCCTTTCCGTGATGGCTTAGTTGCAGCGCGCCCCAGCGGCCAAGACAGCAACCGGCGGCGATGGCGCTGAAATCGGACGGCTCAAGCCAGGCGCTGGATGATTCCAGCCGCCCCCATACCGCCTCCTACACACATGGTGATCAGCCCAAACTCCTTGTCGCGCCGCCGTAGCTCATAGATCATTTGTACGGTCAGTTTTGCACCGGTGCAGCCCAAAGGGTGGCCAAGCGCTATGGCGCCGCCATTGACGTTGGTGCGTTCTTCGTCCAGTTCAAGCTCCCGGATTACGGCCAGCGCCTGTGCTGCGAACGCTTCGTTTAGCTCGATTAGGTCCATATCGGATAGTGACATGCCCGCGTAGTGCAATGCCTTTGGTACGGCCTCCACCGGTCCAATTCCCATGATTTCCGGCGGTACGCCGCCTACGGCAAAGCTTACGAACCGCGCGAGAGGTGTAGCGCCGGTCGCAATTGCGCGTTCCTCGCTCATGAGGACGACTGCAGCGGATCCATCACTCATCTGGCTGCTGTTACCGGCCGTCACGCTGCCGGTAACATGGAACACGGGCTTAAGCCCGGCAAGGGCCTCCGCGCTCGTGTCGCGCCGTACGCCTTCGTCCGTGTCGAACAAATAGCTGACCTCTTCAACCTTGCTACCGCGGCCAAGACTCATCGTCACCGGTATGGGAACGATCTGGCTGTCGAAAGCGCCGGCATCTTGGGCTGCCGCAGCCCTATGATGGCTGCGTAGCGCAAATGCGTCGGCGTCCGCACGGCCGATCTCGAACTTGCGCGCCAGCTTCTCCGCGGTCAGTCCCATGCCCAGATATGCATCGGGATATTCCTGCGCAAGAGTCGGATTGGGCGAAAATTTGTTACCGGTCATGGGGATCATGGACATGCTCTCCACGCCGCCGGCGACCACTACGTCGCCCATTCCCGCCATGATCTGCTGTGAGGCCGAGGCTATCGTCTGCAGACCACTGGCGCAGAAACGGTTGACCGTCTGCCCCGGCACACGGGACGGCATGCCCGCGCGCAAGACCGAAATGCGCGCTATGTTCATGCCTTGTTCTGCCTCTGGAAATGTACAGCCGAAAACTACGTCTTCCACGTCGCCGGCTTCTATGCCGGCCCGCTCGATTGCGCTTTGGATGACCACCGCTGCCATGTCATCCGGGCGCATGTTGCGCAGGCTGCCGCGCGGCGCCTTGCCTGCGGCAGTACGGGCAGCGGAAACAAACACGGCGTTCCTCATCTAACTCTCCTTCAGCGTCTCACTTCGCTTCAGAAACGGTTCAATTGCGCAGTGGTTTGCCAGTCTTCAGGGTATAGATGATGCGCTCTACCGTCTTCGGCTGACCTGCGAGGGTCAGCAGCGCCTCGCGTTCCAGGTCCAGGAAATACTGCTCGTCCATCCACGCCGGTTCGCTCAACTCGCCTCCGCACAGTACGTGGGCCAGCCGGCCAGCGATCTCCGCATCGTATTCCGAAATGTAGCCGCCGCTTTGGTACGCGTGAATACGCACGCGTAGCGCGGCGAGCATGTTGCGCCCCGCAGCATAAACGGAATTCGCTGTATCCGGCGCATGATACGCGGCGTCCGAGAGCTTAAGGACCTCGTGCTTGGCCTCCCACAGCAGGCGATCTAGATTCATGACGATGCGGTCTTGCTCGGACAGATATCCTAGCTCGACTGCGTTGTGGGCAGAAGTGGACACTTTGGCGAAGCCAATGGTTTCGAAAACTCGCTGCAAATACGGCTCTGAATCCGCATCCGCCTCTCGCATGTGCGGGCTCACATGCCGGCGGACCATCTCTTTGCAGCCACCCCACCCAGGTACTAGCCCCACGCCCACTTCTACCAGTCCCATGTAGGTCTCCGCGTGGGCAACTGCACGATCAGAAGCAAGTACGATTTCGGCTCCGCCGCCCAATGCACGCTGGAACGGCGCAGCTACCACCGGCCGCGGGCATTCCCGCAGGGCGAGGAAGGTATCCTGTCCTGTGCGTACTATGCGTTCCACTAACCCGAAGTCGCCGGATTTAGCCGACTCGAGAACGGCAGCCAGGTTCAGCCCTGCGCTGAACACGCGACCCTGGTTCCCGATCACCAGCCCTGTCGCGCCGGCGCGCAGTCTTTCCAGCGCCAGGTTGAGAATGGCAAATACGTTCTCGTCGAAGGTGTTCATCTTCCCATGGGACTCGGCGAGCAGTACACCGTCGCCCAAGTCGAAGAGGCTGGCCGATTCGTTCTGCGCCAATTCAGCGGAAGTTCCTCGCAGATCGTCTAGGCGGACGCACCGCTCATCATCGACATAGGCTCGCCGCCTGCGTAGTTGCGGTGAATACATCTGGCGCATCCCGTCATTAACTCTATAGAAATTCTCCTCATCACGGTCGAGCATCTCCTGTACCCATGGGGCAGCGTCTATTCCCGTTCGTCGCATTCGCTCCACCGTAGTGCGTACGCCGAGCGCATCCCACATCTCAAACGGTCCCATCTCCCAGCCGAACCCCCACTTCATGGCGCTGTCAAGCTCCGCCACGCTGTCCGTGATTTCGGGTATCCGTTTGGATGCGTAGGCGAGCGTCTGGCCAATTGTATGCCAAATCAGCCGGCCTGCCCTGTCATCGCTCTGCACAAGCGCGCGCAGCCGATCCGGCAGCGGCAGGCCGCGCAGCGCAGCCACAGTGGGCCACTGCGCATCGACGGGATCCACGTACTCTATGTACCCTTCCTGCGCCCTCTGCAGGTCGAGGCCCCAGTAGCTCTTGGTGCCTTCGGCGCCAACAACGGTCTTGTAGAAACCTTGGCCTCGTTTGGCGCCAAGATGACCTGCCGCCAGCAGGGCGTCCATGACTGACTGCACCGCCGGACTACGAAGGAGCGCTCTGTCCTCGTCTTCCGGCACCCGAGTGTAGAGGTTCTCGATTACGAGCGCCATCACATCGATGCCGATGATGTCGTTCAACCGGAACGTCGCCGTCCTAGGACGGCCCAACAGCGCCCCAGTCAACGCATCCACCTCTTCTACGCTGTACTCATTCTTCACGGCAAAGTCGAGCATGTCGCTCTGCACGAATGCCAGCATTCGATTGGCGATGAAGTTGGGCGTATCCTTGC
>JBJYXA010000582.1:0-9299 GCA_046259705.1 Caldilineaceae bacterium
GTGCAGATCGGCACCTACGACGGTTCGACCAATCAGGTCGAGTTGGACGAGTAGCAGCGCACTACTGGGATACAATGGCGGGACTGACGCAGCGCTCGGTCCCGCCATTGACGCGTTACGCCTCCCGGCCAAGGACGAGTCATTATCGCTTCGGTACGTCACCGCCTACGATTTACTGACCGGTGGCCGTACCGCGCAACGAGCACCATGCTACCTATGTCATCGCAAGAGCAAGACACTTCTGATCAATTTAAACTCTATGACCTTGCAATCGTCGTCGAGGCGATCAACGGCAACTGTACGTGCAATATGCGCATCGGTGATTGCTTCCATCTACGCAGCGGGAAGATCTCTCTCCCTGACGGTGGCGACTTCTGTCTATATGCGCTCCAGTCCGTGATCCCGCTCTTGCCGGCCAAGCAGAGACACAATCACCCCGCAGACTGGATGGAGAGCGACAGCCACGTCGTATGCCCGGACCCAGCATGCGGGCTCGTGATGCGCGTCGACCGGGTCGGCGTGCGCACGCTTCACCATGACGCAGTCAGCCCCATTCCGTGGGACGAGGTACAGTCGGGCGAGTCGCCGGATCAGTCGCGGAAGTAGCGCACCACTTCGCCCAGAATATGAACGGCTGCCGCTGGGTCCGGACCCAACGGGGGGCCGAAGCTCAGATGTCGGGCGCCCGCCGCTACCAGCGGTTCCAGCCGGACGATCACATCCTGTGCGCCGCCCACGACGCCTATGCGCAACATCCGTTCGTCGACGAGCGAGACGGCTTTCTCCTCGTCGCGGTCCACCATGATGGCGTGTTCGATAGGTGCGAAGTCTTCCCGCGTCAGTCCAAGACGTTCCAGAATCAACGGTCCCAATGCATGTCCATAGTACGCGATTTTCTGCGCCAGCACCTTCCGAGCCGCGTCAGGATCTTCCGATAGCGATACCCAAATGCAGGCGGCCACATCCGGCCGTGCCAGTTCAGGCGGGCGGACTGCCTCTCCGTCTTCTAGAAAGGGCCGCACGCCAAAGTAGTGTTCGGGCGGAAACAAAAGGGGGAGAACACCGTCGGCTACCTCTGCCGAAAGAGTAAGCATCTTAGGACCCATAGCGCCTACATAAATCGGCGTCCGTCGCGGCGCCTTGAAACGCAAGTATGCTTCATCGGCCCACAGCAGTATGTGCGCCTCGTGGTCGGGAAGCTCACCCATCTGCAGACGGCGGATCGCCTCGATCGTTTCGCGGATGGTTGCCAGCGGCGCCTGCTGTTCCATGCCTATCCAGCGCAGGAAGTCCCCGGCGCCGGCGGCAATGCCCAGGTTGAAGCGATTGCCGCTCACCTCATCCATAGTCGCCGCGAACATGGCCATCTCGGCTGGATGTATCGTATATGGGTTGAGGATGCCAGTCCCGATCTCGATTCGCGATGTGTGCTGTGCGACCACAGGTAGAATAGCTAGGCAACTACGCAGAAAGAGGTCGTTGCTAACCCAGAACTGGTCAAATCCCTCGCTCTCGGCGAGTATCGCTAGCGCGACATATTGTTCGACAGGCAGGTCATTGTTCAAACGCAGGCTAAAGCGCATGTCCCGCACCGATCACTGCCTCGACTTCGATCTCCACCAGGAATTCTTCGCCGACGAGGCGGGCCTGAACCAGTGTATTCACTGGACGGATGTCGCGGAAGCGTTCTCCGTGCGCGCGAGCCACGGCTTCCCAATTCGCCATGTCGCTGACATAAACACGGGTGCGCACGACGTCCGCCATCTCCCCGCCAAGCTGGCGAATGGCCGCCTCGATCTTATCGAAGATGAAACGCGCCTGTTCGGCCGCATCGTCCCCACCAACCAGGCCATCCGGTCCGGTAGCCGTCGTCCCGGATACCAGAATACGGTCACCAATCCGAACTGCCCGGCTGTAGCTGGCCATTTCTTCCCACACGGTTCCGCTGCTGACTGTCTGTTTTCCCGTCGCCATAAGAAATCCTTTGCGGTTGAACTGTTGGTTGTACGCCTGCGAAGGTGGCGGATGGCAATGCACCCAATCACATGTAGCCACGGCCCAAGCATATCATGTACAATGGCTAACGTATTGAAGCATCAATACAACGGATTCACTATGAGCGGGCACGCAGAACCGGCTGCATTGTTGCAGGTCGGTCGTTGGTTGACGTTTGGCCAACCCAGGTATGTAGATCATGTCATACAACGGAAGCAATCTGAAACCAGAGAACACCACAATAGTCGTCGCCATGAGCGGCGGGGTGGACAGCTCGCTGGCTGCCGCCCTGTTGGTGGAACGCGGTTACAACTGCATCGGCGTAATGATGCGTCTCTGGTCGGAGATTCGCCCTGGTGAGTCATCTGCCAATAAGTGCTGCAGCCTGGACAGCGTGGACGACGCCCGCCGGGTAGCGGATGGCCTTGGTATGCCGTTTTATCTGATCAATGTGGAAAAGCCTTTCAAACAGCTCGTCGTAGACCCGTTTATCATGCAATACGCGGACGGACTGACGCCGAACCCGTGCATCGCGTGTAACCGGCACATTCGCTTTGATTATCTGCTCAACTATGCGCGACGAATGGGCGCGGACTATTTGGCTACGGGCCACTATGCGCGACTGCGGCCCGGCGAGGATGGAAAGGTGCATTTGCTCAAAGCCGTGGACGAGTCCAAGGATCAGAGCTATGTCCTCAGCGTGATGGGGCAGAAACAGTTGGCTGACGTGCTTTTTCCTGTAGGGGATTTCCCAAAGAGCGACGTGCGACAGATGGCAGCGGAACGCGGGTTACCCACGGCAAGCAAGCACGACTCCATGGATTTGTGTTTCGTAGCGGACGACGATTATCGGCGTTTCTTGCGCGATTCGACGCCTGCGGCCATGCGTCCGGGCCCCATCCTGGACCGTGACGGCCACCTGTATGGCACGCACGACGGACTTCCCGCCTATACCATTGGCCAGCGCAAAGGGCTTGGCATCAGCGGATCAGCCGAGCCGATGTATGTTTTGGAGTTAGATGCGGCGCGCAACGCGCTCATCGTAGGGCCGCGCGATGCCCTCGGCCAGACGACCATCGTTGTAAAGAATGTCAACTGGACGCTGGATACCCCTGTGGTTAGCGGCACACAGGGTCAATGCAAGATACGCTACCGGGCCTCCTCGGCAGTCTGCCGGCTGTATCCACAGCAGGACGGTCACGTTACGGTTGAGTTTGAGCAGCCGCAGAGAGGCGTTGCACCGGGCCAGGGCGCAGTATTCTATGATGGCGAACTCTGTCTCGGGGGCGGCATCATTGCGCTATGATTTCCTTAGTTCCCCCGGGCGTAGTGCTAGGTCTGACGTTGAGCGCCCTGTACGCAGGCGTTTTCCACGTTTGGGGCGGTCGCACACTGCGCGATCTCGTTGCGTACTTTTTGGCTGCGGCGGTCGGATTTGGCGTAGGACAGGCGATTGGTATGATGTTGCATCTGCCGCTACCGCACATAGGGCAAGTATACGTCATCGAAGGTTCTGTGTTCGCATGGCTCGTCATGATCGGCGTTCGTGAGCTACGCTTGGGACGGCCGGGGCAAGAGGTCGACCACGTATAGGTTAATTCCGTTGCACTGCAAATTATGCAACGCTTCGTAGAATAGATAATGAGAGGCATGAATCGATGTTGAGCGCAACGGTACGGGACATCGCCATCATCATAGTCGCCATGCAATCCATTGTGCTTGGGATCCTGCTCGCAGTACTTATCTGGCAGATATGGCGCCTAATTTCCATGATCCAAACGGAGATCAAGCCCCTGCTGGACGATACAAAAGCTACGGTAAACACGGTGCGCGGCACCACTACGTTCCTGGGTGACCACGTGGCCACACCCGTGATCAAGACATCTGGCCAGGTTCGGCGCTGGCGGCGCACCTTCCAAGCGCTGGTAAGCGACGTGAACCCTTCCTCTGGCAGCGGCAAAGCGAATCCCGCGCCCAGCGCCGATGTAGGATTCGACGACGCGACCTAAGCCCGAAATTAGCCCCAGCCCGCCGACCGCCCAGACCGAAAGCCGTCCGCTACGCCTACACATCCATCAGTGCGTCGGCAGCGGACGTGATCTGGCCGGCCTGCACCTGCAGACACGTGGCATTCTCCCGAAAATCGAGCGCGAAGTCGTCCCAGTCCGTAGTCGTCAGGATGGCTTGGTTCACCCCGTTCAGTGCCGCGAGCAACGTGCCGCGTCGTTTGGCGTCCAATTCGCTCATCACGTCATCCAGGAGCAGGAGAGGGGCCGTCCCCGTTGCCTCAGTCATGACGTACATTTCGGCCAGCTTGAGGGCCACGGCAGCGGACCTTTGCTGGCCCCTGCTGCCGTACGCGCGCAGATCGCGGTCGTCCGCGAACAGGCGAAGGTCATCACGGTGGGGGCCGTAGAGGGTGACGCCTGCAGCAAGCTCGCGTGAGCGGCGCCGCATGATCTTCTGCAAGAACCTTTCGGCGATCTGGGCCGGTTCGGCCACAAATTCGTCCAACCCAGGTTGTGGGAGCGTAGATTCGCCTGCCTTCCAACGACGAAACGCATCGTCGTCGGTAGGGCCGAGGTTGAACGATGGCAGATACTCTAGTCGCAGCGTTTCGCGACCTCCTGTCAATTCATCGTGCCTGCGCCTAGCCAGCGCGTTCAACTCGGTCACATAGTTTTGGCGGCGCGCCAGTACGAGTGAACCGTGCTGAGCGAGTGTTGCATCCCAATACTCGAGTTGGCGGTTGGCGGACGCCGACGGTGCGGGCACTTCTTGGTCGCGTAGCGACTTGAGCAGGCTATTTCGCTGGGAGAGGACTTTCTGATAGGCAGACAGCGCGCGGCAATATCCCGGGTCGATCTGACACAGCGCAATGTCGAGGTAACGCCGCCGTTCCGATGGCGCACCAGCGATCAGTTCCACATCTTCCGGTAGGAAGAGCACCGAACGCAGCACCCCTACTAAATCCATGCTACGTTTGCTTACGCCGTTGATCTTCACTTGCTTGGTGAAGTTGACGCCATCCTGGCGCGGCGTGTACAGCACCTCGATCTCCACGGGCCGGTTTTGGCTTGTCTGGTTCTGGTCGACGTCGCCGGTGAGCACTTGCGCCGCTAGCCGGCAATAGGGGATGGGCTCCTCGTCTGCACCCCAGTCCACGACTTCACGCTCCAGTTGCGCGCGGATCGGCTTGCTGGTCGACAGAAGATAGATGGCCTCGAGGAGATTCGTCTTCCCTTGCGCGTTGTCGCCGCGCAGCAGGGCCAGCCGGTTAGGGAAGTCCAGTTCGAGGTGCCGGTAATTGCGGAAATGCGTGAGCGATAGGTGAACGAGCGAGGTCATGGGCCGCGCGATCCGGGTACCGGTCGCTGCGTCAGTTCAGCGATCAGTACGTCGAGTTCCGTATCCGGATCTGCACCGGTCTTCATGGCGAAATCTGCTTCCAGAAGACGCGTCATAATGCCTTCCAATGCTTCTAGCGAGTACGCACCTGACTGTCCCATGGCCTTCTTGACCGGGTACGGCTTCTCCCCCACCGTCGCGGCGATGTCGTGTTCGTTGACTCGGCCACCCTGCGACATTGCATCCTTCACCTTGAGGATGATGCGATATTGGCGCGCAATCATGGTCAGCAGATAGAAGGCATTCTCATCGGCGCGCCGCAGCGTCTGCAACGCGAGCATGGCCTTCTGGGGGTTACGCTGGCTCAGCGCGTCGGTCAAGTCCCATATCATGGCTTCGCTGGCATCGCTCACGAGGAGATGCACATCGGCGGCGGTGATTGCACGTTCGCCGGCGTACGTGGCCAGCTTCTGAAGTTCGTTGTCCAGCTGGCGCAGGTTCGGTCCGACAAAGTTGGCCAGCAACATTATAGCCGGTCCCTCGATGCTGATGCTCAGCTCTTGCGCCCGGCTCTGAATCCACCCGGGCAGGGCTCGGCTGTTTGGCGTGCCCAGTGCCTCCAACTGGATGACGCCTGCTTTGACGAGGGCATCGAGGCCGTCGACGCGCTCGTCCTGCTGACTCTTTGGGTTCGTTCGCCGAAAGCCGCGCCACAACGCGCGTCGCCTGTCGACACTGGTATCGACAAATACGAGGTCGTTGGTTTCTGGAACTTGTAATAGGCCGGCGGACAAATCGGCCATCTCCGCATAAGCGGCGCTCTCCGGCGAGTGGCTGGCCGCCATGCGGCGATCCAGGTGCTGCAGGTACCCCTCTACGCGGATGAGTCGTCGTTCGGCTAAGAAGGGCATCATGGCCGCATGTCCCAGAAGCTCGGCTGCGGACATTTTGGGACCGTCCAGAGTAACGGCGTTTAGGTCCCCAAACTCCGGGTCGCCCAACGCAGCACGCAATGCGGCCAGCCGCTGTGAGACGAGGTACTCGTCACAATCTAGGAAGAGGTAGACCATAAAGATAGATGGCAGCGAAGAGACGAGCCTAGAACCGTGTCTGGGGGCGACGTTCTCCGCGTCTCCCGGCCCCTATTGTGACTAGGCAAGGCCGTCAGTCGAACGTCACACGCAGAAACTGCGCCGAACCGACCTGTATGAGGCGAATGCCGGCCACCCAGCGGTCACTGACGTCGGCGTCGGTCGTGTACGCCTGTAATTGAAAGCCAAAGGGACGCGAAGCAGGGATCGCAATCAACGTGAGCACTAGGGTTACCGCCAGCCGCTCCAGCCAACTGCCTCGCACTAAGAACGCTCCAACATATCCAGCTAACGTTGCCGAGAGGGCCGTAGTCAGCAAGTTGGTACCGCAGTTGGGGTGCAGCGCCAACTGGCGCTCACCAGCCTGCAGTCGCAGAAGCGCATCGCCCACTGCCGTGCGCATATCATGCTCGTTCAGATTCCCATAGATTGTGAACCCAAAAGGATCGCTGTAGCCTGTGAAACGGCGGTCCGGATGGCGCGCCGTAAGGACGTGGATCGTGGCATGTTCAATTGCGTGATGCTGCCGTGTGCGAGCGATTGCATCGGTCAGGACGTTCACCGTAACGTTTCCCGTTCCTTCTTGCCAAACGGAGTTTCTGGATGCCGATACAACATCAGGATAGCCAGAAACTCCGTTTGTGTCGTGGCGAGTATTATGCGGAAACAAGCGCCTTGGCGCGCTTGACCGCCTCATCGACCGTGAGTCCCAGTTCCTCGTATACCCGCTTGTATGGAGCGCTGGCGCCAAACCGAGTCACCCCCAT
Source organism: Caldilineaceae bacterium (assembly GCA_046259705.1). Classification (GTDB taxonomy): domain Bacteria; phylum Chloroflexota; class Anaerolineae; order Caldilineales; family Caldilineaceae; genus JASGTU01. The sequence continues at coordinate 7,202 of JBJYXA010000582.1, forward strand.
AATATCGCCCATACGCTTGTCGTTTCCGACCCAGCGTTCCCAACCGAAGGGGACACCGGCCTCGATTGCCAGCTTGGGCACGCCTGCCGGCAGGACTTCTTCACGGTATGCCTCGGACTGCTGCTCGAACAGCTCCCAGCATGGTAGACTCACTACGCGTACGCCAATCCCCTCTGCCTCTAGGGCTTGTGCCGCCCCGTACGCGATCTCGACCTCGCTGCCTGTTGCCACGATGATGATGTCCAACGCATTACCCGCGCTCTCGTACATCACATATCCGCCCTTCGCCAGACCCTCGGCGGAGGCGCAAATCTCACGGTCATATGTGGGCAAGTTCTGGCGTGTCAGTGCCAACACCGTGGGCCCGGACGTGTTGGTCAGCGCCGCCTTCCATGCCTGCGCGGTTTCATTGGCGTCGGCCGGCCGGATCACCGTCATGTGGGGAATTGCACGCAAAGCTGCGACATGTTCGACCGGCTGATGAGTCGGTCCGTCTTCTCCCACGCCGATACTGTCGTGGGTGAGCACATAGATCACGCGCACCCCCATGATTGCCGCAAGCCGCATGCTGCCGCGCATATAGTCGCTGAAGACGAGGAAGGTGCCTCCATAAGGTATGATGCCTCCGTGTAGAGCCATACCGTTCAGAATGCCGGCCATAGCATGTTCACGCACGCCAAAGTGCATGTTGCGCCCCTCGAACGAATCGGATTCGATTGCAGGCACGCCGCTGATCGTAGTCTTGGTGCTCGGCGCGAGGTCTGCGCTGCCGCCAACCAGATTCTGGACGACATCTGCGATGGCGTTGAGGGTTGTACCGCTTGCATTCCGTGTGGCCATTGCTTTGCCCGCCGGGAACTCAGGCAGCATCTCTTCCCAGCCGTCGGGAAGTGCTCCGCTGAGGAACAACTCGTACTCGGCTGCCGCATCGGGATATGCGTCTTCATAGGCCTGCCACGATTTGGCATAGGCGTCCTCGGCTGCGACGCCGCGGTCCACCGCCTGACGGAATAGAGCGGTTACGTCATCAGGCACGAAGAAGCTGGGTTCCGCGGGCCAGCCTAAGTTCTCCTTGGTTTCGGCTAGCTCCTCGTCGCCAAGTGCTTCGCCGTGCACGCCCGAAGTTCCGGCCTTGTGCGGGCTGCCGTAGCCGATGATTGTCCGGCAGCCAATAATGCTGGGCCTATCGTCGGCTTGTGCGGCTTCTATAGCTTCCGCGATTGCCTGCGTATCCAACCCGTCCACCGACTGCACGTGCCAACCGTACGCTTCAAAGCGTTTGGCCCAGTCCTCGCTATAGGCCAGGCTCGTCCCGCCTTCAATGGTGATGCTGTTATTATCGTAGAGATAAATCATGTTACCGAGCTTCAGGTGACCCGCCAGACTCGCGGCCTCACTGGCTATACCTTCCATTAGGTCGCCGTCGCTGACGATAGCGTAGATATTGTGATCCACGATGTCATGACCCGGACGATTGAAGCGCGTTGCGAGCCACTTAGTCGCAATTGCCATACCGACACCGTTGGCGAAACCCTGCCCAAGCGGTCCCGTCGTAGTCTCGACGCCCGGAGTATGGCCATGCTCGGGGTGGCCTGGAGTTGCACTCCCCCACTGCCGAAAATGCTTGAGTTCTTCGAGTGGCAAGTCGTACCCGGTCAAGTGCAGCATAGCGTACAAAAGCATCGAGCCGTGCCCGGCGCTCAACACAAAGCGGTCGCGATTTACCCACGCAGGATTCGAAGGGCTGTAGTGCATGATTTGTGTCCACAGCACATAGGCGGCCGGCGCCATACCCATTGGCAGACCGGGATGACCGGAATTGGCCTTCTGCACACTCTCGGCGGCCAAGATCCGGATCGCGTTAATGGCTTTCTCCTCCAGGGCCGCATCCACTCCAGTTTCAATCGAAGCTGTTCCCGTAGTCATATGATTGTCCCCACTAATTTGAATTGGTGATTTCTACCAAGTTTATGATTTGCGAATTTATGCATCTATGCGTGAACCGCGAAAGCAGTACACGAATAACCCATAATTCGCACAGAGATCTTCGTTCCATTTTCGCCCGGAACATGTACCCTTGTCAATTCGTTGGGCCTGA
>JBJYXA010000583.1:0-22414 GCA_046259705.1 Caldilineaceae bacterium
TGCTCGAAGAGTTGATGATGCCCCACAACCGTGCCGCGACGCTGATCATCGACCCGCACGGTGAGTACAATACGCTTCAGGAGATGCAGAATCTGCAGGCCTTCCGCGACGGCAACTATAAGCCCGTCGTACGCGTATTTCGCCCCGAGACGATCCGGGTGCGCGTTGATAGTCTCACCTTGGGCGACCTGAGATATCTGTTGCCCAACCTCTCCGAAAAGATGCACTATCAACTGACTCGCGCCTTCAACTACGCTCAGCGCTCTTTCCGCAATAGCGGGACAGCGAAGTACACGCTGGAACAGTTGCTGATGGCTGTGCATGAGACGGCCGAGGGCAAGCGTGACACTGGGGATGGTATGGACGCGGAGGATGATCCCACGACAGGCGCCCTGATCTGGCGGCTCAACAGCGCCCTAAAGGGCAGCAGCATCTTCAACGACTTCGAGAACCTGGAGCTGACCGAGCTGTTTCGGCCCGGCCAGTGTACCGTGATCCAACTCAATGAGGTAGATCAGCGCGAACAGCAGGTGATCGCGGCCACGATGCTACGGCGCGTCTACCAGGCGCGCGTCGATACATCGAAACAGAAGGTGGGACCCGGTGATAGCACCTATATCCCCTTTCCCGTATTCTGTCTCATGGAGGAGGCGCACAACTTCGCTCCGGCCAGCGCCGACGCGGTGAGCACCGACGTGCTCAAACAGATCCTAAGCGAAGGACGCAAATTCGGCGTCAGCGTCGGTTTGATCAGTCAACGGCCGGGCAAACTCGACAGCGATGTGCTCAGCCAGTGTATGACCCAGTGTATTATGCGCATCACTAATCCCATCGACCAGAACCGAATTGCCGAGTCGGTGGAGAGCGTGGGCAGAGATCTGTTGGGGGAACTGCCTAGCCTCAGCAAAGGCCAGGTAATCGTAAGCGGTGCAAGCGTCAACACGCCTGTGATGCTCCGCGTGCGCAGACGTATCACTTCACATGGCGGTGAGAGTGTCGACGCGCCGGCCGAGTGGCGGCGGTGGTTTGACCAGGGGCGCGATGTCGAACAGCAGCGTGACAACGCGTTGCCGGCCGACAAGGATTTCAACTACGAAGAGGACGGTAACGTTCTATTTGCGTAGCGCTCGACCAAATCGAAGGGTTCAGCGGACGATGGATGAGCTTCAAGCACTCTCCCCTTCGTCTGCTTCGCTCGCCCCATCCTCCTGCTGACTTTCCAGTCGCTCGATTAGGCGCACCAGATCGGTGCGCGTCACCACGCCTATCACCTCGCGGCCGCGTACTACCGGCAATAGTGTGACCTCGGGATCCAGCATCAATTCCAAGGCGTCCTCTACGTCAGCGTCGGGCGATACCGTATGGGCGTCAATGGTCATGAGCTGGCTGGCGTTGATCGCCAGCGTCTGGCGCAGTTGCTCCTGATATTCGCGCACCTCTCGCGGGCTAATCGGAATGTACGCGGAAAGGACCGTAATGTACCGTGGCTGGTGTACCGGCGCATGGCGCTGTATCAGGTCGTGTTCCGTGATCACGCCGAGCAGCCGGTTTCGCTCGTCGACCACGGGCATACCGCTGATGTCGTTCTCGCGCATTAGCCGAGCCACTTCGCCGATCCTTGTTTCCGTCGCCACGGTGATGGCCGGGCTGGACATGATCTCGCTAATCTGCATACGCTGCTCTCCTCACGTGTTGTTGTGCGCTACCAGTCAACGCTCGCACGGCTTCCGATTCGTAGGTCCAGGATCCTAGATCTGAAACTGACCATTTCGATAGAACAGCTCGCCATCCACGATGATCTCACTATCCTCGCGCATGTCGCAGATGAAATCCCAATGCACGCTCGATTTGTTCTTGCTGCCCGTCTCAGGATAGCCCGCGCCCACTGCCATGTGGACCGTGCCACCGATCTTCTCGTCGAACAGAATGCTCTTGGTGAAGCGCTGAATCTGGTAATTGGTGCCGACGGCGAACTCGCCCAGGAAGCGTGCACCTGCATCGGTGTCTAGCTGGCGGATGAGATAATCTTCGTTCTTTTCTGCACTGGCGCGTACGACCTTCCCGTCCTTGAACTCAAGCTCAACGCCTTCCACCTCGCGCCCGTCTCGGATCGCGGGATAGCTGAACCGCACCCATCCATTCACCGAATCTTCTACCGGGCCCGTGAATATCTCCCCGCTGGGCATATTGTGCTTGCCGTCGCTATTCACAAACGTTCGTCCGGAGATGGACAAAGTCAGGTCGATGTTTGGACCTTTCACCTGTACATCATTCTTGCCGGCGAGCCACTCGACCAATTCCTGTTGTCTGTCGTGCACTGCATGCCAGCGTGCGACCGGATCCGCCTGGTCGGCGAACGTAGCGGCGTACACGAAATCTTCATACTCGCTCACACTCATATCGGCTTCCTGTGCGTACGCCGGGCACGGAAAGAGCGTGACGACCCAGCGATGCTCGCCGGATGCGCTTCGCTCCATATAGGTTCCCGTGTACTTGCGTCGTGCAGATGTATAGATTTGCTGGCGTTCGGGGTCTATTCCGGTCAGCGTCCGCGTATTAGTCGCGGCTCGGATACCGATACGGACATCGAGACCGTTCGCCATGACCTCGTCCAACGGAGATACCCAAGCAAGCTGGGTGTCGCTGGCGTTACGCAAGAGCGCTTCCGGAACCTCGTCGGCATCGATGACCACCGTGGGGTTGCCACCCGCTCGCGCCACGGCTGCCACCGTCTCCTGAACTAGCGGTAGGGCACCAACGTGACCGCTCACGAGCACCCAATCGCCAGGCTGTACGCTGGTACAGTAGTTGACAAGCAAGTCAGCGGTACGTGTGATTCTGGGATCGGTCATTGGTTGTGTTCGCCTCGATGATTGGTCTTGTAGATGGCAACCAGTATACTCGCAATGAATGGTGCGCCCAACTTCTATGCTGGAATTTACCGTATACCGCCACCAGCGGATAAGCCCTGCGTAGGTGGATGAGAAACTTCCAGACATTCGCCGCTCAGGCGTATTCATGTAGAATGCCTGTAATGCAGTCACCGTACCTGACGTGGCAAAGGGACGGACCGATCCCATGCATAGCGGTGGCCGTTGCGAGATAGTAAGAGATTACGATCGATTTGGAAACTGCATGGATCAAGAGACCATATTTGCCAAGATCGTAAGTGGGAAGGCGCCGGCCGACATTGTCTATCAGGATGAACTGGTCACGGCATTCTGGGACATAGGCAAGCGCGCCCCAGTACATATTCTGATTGTGCCAAACCGTTCCATACCCACCGTGAATGATATACAGCCTGAAGATGAGGTTGCCTTGGGGCGCATGTTCTCCGCTGCGGCGAAGATTGCGCACGACTTCGGCATCGCTGAAAGTGGTTACCGGCTTATCGTCAATGTGAATCGAGATGGCGGGCAAGAGATCTACCATCTGCATATGCACCTGATCGGCGGGCGGCGTCTGGGACCCATGTTGCCCTCCCGAGTAGGCTAGTGAGGTATTCGAATGATGCGGGCAGTGGGCAGCAGCATGCCGCGCGTGGACGCCGCCGACAAGGTAACGGGCGCAGCACGCTATTCCGGAGATATTGACCTACCCAACCAAGCTTGGCTGAAGATCGTCTTCGCCGGCATACCCCACGCGCGCATCCGTCGCGTGGACGCGGCGGCGGCTGCAGCGGCCCCTGGCGTGATCGCTGTATTGACAGCTAAGGATGTACCGGTAAACGAGTACGGTCTCATCATGCCCGACCAGCCCGTGCTATGCGGCCTCGACAGCACGCCGCAGGCCGAAGTAGTTCGCTGGGAGGCGGACCATGTGGCCCTGGTTGTAGCTGAGACACAAGCTCAAGCCGAAGCCGCAGCCAAGCTGGTCACGATAGATTACGAACCGCTCCCGATTGTAACCGATCCCTCCGCCGCGCTGGCCGCCGATGCGCCGATCTTGCATCCGCATCCGTTCAGCTCATTCCCATACGGCACGCGTGACCCACGATCCAATATTTTGCACACCATCCACATCGTCAACGGCGACGTCGACGATGCCTTCGCACAGGCCGATGTGATCGTAGAGAGTGTTTATCGTACGCACGCTCAGGAACACGCCTATCTCCAGCCGGAAGCTGGCGAAGCGTATGTACGGCCGGATGGGCGTATCGAAGTGATCTGTGCCGGGCAATGGATGCACGAAGAACGAGAACAGATCGCTCACGCGTTGGGTCTGGATGACGACCAAATTGTGGTACGGTTTCCTGCCATCGGCGGCGCGTTCGGCGGCCGGGAGGATATTTCTATACAGATTGCACTCGCGCTCGCCGCGTGGAAGACGGGGCGGCCCGTCAAGACCGTGTGGAGCCGTGAGGAGAGCATCCGCGGTCACCACAAACGGCACCCGTACACCATCCGCGCCAAGTGGGGCGCCATGCGCGATGGGCGCATCGTGGCCGCGGAAGTAGACCTTACCAGTGACGCTGGCGCCTACGCGTACACCAGCACAAAAGTCCTGGGCAATGCGGTACTGGCATGCCTCGGCCCGTATGCCATTCCGAATGTCAAAGTAGAGGGTCGCACGGTATACACCAACAACTGCCCCAGCGGGGCTTTCCGTGGTTTTGGTGGACCGCAGGGCCATTTCGCTGCCGAAATGCAGGTGGCCAAGCTGGCCGAGGCGTTGGAAATGGATCCCGTTGAGTTGCGTCGTCGCAACGTTTGGCACGATGGCGCCATGCTGCCTACGCGCAGCTTCTTGCCGGGAGGTTGTACTGCGAGCGACGTGTTGGAGGAGGCCGCCGCACGTCTGGCTGCGACGGCTGAAGCCAACAACGTTCCTGTGGCTGCACACCTTTCGTCCCTGGATAGCGGAGTCACTAGCGAAATTGCGACTGGGCAAGGGCTCGCCATTTGTTTCAAGAATGTAGGATTCAGCCTCGGCGCTCCCGAGTCATGTAGCGCCGAAGTGTTGCTAGAAGGTCGCGCAGAGATCGAACGCGCTGTGGTTTCCTGCGTGGGTGCGGATGTGGGCCAAGGGTCCCATTCGCTGTTTGTACAGTTGGCCGCAGACACATTGGGTGTCGCACCGGATCGTGTGGCGCTGCGCGCGGCGACCACAGAGCAGGCTGGCTCCAGCGGTAGCGCATCGGCAAGTCGCATGACTTTCATGGCCGGCAACGCCATTCTCGGCGCGGCGCGTGCGGCCCTGAAAGAATGGGAGAATGAGGAACGGCCCGCCAGTGCCGAGTTCGTTTTTCATCCACGACCCACGACGCCCTACGCGCCGGTAACCGGGCAAAGCGACCCCAATATTACGTATGGGTACTGCGCACAGGTTGCGGACGTCGCGGTTGACAAAGCTACGGGCCGCGTAACCGTCGAGCGCCTGCTGAGTGTGAATGACGTAGGAAAGGCGATAAATCCGCAGCAGGTTGAGGGGCAGATTGAGGGCGCTTTGGCGCAATCGCTGGGCTGGACGCTGACGGAGAATTTCTTGCAATCCGAGGGCCGGGCTCTGACGACCCAACTGAGCAACTATCTGATGCCCAGCGTACTGGACGTCGCCGAGGTCGTCGAACCCGTCATTCTGGAAATTGCGGACCCGCAGGGACCGCTAGGCGCTCGAGGAATGGCCGAAATGCCCTTTATACCGACAGCCGCCGCTATCGGCATTGCCATTCATGATGCTACTGGTGTGTGGATTGACGAGCTGCCGTACACGCCGGAGAAGGTGTGGGCGGCGTTGCAACGCAAGAAGCCGGTTGCCCGCTGATCCTTTTGGCTTAATCTTGGTGTGAACTGCTCAACGGCTGTGCTATGATTATTCGAGGTCCATGCGCCGCAGAGGTGTGATGGTCGTATGGCATAGCTCGGGCGATACACGGTCAGACCCTGTTGGTCTGAAATCCTGGGACGTTTCGAATTCGAACGGGGTCGCATCCATGCTACAACCAAAGACTTATCCTGAATTGTTGGGTAAGGCGCTCGTCTTTGAGGCAGAGCCGTTTGTCACCATGGTCGATGACGATAATCCGTGGGCAGAGGGTCTGTTCATGGTCGTCTCCATGGGTGTCCTAGTGGGTTTGGCACAGATTGTCGGCGCTCTGCTGACCGCTGCTGTAATGCCCCAATCGGACGCAATGCTAAACGCGTTGTTGCCCATATGGCGTGAGATTTCGGCGCTGGGTGGCTCGACCGGCCCTGGCGTCGATGCTGCGATTCGTCAATGGTGGCCCACCAGTGCGGGCATGTTCGGCATCGGGTGGAGTTGGGCGCAACTCAGTTGGATCATATTAGCGCCGCTGGCTCTTATCGTCGAATGGCTATTGTTCGGCCTTGTAGCACATGTTGTTGCGCGGATACTTGGCGGACGTGGGACGCTCACCCAGACTCTTGGCGCCAGCGCTTTGATGGTGGCCCCTCAGATACTCGTATTGGTCGCAATAATCCCCTTTGCGTCAGTGAGTATTGTGCTCGTGTTCGTCTGGTCAATTTTGATCGTCTATCGAGCCGTAGAGGTAGCGCACGACCTGTCATCGGGTTTGGCTGCCGCCGCGGCGCTGGTCACGCCTGCCATGTTGATTCTTCTGTTCCTCGCAGGCGCGACGATTGTGGCTATCTTGGCTGCTCTTACGGGAGGCATGGCATGACGACCACGCAGGATCCCTATCCGGCAGGCTCACGCATCCCATCTCAATCGAATCTGAGCGAGTGGCTGCCAAGCATCGCGCAGATGGAAAACGCGGTACGTCTGCGGTTTGATTTGGCCCCCGAACCTGGAGACCCGAACCCAGCTATCCCTGAAGACAGCATACTCTACGCAAGTATGCGGCAGGGGATGGGCTTGGTCGTTATAGCGGCTTTGATCGCCGGAGCGCTGCCCTTCCTGTGGAACTGGATCACCGCAGCGAGGATGGGTGCTGCCGTACCACTGGCCAAATTCGAGCAGGCGGCGCTGGCATTTCCCTGGCTTGATCGTGCCGGCGTGGAATCGGTCGTGGACACGACGGTACAGACGCTAGCCGGGCTGTCGCCCGCCGTATTCCCGGGATGGATGGCGGGCGGACTCAGTGCGTTAGGTATTTGGATCAACACGCCGTTGCAGTGGTTATTTTGGTGGATAGTCTATGGGCTTGCCGTCTTGCTGGTTGCCAAGATGTTAGGTGCGACGACCACCCTGCAACAATTCTACACGGTAACTAGTTTTGGCTTTCTGCCTCTCGTCCTCACGACGTTCAATCCGATCCCGTGTATCGGCGCCGTCATCACGATTGTTGCGTTCTTGTGGGCGTTTGTCGTCTACGTAGGTTGCGTGCGTTCTGCGACGCGTCTGAGCCTCGGCATGTCTTTGCTTGCTGCCGTGCTGCCTGCTGCGACGCTGATCCTGCTGGGTATCGTCGTAACAGTTGCCGCCGCAGCGACGGTTGCGGGCGTGCTCCTTTAGTTCAGGGCGCTAACTTCCCGAAAAGCAAGTGGTCACTGTATTGGGACTACCTCGAGGGATGCGCCGATTTGCGCCTGTGCCATTTCGGCGCCGATCCGTAACAACTCCTGCACCTGTTCGTCAGAACGGGCCTCCGCGTAGATGCGCAGTACAGGTTCGGTTCCGCTCGGGCGTACCAGCAACCAACTGTCATCTTCCAACAGATATTTGATGCCGTCGCGGCAATTGACTTCTACCACAAGTACCTCGCCAATCGCAGCGGGCGCGGACGACGCAAGTCTGTCCACCAGATCCGCCTTGCTGAACGGCCTGACAGGTTGGTCCAGACGGGCATAGCGAAAGCGGCCAATGTCCGGCGACTCCATCAATGTCTCGAGCTGTTGGACGAGCGTCTGCTTGCGCGCCGCCACCATCTCCACGAGCAACAGCGCCATGAGCACACCATCCCCTTCGGGAATGTGACCCAATACCGTGATGCCGCCGCTTTCTTCACCACCCAACAGGACCTGCTCTTGCAACATGAGATCGCTGATATGGTTGAAACCCACGGGAGTTTCATGGATCGGGATACCGTAGCGTAGCGCCAGCCGGTTCAGCATCTGCGTTGTGCTCACGGTCTTCACAATGCTGCCGCTCATCCCTCGGTCGCGTACCAGGTATTCCACCAGCAACGCCATAATACAATGCGGGTCTACGAATTCACCGGTAGGATCAACGGCGCCGATACGATCGGCATCACCGTCGGTCGCCACGCCAATATCGTAGGTGTCTCGTTGGACTTCATCGATGAGCGGACCCAGATGACGGGCTATGGGTTCCGGGTGGATCCCGTTGAAGCCGGGATTCATCTCGTTGCGCAATTCGGTGACGTTGCAGCCGGCTTCCGCCAATAACTCGCGCAGGTACACACGTCCTGCACCATACATCGGATCCACCGCAACACGAAGTGACCCGCTGCGAATTGTGTCAAAGTTGACGATTTTGCGGATGTGCTTGTCATACGCCGGCAATGGATCGAAACGGCGAATCAGACCCGCCGACAAGGCGTCTATGTATTCCACGCGTTTCGGGGTAACACCGCGGGCCAGATTGTCGTTTACTCTAGCTTCCACACCCTTGACCTTCTCCGACGACGCGGAACCGCCCTGCGCCGATTTGAGCTTGATGCCATTGTATCGGGGCGGATTGTGACTTGCCGTGATCATCACGCCGCCGTCAGCCGCGTTGTGAACGATTGCGTAGCTCACCATGGGTGTCGGCGCGTCTGCCTGCGCCAGCAGAACCTCTATTTCGTTGGCGGCCAGCACCTCGGACACTGCGATAGCGTAGCGGTCGCTGAGGAAACGGGTATCGAAGCCGACTACCATCAACGGGCGCCCGCTACTTCGGTTCTCCGTCGTCTGCGCCGCTGTCTCCTCCGCTATCGCCTGGGCTACGTGCCTGACATTATCAAAGGTAAAATCTTCACTGATGACGGCGCGCCAGCCGTCAGTTCCAAATTGTATAGGCATACTTAATCATCCGCGTATTTGACCCAAACAGGGTCCCAAGTTTCAAAATCAAAGTTCGTAATTTGGCGCTGGTTCTGACCGCTTGCATCCATTAGCCACAACTGGCGCGTACCTGTCTCGCGATTCGACTCAAATACAATCTGAGTCCCGTCAGGCGAGAAGCTCGGGCTTCGATCCCATTCCCAGTCATTCTTAGTGAGCTGCATTGGCGGCCAATCGTTGCGACGTACAAGCCAAATTTCGTCGTTGCTACTCTCGCTCGATACGAGTACTACGGCATCTTGTCGTGGTGACCAAGAGGGCGCCCACGCCGTGCCCGCTCCAAAATAGGTGAGCTGGTGATGGGTGCTGCCATATTCTTTGTCATCGTAGTAGACCTGAATAAGGGCGTCTCTAGCCCCCAGAGGCTCGCGAAGCGAGTAGGCATGGAAACGCTTGTCAGCTGAGTACGCATCCCTGGCTTTCGCACGATTGTAGAGTTCACGACTCTTCAGTAAGGTCAGCCCGGTCCCGTCCGGATTGATCATATATGCGTTTGGCTGGCGTGGATTACTCGCCAGATGGGGTGACAGGAACAAAATCTTGCCCACGAGTTCGGTGGGAAATTCGACCGTTGGCGTCGATGTCGGAAACATAATCTGATCGTAGGGCACACCAACAGGTGTTGGCGTGGGGGTTACAGTCGGCGCAGGCGGGGGGGGCGGCGGTGGCGGCGTATTGGTCGGTGTGGGCAATACCACGACTATCCTTGCGTCAGAGGGCACCGGCGTCGGCGTGCCGGTCGTGGCAGCAATGGCCGTGGCCAACGCTGCCTGATACTCCGCAGTCGCTGAATTCGCGGGCACCGGCGTATTGGTTATCATCAGCTCAGTGGCCGTCGGGGTCGCCGTGACCATATTTTCCGGTGTAGGTGTAGCCGTACCGATCTTTTCGGCGTTTTCCGTCGCGACGGCGACCTGTGTTGCTGCGGCAAATACGTCCGCGGGCGTCGGTGTAGATGTCACGACGATCAAGCCGTCAGAGGTGGACGGCACGGCGGTTTGTTCGGCGGGAGCAGGCAGCGCGGTCGGCGTAGGTGTTGCGACGGGCGTCGGCGTATCTTCGGGCGACAAATCTACCTCTTCGGAAGCCGCCACCGGCAGCACCGTGAGCTTCATGTCGCGAAATTCTATCCACGCCTTGTCGTCCGGAAGTCTCCATTGCAGACCCACCTGTACCTCAACCGTATCCTCGCCAATCTGACGAGCGACACTGTAGTCAGTCCATTGGATGTCCTGCATGGGTACGCTACTGCTCGTCCACTCGGTGCCATCAAACTCACGAATGGTCAGCATTACGCCTTCCGGCCGTGAAAACGCACGAGCTGAAGCATCCAGCACGAACACGGAACCGGCGCTGAATGGAACGATGCTGCTGGTTCGATCAAGCGGCCATGCCAGCGTCAAGTGCGCCCCAGGAGTTGCGCCATCGGGTAGAATTCGGATGGAGTTGCCTTCATCATTGGGAACAAAGGTGAAGCGAAATTCTCCGCTGGCGTCGATTACCTGGAAAGGTGGGGCTGCTTCTGCAATTTGAGCCGAGGTAACCGTATCATCGCCGTTCCAAGATTCGGGGAGCGAAAAGATCTGAGGCTCGTCAGTCGTCTGGGCAGCGACAGGCACGGCAAATGTGGCAAGCAGAAGTAGTGCGATTGTCGACCACAACCATGCCGTCCTATGCGGCCGATGTAGGGGATGGTTTTCTCTAAGCAATGTGATAATCCTGAGGAAAGTAATCTCGGTTAAGTACTATTTCGGAGTTCTTCGTGTGAGCACTTGAAATCCCAGGCATTGACTTTGGGAACTCCAAGCATACCCTGCGGGCTACACATAGACAAGTCCCACGTTGGGGAAGTGGCAAGGCCATACAGATACAGGGGCGCCTGCATATCTTCTGCGGATTTCTGCATCGAGCATATGGAAATCCACATCGCTACGAGCGATGACGATTGCAAAACCTCCTCCGCCGGCCCCTGCCAACTTTGCACCATCGCTGAATGGTTCAAGGACAGCAAAAAGTTCGTCGATGAAAGGGTTCGTGCAACCGGGATCCATACGCCGGTTGAACTCCCAGTGGTCGGCCACGAGCGCCCCGAACTCTGCGTACTTCCTCGCTCGCAGCGCTTTTTCCATTTCCCGTGCAAGCGCGCCCAGTGATTGCAGGGTGTCTACCATTGCCTCATCGCGCGCTATCCACTGCGCCATAATGGACCGCAGAAGGTTCTTGGCTAGTCGCTGCTGTCCGGTATAAACGAGAAAGGTACGCTGATTCAGCTCCTCGGTGATATCTGCCGGGAGCATTTCCACACGCAGATTCTGCGGCAATCCTGGCTCACTGCTAACCATCTTTACACCGCCGACCAGTCCGCCCACCTGGTCCTGCCATCCACCGCCCGTAGTCATCATCTGCTCGATAGATAGAACTTGGTCAAATAGTTGGTCCGGCTCCAAACGTGTGCCTGCCAGATCGTTCAGACAGGCTAAGACTGCACCGGCCATGATCGAACTTGTGCCAAGTCCCGATCCGCGCGGTATGAACGTTTGAGTACTCAGGCGGATGCCGCCAGGCAGTCCCCGCAGTACTTCCGATATCTCCGTTTCAGGTGGCGTGCCTGCGGGCACAATGCCCACCATTACTAGGGCCGCCTTTGTCAGTGAGAACGGATCCGCTGGGTTACGATAAGCTATGATTTCTCCGGCATGACTTGGATAGACTGCCTCGCCGATGTCGCGGCTCTCCAATATGACGCGTGCATCGTCTATCCAGGCGGCTTCCACTGCGATGGGCATCCGTCCGCGCAATGCCACTGCGGCATTCAGCACATAGCTGTCGCGTTCCAGGCTGTACGGTGGCGTGTCAGTCCATCCACCGCCGAAGTCGATTCGAGCTGCCGCCTCGACGCGAGTCGACGCCTTGTTCTTGCTCATTCCCGGCATGAAGGGTGCACGGCTCAACTCGCGCTGGTGTCTGGCCACATCTTGCTCAATCACGGAGGCAAGGCTGGAGAAGGCGCTGTCTTCATATTGTGAGTTTCCGGTCGCATGGGCAAGTACGCTGAGAACGCGCCAGTTTACGAAGTCGCCTTGCGCGTTCAGCAGCGCTTGCAACAGCGCACAACGCCGTTCCAGTTCCGTACCCTCCTCGGTGTGCAGAGCGACGGCTATCTCTGCTGTCGGACGTTCCTCTCGTATAGCGTCTGCGGCGATATGCGCGGCCACCCGATTCTCAACCGTCACAATATCGTTCAGTATGCGGCCACCGTCCGCTTGCGCGAACCCTTCAGCCAATGAAATACGCCTGGCTGCGAGCCACCGTTCTCGCCAACCATCCGGCGCCTGTTCGGGGTTCTGAAGGGGCAGCGCCAATTCCAGGCTATCATCGCGATCGGCGCATACGGCGAAAAGGCGTGCGTGCCAGAGGTTCCGTTGCGTTGATGCAACGTGAGGCCACAATACATCCGGCTTCAGGCCAATCACGGCGAACCACTCTGTGAAGGGCCGGTTGCCAAATGTGGCTCGCTCAGTGTTCCAAGGGTGCTTGGGATCATCGCGTATACCAAAGACGCGCGTGACATAGCCGCCTTGTACGGGAAGCTGGTGCAGGATAGTATCATGACCGAGGTTCACGCTGCCGTCCGTTATGAGACCGGATACGATGGCCTGGCCGCGCCAAGACAGATCTCCTACCGCGCAATCCGTCACCAAGGCGGGCGATCCGGGCTCATCGTTATGCACGTCTTCACTTCCGCGACCGCCGACCACCGCGTTGATCAATGTCAGATTCTGTGCGCTCTTTTCCGGTGAATCGTCCAGCCACGAAGCCGTGTGCCGCGACCAACCACATAGCTGCCTGAGGGTTTCATCGGAAGTCACCATGCGCCAGTATTCCGCCGACGTGCCGAAGTGCACAAATACCGCCGGATCTAGCCTTTCTACGCCGAAATACGTGCCCTTTAGTTGCGACCAGATCACTTTGCGGGCGGCCCGCAGTTCCGGTGTTGCAGGACCGTCGCTCTCGTCCTCCAAGTATGCTTGATATTCGGTGGATTTGGCCAGTGGTCGCAGGAGATCGCCGTACAAATTGATCCCAGAAACCGGTGCTTCGCTCCCAATGAGTGTCCTGATGCCCGGTTCGCCCGCAAGTGCGGCAACGTCGGCAGCCGTGGCGGCATCGAACCACACCAAACCGGTGTCGATCTGCACATTTTCTTTTTCGTCGACGGCGCCCCAGTGGGCAAGCTCCTCGGCCGTCGCCTTATGCAGAAAAGCGTCGACTCTTTGCTGTCCGCTTGCTTGAACATAGACACCGTGCCGCTGCCCCAGCCACAGGGGAGCGGCAACAGCCACACCCGTGACCCCACGGCGCTGAAATGAGAGTTGCAAATGGTCGAACACCAACAGCACGTCGCCGGATAGCACCAATGCTCCCGCCGGTGCATTGCCCCCGACGCCGCTGAGATTGATCAGCATCTCGTCGAATATGGTCGAGGCACGCCCGTCCGGCAGCAAGTGTGGAATGGGCGCAAAGAGTTTTCCAACGGCGGAGCAATGAGGCAGACGCCTTGAGTCACCGCCGCTATGTATGATGAGCGCCCGATGATGCGGTTCACTGTACTCTGTGAGGGCATGAAGGTCCGGCGGAAATGGCGCCATACTCGTAGCGGCCGCAGCGTGATACATAGCGGACAACAGACGCAGTGTTGCGCCCCCAGAACCGACGCGTTTACCGTTAGGATCGGCGACCACGAAGAACCTAGTGCCGTCGGGCAACAAACCTCGCCGGCGGCGACGCTCCAACTGACGTCGCATCATGGCTGCCTGCGTCTCATCGCTTGCTGTGAGAATGCAACAGTCCCAGTTCTGTGCGGCGGATGTTTGACGTTGCGGCGCGAGCGAATCCAGGTATCGACGCCAGTTGTTCATCCGCGCCTGCTGGAGAAACGCATCGCTGCCGAGGTGTGGGGGAACGGTCACGATGGTCTATCTTCCCAATGCGTATCGAGTGTCTACGATAAGCTGTGCCGCGTCTCGCACTTCGTCCCAATCATAGCACGTATGATCGGTTGCGATCACGACACAATCTGCCTCCTGCAAAGCACCGGAGAGGTCGGGCACGCTCGTAAAATGAAGATCCTCGATCTCTAGAGTCGCCACATACGGATCGTGATAGGTGACGAACGCCCCCTTGCTGCACAGGAGGTGGATGATGTCGAGGGCAGGAGATTCACGGAGATCGCTAACGTCTTTCTTGTAGGCAACACCTAGGATCAACACGCGACTTCCCTTGACCGGTTTGCCTGCATCGTTGAGCACGTCTTGTATCCGCTGTGCCCAGTAGCGTGGCATTTCGCCGTTGATTTCCGTAGCCAACTCGATGAAGCGCGCGTTGTATTGAAGCGTGCGCAGTTTCCATGACAAATACTGGGGATCGATAGGTATGCAGTGCCCGCCCAAGCCAGGTCCCGGTGTGAATTTCATGAATCCAAAGGGCTTGGTTGCCGCAGCGTCCAGCACCTCCCAAGCATCGAGGCCGAGTCTCTCGCACATGAGAAGCAACTCGTTGGCCAATGCAATGTTGACGGCGCGGAAGGTGTTCTCGTACAGCTTCACCATTTCCGCGGCGTCCGGTGATGAGACCGGAACGACGGTTTCGATGGCGTTTCCGTAATAGGCGGTGGCAACTTCGAGGCAGTTGGGTGTTACTCCACCAAGCACCTTGGGCGTGTTCGCAGTCGTCCAGTCCGTGCGACCTGGATCCACGCGCTCCGGCGAAAACGCCAGGAAGTAATCTTCGCCCACCTGGAGCTTTCCATTTGTGGCCGCGCTGCCGTTCTCTAGTGCCGGCAGCAGGATCTCGCGCGTTGTTCCTGGAAACGTGGTCGACTCCAGTACGACGATCATGCCAGCATGCAGGTATTCGGATGCTTCCTCGGAGGCGGCAAGCACGAAAGACATGTCTGGGTCGCCGGTTTTACCCAGAGGCGTAGGCACGCAGATCGAAACTGCGTCACAATTCGAAAGCTCCGCGTAATCGGTGCTGGCGCACAACGTACCGGTCGCGACCAGACCGGCCAGCTCTTCGGGCGGTACATCGCCTATATACGACTGTGCCTTGTTGACACTGTCGACCTTCTCTTTGGAGCTGTCGATGCCGACGACTTTGTAGCCTGCCTTGGCGAAGACTACTGCCAGGGGTAGTCCAACATATCCAAGCCCAATTACGGCCACCCGTGCTTCTCTGTTTCGGAACTTGTCGATCAGTTTCTGCTTCATCCGTCTTCCCATCCTCATCGGCGCGATCTATGTTCAGGGTCACTGGCCCCAAACGGAAATACCAAAGGGTTGACCTTTGGCTGACAACGCCCTTGCTTAAGCAGCAATCAGCCCGCGATCTACCAACTCATCGAGAATATGATCGACGATGTCTTCCACACTTTGCACGTCGGATTCGACCAGAATCTCGGGATTTTCGGGCTCCTCGTAGGGGGCGGAGACACCCGTGAATTCGGGTATCTGGCCCGCCAGAGCTTTTGCGTACAATCCCTTGGGATCGCGCCGTATGCATACTTCTATGTCACACTTCACAAAGACTTCGATAAAGCGTCCCTGTGGCAGAAGGTGTCGAGCGAACTCTCGCTCTGACCGGTATGGCGAGATGAACGTACACAAGGTAATCTGACCAGTGTCGAAATAGAGCTTGGCGACTTCGGCAACGCGCCGTATATTCTCCTTGCGATCTTGCGGCGAGAAACCGAGATCACCATTTAGGCCATGTCGCACATTGTCGCCGTCGAGGAATGCCGTCTGGCAGCCCATCTCGAAGAGGCGTTGCTCCAGCCGTCGTACAATCGTCGATTTACCGGAGCCCGAGAGTCCGGTGAACCACAGGACAGCGGCGCGGTGTCCATTGCGCTGCTCCCGCTTTTCGCGCGTAATCTCGGCTTGTTCCCAAACCACGTTTGAGGACCGCCTGCGCTTGGGTTGCGCGCTGACGATTTCGTCCAGCGTGCGCGCCCGGCGCCTGATCATACCGGCGGCGACTGTTACGTTCGAGTTGGGGTCGATCAGAATGAATCCACCCGTGTTTCTATTGAGCCGGTAGGGATCGAAGAAGAGCGGCTGCGTGGTTGTGATCTTCATGCGGCCTATTTCGTTGAGCTGCAGCGTATCCACGTTTTCTCTGTGTAGCGTGTCTACGTCGATTCGATAGTTTATTTCCGAGATGTGGGCCCGGGTACGCTTGGTCGTATGCTGTAGCAGATAGGTCAGGCTGGTATCGAGCGGCTCCTCGTTCATCCAGCAGACCACGCACTCGAGCTGATTGGAGACATGGGGCAAGTTGTTCTTGCGCACGATCATGTCACCGCGGCTGATGTCTATCTCGTCCTCCAACGTCAGCATCACCGAGTCGCCCGCGGCTGCCTCAGTCAGCTCGCCATCATAGGTGAGTATCGATTTGACCCGGCTGCTCAGGCCGGATGGCAGGACGACAACCTCCTCGCCCGGCGAGATAGTGCCGGATGCGATCTGTCCCGCAAAGCCTCGCAGGTCCTGGTGCGGTCGCACGACCATCTGCACCGGGAAGCGGAAGTCAACGAGATTGCGCGTGGCGCCGATGTTCACGTTTTCCAGATGGTGCAACAGGCTGGGTCCGTCGTACCAGCGCATGTTTTCGCTTTTGTGGACCACGTTATCGCCGTGCAGGGCAGAAACAGGAATAAACGTCATGTCCTGAACGGAAAGTTTTGCGGCGAAGTCAGTGTATTCTGCAACAATCCTTTCGTACACTTCCTGATCGTAATCCACCAGGTCCATCTTGTTGATCGCCACCAGTACGTGCGGTATTTCGAGCAATGAGGCCAGAAAACCGTGTCGTTTGGACTGGGTGACGACTCCTTTGCGGGCATCGATGAGAATTGTGGCGAGTTCGGCAGTCGATGCCCCGGTAACCATATTGCGCGTGTACTGAATATGCCCCGGCGTATCGGCGATGATGAACTTTCGACGAGGCGTGGCAAAGTAGCGATACGCGACATCAATGGTGATGCCTTGTTCGCGTTCGGCGCGCAATCCATCCGTGAGCAAGGCAAGATCCACGTAGGGATCCCCGCGTTGCCGGCTGGCCCGTTCTACAGCCTCGAGTTGATCGGCAAATATCGCCTTGCTATCCAACAGCATGCGCCCGATGAGGGTGCTCTTTCCGTCGTCGACGCTGCCCGCCGTTGTGAAGCGCAGAAGATCCATCGCCATATAGCGGTTTAGATCGACGGTGTCGGTCGGATCTGCAATTTTCTGTTCTGATATAGCATTGCTAGTCATATAATTGTGACGCACTTTTCCTTATGACCGGCCACGTTGGTGACGGCCGGATATGCTTGCTCTCCCGGCTGGTCTAGAAGTAACCGACCCGCTTGCGATCTTCCATCGCTGCCTCGGACCGTTTGTCGTCGGCCCGTGTGCCTCGCTCGGTTTCGCGAGCGGCCGCGACCTCCTGGATGATGTCGGTTAGCGATGATGCCGCCGATTCCACTGCCCCGGTGCAGGTCATGTCGCCAATCGTGCGGAAGCGAACCGTGCGTCGTTGAATCTCTTCACCGTCCGTTAGCGCTATATAATCCGACGCTGCCAGTAGAACACCGTCACGCTCGATTACCTCGCGTTCATGCGAGTAATATAGCGACGGTAGCCCGATGTCGCGCAGTGCGATGTATTGCCAAACGTCCATCTCGGTCCAGTTGCTCAACGGAAATACGCGGAAATGCTCGCGTTGGTACATCGACCCATTGTAGAGCGACCACAGTTCAGGACGCTGATTCTTCGGGTCCCATTGGCCATAGCGGTCCCGATGGGAGAAGAAACGCTCCTTTGCACGCGCCTTCTCTTCATCCCGCCGGGCGCCTCCAATGGCCGCCTCGAACTTGAACTCGGCCATGGCATCGAGCAAAGTAGTCGTCTGCAATGCGTTACGGCTTGCGTTCGGCCCCGTTTCCTCCATGACGCGCCCTTGGTCGATGGAATCCTGGACGTATCTGACGATCAGTTGCACACCCAGTTCCTTTATCAAGCGGTCGCGAAATTCCAGGGTCTCCGGGAAGTTGTGGCCAGTATCGATATGCATGAGCGGAAAAGGGATCTTTCCCGGCCAGAAAGCGCGCTGTGCCAGATGCGCCAACGTGATCGAGTCCTTTCCACCCGAAAAGAGCAGAACCGGTCGCTCGAACTGGGCAGCGACCTCCCGCATCACGTAGATCGCCTCGGCTTCCAATTGAAGTAAGTGAGAGCGCCGATAGTGCGGAAGTGACTGGTGTAGCGCCGTACTTTCTACCGGAGTTCCGCTCTGAATGGTTTCAACAGTGTTCATTGGTTCTGCCGACTCTCTAGTATGAGTGACCGATAGGCTATGGGGCCGACCTTTGCGCGCAAGTTTCCGAGCCGGATGCAGCTCACGGGATCAGCCGCACACTCCACTTTGGTCTGCATTTTTGTCACTCTGGGATAGTGTCTGTGGCGAAATTGGTTAGGTAGACCTGCCAGTGTTCGGCGAAGACGTCCGGGGCAATAGCATGCAGCATGGCAAGCACATGTTGACCCATGCGGCGTATTTCCCATTGCGCTGCCTTATCTACGGCCCGTAGCCAAATGAAATGACTCCAGGCCGCGAAATTCATCGTCGTGACGATTCGAGTCTCTGCGGCGTTGGGAAGGAGAAACCTGGCGTCTTCTTTGCGGATACCCAGTTCCCGTAGCCGGGCATACTTCTCCTCCGCCGCATGCCAGAATTCTTCCAACTCGACCATGGCCGCTGCATTGTCACGTACCGATTCGGGCACAATCGGTTGCCAGCCGCCTCGGTCGAGATCCACATAGCGCTGTGATTCCTGACTAAAGCTTGCCAATCGATGGCGAACAAGCTGGTGCGTGCAGGTGCGGCTGATGCCCTCGAATAGGAAAGTAGCTGAGCCATGATCGACCAGCAGTGCGTTATCGTCCAGTAGGGGCTGCGTGTATGCAAGCAATGTCACCCGCATGGGACCGTCCGCTACCGGCTGCAGATCGGTTGCATCTGGCACGGATGAGGACGGCAAGGTCATGTCTACGGATGGTTCATATGATACTTGCTCTGCGAACTCCGCAAATACGGCCGGGGCGACCTGCATGAGGAGCGGCAGAGCCTCTAGGCCGGCGCCCGCACGGAAAAGATGCAGCCACACCCGCGTATTACCGCTGACCAACCAGCTTCCGTTGCCGAGGTCACTTACCTCACAATGGCGGTTTAGCATCCGCCACCGCATCGGTTCGTCACCGCCACTGAACCTTACCGTTGTGACCACATGCTCGATAATGTCCTCGTGCCCTTCTCGCACCCGCGCAGCGATGAATGCGGGGGCCGTACCCATGCGCTGAGTGCTGCGATAGCAGACGCGACCGGCATATTCGATCAATTGTTCGGGATAAGCGCCAGAGCCGTCCCAGATCGTCCGCAGATCGTCCGTTGTGGCTAGCTTTTCCCGGTCCAGGGCAGGATTCTGCTGTGTGTATGCGATGAGTTCAACTCGCATTTGCGTCCCGTTTTTCCATATTGTTGTCCTTGCCCGCGTCTATACGCATGGGCGCAGAACGCGCGCCAAACGGTAGGATAGCACCCCGACATGTGAACGCCAAACGATAAAGGTGCGAACCGGATACACAAACACAGCGCGCAAAGATACGCTCATTGCTGCGCCAATAAGACCGTGGATCGGAGTCTGTGCAGCGATGTCGCCCTTGCACAAAGACCGGAAAAGGGGCGCATGCTTGGCGGGTGCAACCGTCAGTGTTACAATTCGACGTCATGGCAAAACACTACTACGGCGGACAGGCAGTGATCGAAGGCGTCATGATGCGCGGGCGCAAGACGATGGCTGTCGCTGTTCGCAACCCTCAAAATGAAATCCTGCTGCACGAAGAGCCGTTAACAGCGCGCATTTATACCAGTTCCTGGGGTCAATGGCCATTTGTCCGCGGCCTGGGGATGCTGTGGGACGCGCTAGGTTTGGGTATGCGTGCCCTCATGTGGAGCGCCGAGGTCTCCGTACAGGAAGAGGGAGAGGAGAAGGTCGAGTTTTCCGGTCCGGTTGCATGGACCACAATCGCCGGTAGCCTTGCTTTTGCTATTGCGCTATTCTTCTTGCTTCCTACCCTGGCTAGTCGATGGCTGGCCGGGTTTGTCAATGACAATGCCCTCTTCGACGCGGTGCTCGAAGGCGGAATACGTCTCGTCCTTTTCCTCGGTTACCTTTGGCTTATCGGGCGGATACCCGAGATTGGCCGGGTCTTCGGCTACCATGGCGCCGAACACAAGACAATCAATGCGTACGAGGATGGCGCGGAGTTGACGGTTGAGAACGTGCAGAAATACAGCGTCCAGCATGTACGCTGCGGTACCAGTTTCCTGCTCTACGTACTGGTCATCAGTATATTCCTCTTTGCGCCGCTGACGTTTTCCAGCGTTGAACCTGTCTGGCTCGCGCTCATATTCCGTCTAGTATCACGGTTGTTGCTCGTGCCCGTAGTAGCCAGCATCTCTTACGAGATCCTGCGCTACAGTGCAGGCCATCTTGACCGTCCGTTCATGCGTATGGTCATAGCGCCTGGACTCGCGCTTCAGAAACTGACTACCCGCGAGCCGGAAGACGGCATGGTCGAGTGTGCTATTGCAGCGCTCGAGCCGGTACTGGCCGCCGACGGCGTCGTTACGTTGGTGTCGGCCCCGCCACAGCCCGCGACCCTACTCGAACAGGGCGCAACGCCGGGCGACTGAGCACCTAACTGGGTAGTTGACTGGCGTATCGGCGGCCTTCGCTACTCTCATCTGTCGTAGAATGTCGGCATCCGAGTCAGAAGTTTAGGTGAGTTGCCAAACTATCGCCGACGGGCGAACCCGGTACCCTGCTGACATAGCGCGCTTGCGCGCTTCAATCCGTCTCGTCGCTTGCTGTTTCCACGACGAGTTCCTCGCCCTCTACGAAGACTACGTCACCGGCGTGCAGTTTCCGCCCACGTCGAGTTTCAACCTCACCGTTGACCAATACGGCTCCCGATTGGATGAGGTGTTTTGCCTCTCCTCCGGACTGAACGACGTCGGCTAGCTTCAGAAACTGGTCCAGCTTGATGGTATCCTCCACAGCATTCCTCCTTCTCGTTGCCGCTCGACTGATTGCTCCCATCACGTAATCAGACTCTATCCAATTGTCAAGGGATCGGGTCGGGCATCCGCGCCCTCTGCGCAGTCGAGTGGTCGCTCAGCCGATCTCGCAGGTTAACGATACCGCCCAAACCAAACACTACGCCGACCAGGGACCAAAAACGGACCGCACAAACAGCACAGCGTCGCGGAAGCATAGATTATCCGCGACGCTGTATCGTTTCTACTGCACTTCGGCTGCTATCTTCATCTGGCGCAGCCGGATGGTCGAGGCAACTACTGACTCATGACTACATACTCGGCAGAGACCCAGCCGCCGTCCTCGGCAAGCTCGGGGACATCGATTTTCACCCAAAGGCCGTCCTCGCTGATCGCAAGAATCGGATAGGCCTCTCCGTTGAAAACGTTGCCGATCTTGTTGTCCACTGCATCGGTCGGTGCGCTGCGTACTCGCAGGGGAAGAGGGGTTTGAATTAGCGCCTCTCCGGCTGCTGCCGTGCCGGTCTCGGTTGCGCTCGTATCAGCAGCTTCAGCACCGGTTGTGTCGGTCTCGGCCGCGCCGCTGTCAGCAACATCGGCCGCTGCCGTGTCGGCCGCAGTGGCCTCAGTCTCAGCAACTGCAGGCTGCGTAGCTTCGGTGTTGGCGGCACTCGTCTCCTCGGCAGCAGCAGCTTCAGCGCCGCCCAAAGCCATGTTAGCAGCATCGCCGGACAACTCGACATTCTCCCACCATACCCAACCGCCTGAATCCGATAGCTTGGGCACGTCGAGCTTGACCCACAGGCCATCGTCAGAGATATCCAGCACCGGATACGTATCGAGGTTGTAAACGCTACCGATCTTGTTATCTTCTTCGTCGGTCGGCTCACTACGCACCCGCAAGGGCAGCGGGGTCTGAATCAGGGCTTGGCCGATGGCGCCGGCGTTGGATGCGACGCTGGCACCGTCCGTAGCGGCAGCCTCATCCATGGACGCGGCCTCGCCCGTAGTGGCCGCCTCTTCTGCAGTGGCCCCCTCGTCCATGACGGCAGCCTCATCCGTGGTCGCCGTTTCATCTGGGGCGGCAATCTCATCGGTAGCGGCAGTGATTTCGGATGCACCCTCGGCGGGTACTGTGGCGATATTAGTGATATCGCCTTCAAGTGTGACAAATTCCGTGGAAACCCAGCCCTGTCCGTCGGCAGCACTGTCGACAGCAAGCTGGATCCATGCGCCGTCGGAACTCATGGCCACGACATCGTATGTCT
>JBJYXA010000584.1:0-15855 GCA_046259705.1 Caldilineaceae bacterium
CCAGAACCAGGCCAAACAGCCACATGAGCAGAATACCCAGCCAGAAGATCGGCATAGAGACGCCGGCCAATGCGGCAAACATAGTTGTCGTGTCTATGGGCGAGTTCCGGTAAAGCGCGGAAAAGACGCCGGCCGGTACACCGATGATCACGGCGATGGCCATGGCAGCCAGGGCCAACTCGATCGTCGCAGGGAATCGCCGCTTGAACTCCTCTACCACAGAAATATTGCCGTGGATCGATTTGCCCAAATCACCCCACAAGACACCGCCGTCATGACAGGCCAAAAATGGGCCTACCCGGTTGCACGTCTGGTTGGCGTCATTCACGTCCACCCATTGTGTACCGGGGCTAACCTGGCAAACCGGGCTGCCGCCCACAAAGACGCATCGTTGGCCATCTTCATTGGTGACTACCTGATCGCCGCCCATGAAACCGATGGCCGATTTGCCTATTAGGAACCGGAGGTACTGAACGGGCATGGGATCGTTTAGGCCCATCCGCTCGCGGATCGCCTGAACATTGGCCTCTGTGGCGCGCTCGCCCAATAGGGCAACCGCCGGATCACCGGGGATGATGTGGACAAAGGAGAAGACGAGGATGGATACGCCGAAGAGCACCGGGATAGTGCTGACGATACGGCGCATGATATATCGGAACAAACGCTTTATCCTTTGGAGGGAGAGATCCTCCGGGAGGTTGTCAAACCTCCCGGAGGGTAAAGTGAATCAACGTCAGAGCCGCTATTCCACCGAAACGTACTTGTACAGATCGGTCGACACGGCGTTGGGAATGTAGCCGGAGACCGAGTTGCGGAAGATCAGCGGTGTGCGGTTGTGGGCGATCCAGATGCGGCCGATGTCGTCGTAGAGCATCTGTTCGGCCTCTTCGTACATGGACTGTCGTTCGGCCTGATCGGACACGGAACGCGCTTCGGTCAGCAAGGCATCTAGTTCGGGATACTGGAACCAACCTTCAGATGCCTTGGGTTCGGTCGTACCACAGAAGAAGTAGCACAGGAAGTTGTCCGGGTCGCCGTTGTCGCCGCCCCAGCCCAACTGATAGAGGCCCGTCAGTTCGCCGTTACTGCGCATATCAAGATACGTGGGCCAGTCACCGGCGAGTTCGAGATTGACATTAATCCCGACTGCAGCCAGTTGGGCAGCCATGGCCTCGGCGATGCCCTCAGGGTCCGGATAGTAGAAGCGTACAACCGGCATGTAGTAGAGCGTCAGCGGGATCTTGGTGCCATCTTCCAATGTCACTTCGCTCAAGCCATCGGGGAATCCGGCTTCGGCCAGTGCTGCCACCGCGCGGTCAGGATCATAGGGCACACCTTCTACCTCGGGGTTGTGGCCCCAAACCAGCGGCGGCAGGAAGTTGTGGGCGACCTCACCGTAGCCGCCGTAAAACGCTTCGACGATCGATTCCTTATCGATGGCCGAAGCAATCGCCTCGCGTACCAGCGGATCGTTGAACTCTTGAACATGATAGTTGAAGGCCAGATACGCAGTATTCAACGCCGGACGGGTCAAGACATAGAGATCGTCCGCGCTTTCGGCCGTCCCCAGGTCCTCGATATTGGCCTGTTCCAAGGCTTGGATTTCGCCGGTCTGTAGCGCCAGGAAGCGGGCCGAGTTGTCGGGGATGGTGCGGATGATGATGGTCTGCACGTTGCCAGGGTTTTCGCCCCAGTAGTCTTCGAAGCGCGTTAAGGTGATGTGATCGTCGGTCACCCACTCCTCGAACTGGAACGGGCCCGTGCAAACGTACCCCACCTGAGGCGTGCCGTAGTCCGCGCCGTATTCCTCGATGGCGGCCGGACTGGCGATGGAGAACATCGGCATGGCCATGTTGGCCAGGATCGGCGCCAGCGGTTCGCTCAACGTGAACTTGACCGTGTAGTCATCCACTTTTTCGATAGCGGTTACGATGGAATCGCCTTTGAAGCCATTCCACATGTAGTCCCAGTATTCAAAGGTCTGTTCCTCGAAGTGGTACGGATTTTCCGGATCCCACCAGCGTTGGAAGTTGAAAACTACAGCATCCGCGTTGAAGTCGGTGCCATCGTGGAACTTCACGCCCTGGCGCAGGGTAAAGGTCCATTCCAGACCGTCTTCACTAGCGTCCCAGCTCTCGGCCAGGCTTGGCACGACGTCGGTAGTCTCCTTGTCGTAGGCCAACAGCGATTCGCAGCCCTGGTTGGTGGCGCGGAACGACTCGCCGTCGGTGACGACAGCCGGATCGAGCTGTACTGAGTCGCCGCCGCGGCCAAATACAAATGTGCCGGCGCTGCCTTCGGTGGGAGCGGCCGCTTCCTCCGCTGCAGCTTCGGGGGCGGCAGCCTGCTCGCCACTTGGCGCTGCGGTCGGGGCACACGCTGCGACAACAGCCACGAGGGCGAGCAGCGTTACCAAGAACAATAGGCGTCTGTACGAACTGTGCATAGGGTTACTCCTCTAGCGGGTGGTTTGTGGAACGATGATGGGCACGTCCTTGTTGGCTCAAGTGAACCGTTGGCTTATGGTCAACACATACGGGCGCATGCTGGGTCATATGACTGCCGGCTGGTTGCCGGTGGAAAAGACATAGGAACCCTGTCCACAAGCCTTGGTGAATCTCTGTGACTACTGATTATAAAGTGCTATCCAGACCGCGGCAAACCAGAGGCAGGCGACTCGCTATCCTAGGGTTCTGGCTGGATTTGCGTGGAATTTTGTTTTCGCAAGCGAGAGCATGCCAAGGGCAAAGACCGGAGTCATGAACACAGCACCCCGGTGGTTCAAGACCATGCGCATGGCATACCACATTACCATGCCCATCAGCGCACGATGAGCGGCAGATAGCACTCACCACCGATACATCCCAGCGTCACGTCGGTGACGTTCGAACCGGAAATCGTCCAAACGAGTATGGAACCGTTTCCTGCTGACGGTCACCCGCGTCTGTTTCTTTCCAGGCGTTCGAGGTTGGTCTCAGATGCTAAGGTGGGCCGCTGGCGGATGATGTCTCAACAAGAAAAAAGGGCGGGCTTCGTTGCCCGTCCCTGAAAGTGGCGCTTGACGCCCAGCTTTGAGCGATAGTCGCGAACCTGCCACGCATCAACTCGATTTCTTTTCCGCTCCTGCGTCGTAATAACCGGCCGCTACCACGGCGCCAATCAGCGCCAGACCGCTCAAGCCCAACGGGGACAGCGGGGGCACAGCCTCTTCGCTCTCTCCGCGTCCCGGGCCCTCACGGAACTCGCCCTGTTCGTTACGCTCACCACCCTCACCTGACTCGCCACGCTCGTTGCCCTCGTTTGATTCCTGTAGTGGGTTTGACACCAGCTGAAATGCGCTAGGCGACGGGCGACGGAATGCCTCTTCTTCCCCACCACGCGCCTCTGTGTGCTCCCATACGCCCACAATGCCGGTGATGGACAAGGCAAGAAACAGCGCCGCAACGGCGAGGCGTCCGGTTCCCTTGAAAAACAGCGCGGCCAGGCCGAGCAAAATGCCCGCAACACTGGCCAGTACGGCCACCATCTGGATGCCTTGCGTATGGTCTGTCAGGAGCAACTCTGCCAAGAGCACTACAAATCCGCCTGCGAGTAGCAACATGATCAGTAGATACATTTTGTCATGAACGAATGAAAGCAGTGAACGCATAATGCACGGTTCTCCTTAGTCTTCGTGCTTTGGTTTCATACAACAATCGTCCCCCAATGGGACCAAGGACAGAGTCTATACCTGTTTCCCATCGCTGTTGTTAAGCGCAGCTTAAGCGGACTTGAAGCGCATCCTAACGGATCCATTTGCTGCCGATCCCAGGCGCCGGCTCTCCCAGCACCATGTTGCCCGCCTCCTACTCCGGATGTCCTGCCACCAATCGTCAGTGGCACATTGTGAAACAAACCACAGACGGCGGGCACAGTCGACGGTACGCTGTGCGAGTCTGATCGCCGCGTCGCGTTTGCGCCGCCGCATAGCGCATGGGAGGCGCACATTGACCGAACTGAACAATGGCGGTACGCATTCGCTGCCTTACTCCGCCAACAACTTTCATGCTGAGTACAGCAAAACATCTCAGACGCCGGCCGAGACTTTCCGCTCTGCCCAGGGTGACACCAACGCGGATTGTCATGCTGAGCGCAGCGAAACACCTCAGATGCCGGCCGAGACTCTTCGCTCTGCTCAGAGTGACACCACTGCACCGGTGCTTGTCCGGCTGACCGGGCTCAGCAAAGCCTATACCGAGGCTGGACAAACCCGTAACGTACTGGACCAACTTGACAAAGACTTCCGCGCCGGCGAGTTCGTCTGTCTGCTTGGAAAGTCCGGCAGCGGTAAAAGCACCCTCCTGAATCTCATATCCGGCATCGATAAGCCGACCAGCGGTGAAGTGTCCTTCTTCGGCCAGGGCACAGAAACGGTGCTTACCGCGCTCACCGACCGCGAACGCACCCTATTCCGGCGCAGCTCAATCGGCATCGTCTTCCAGTTCTTCAACCTCATTCCAACGCTCACCGTGCTCGAGAACGTCACCCTTCCTATCGAATTATCCGGCGGACAGAACGGTATGCGTGACAAAGCGGCCAATTTACTCGAACGCGTCGGCCTGGGCGACCGGCTCTCCACCTACCCCGACGCGCTCAGCGGCGGCGAGCAGCAGCGGGTCGCCATCGCCCGCTCGCTTATCCATGATCCGTTGCTGGTACTGGCCGACGAGCCGACCGGGAATCTGGACGAAGACACCGGTGATGCGGTCTTGCGGCTACTGCTCGAACTGACCCGAGGGGCAGGCAAGACGCTGATCATGGCCACCCATGCTGTCGACGTCGCCCGCCGCGCCGACCGGGTGCTACATCTGGAGCACGGCAAATTGATCCGTGATCAGGATTGGCGTGAAAGCCATCCTGCCCACGCCGGATTCGACTGATGTATAGAAAACTCCAGCCCGCTTTGTATAACGCCAGGGTGCTGCTGCGCCTCGCCTGGCGACATGCCCGTCGGCGGCCGGGCCAGAGCTTCATGCTGGTCGCCGGGATTGCCATCGGCGTGGCCATGGTGGTGGCCGTGGACCTGGCAAACGGATCGGCCGAACGCGCCTTCCAGCTTGGAACGGACGCCGTTACCGGGCGCGCTACGCACCAGATCACCGGCGGACCCAGCGGCGTACACGAATCAACTTACTTCGCGCTGCGCCGCCAGGCGGGATACCGCTTGAGTGCGCCAGTCGTGGAAGACTATGTTTCCGTTCGCGAACTGGACGGCCAGCCCATCCGGCTGCTGGGCATCGATCCCTTCGCGGAAGCGCCATTTCGCAGCTACCTGGGCACAGAAAGCGTGTCCCAGTCGTCACCGCAAATGCTGGCCGATCTGCTGACTGTCCCCGGCGCTGCGCTGATAAGCCAAGATGTGGCAGCCGCGTACGGGTTGCAGCCAGGCGATGAACTTACCGCGCAATACGGCGGACGAACGTTCCGGCTAACGATAGCCGGTCTGCTGGCCCCCTACGACGACCTAAGCAGCAGGGCGCTGGAGACGCTGCTCCTCGTAGATATCTCCACGGCGCAGGAGGTGCTGGACCGCGTGGGTAGGCTCGACCGTATTGACTTGATCCTCCCCGAAGGTGATGCCGGTCAACAGACGCTGTCCTTGCTACGAGGTACTCTTTCCGGCAATGAAGTTATCACTTCCAGCGCGGCCCGCCAGGGCGTCGTCGAGGAGATGACCGCGGCCTTCCGGTTGAATCTTTCTGCGTTGAGTCTCTTGGCGCTAGTAGTCGGCATGTTTCTGATCTACAACACCGTTACTTTCAGCGTCGTGCAGCGCCGGCCTGTGATCGGCAGCCTGCGCGCACTCGGCATGACGCAACGCTCGGTGTTCGGCCTCATTTTGGTGGAGGCACTGCTGCTGGGCGCGCTCGGAACCGTGGCCGGACTCGCACTCGGCGTGCTACTGGGCCGCGGCGCAGTCCAGCTCGTGTCGCAGACCATCAACGACCTCTTTTTCGTGGTCTCCGTACGAGAAGTGGACGTACCCGCAGGCTTGCTGGTGAAAGGCGCGCTGACGGGGCTGGCAGCGTCGGCATTTGCTGCAGTCGTACCCGCGATAGAGGCGACGAGCGTGCCCCCTGCCGGCGCCATGCGCAGGAGCAATGTCGAGGAACGCATGCGCGGCGCTTTGCGCTGGGTCACCGCGGCGGGCGTCGTACTGCTTGCGGCCGGCGCCGTACTATTGGCGCCCGACTTGGGTGTGGGAATTTCGTTCGCCGGTCTATTCGCCGTCATACTGGGGAGCGCGCTGCTGGCCCCGCTATTAACCTGGCTCTTGATGCGAGGCGCCGGCATCGCGGCAAATCGGTACGGCCGCCAGTCTGGCGTGATTGGGCGCATGGCGCCTCGTTATGTCAATCGATCGTTGAGCCGCACGTCAATCGCCGTGGCCGCACTTATGGTCTCCGTGAGCGCTATTATTGGTGTGGGCGTCATGGTTGGCAGCTTCCGCGGCGCTGTTCGTGACTGGCTAAACGACGTGCTGCAAGCCGACATCTACGTTTCGCCCCCTTCGCTCAACGCCAACCAGGTCACGACGAACCTCGACCCGAGCATCGTCGATATGCTGGAAGGCTTTCCAGGCATCACACGGGTGGCCACATCCCACGGCGTGGACGTGCGTATGATCGCCCCTTCCCCAGACTCGGCCGGAGACGACGAGCCGCCAGTGCGCGTGATATCCGTCTCAGAAGATCTGGCGGGACCGAACCGTCGCTACCGGTCCGCCGTCGGTGACTGGCAGCAGACGTGGGCTGCGGTGGAAGACGGCGCAGTGCTTGTCAACGAGCCGTTGGCGAACCGCATGCACCTCGCTGTGGGAGACAACCTCTCGCTAGCGACCGATCACGGTGTGGCTTCTTTCCCCATCGCGGGCATTGCCGTCGACTTTGACGTTCGCTCCATCGTCTTCATGCACGCCCCAGTCTTCCAGCGTTACTGGGATGACACCGCTGTGTCGGCGGTGGGGCTGTTCGTGGCGCCCGGTGCGGACGTGGATGAAAAGGCGCACGAGATACGCCGAAGTGTGACCGGCGGACAGCAAGTGCTTGTGCGGTCCAACGCAGGCATGCGCGCTGACGCGCTGGCGGTGTTTGACCGCACTTTCGCAATCACGATCGCACTGCAGGTCCTGGCCACTGTCGTGGCTTTCATCGGCATCCTCAGTACCCTCATGAGCTTGCAGCTCGAGCGTACGCGCGAAATCGGTATTCTGCGCGCCAACGGTATGACGCGTGCGCAGCTCTGGCGTCTTTCACTCTACGAAACGGGCCTCATCGGTTCCAGCGCCGGGCTCATCGCCATACCCACGGGCGTCGTGCTGGCCGCGGTGCTCATCTACATCATCAATCTGCGCTCGTTCGGCTGGTCAATGCAGATGCAACTGGCGCCGGCGGAAATCGTGCGCGCCCTTGTGGTGGCCGTCGGTGCTGCGTTACTAGCGGGACTTTATCCGGCCTGGCGCGCAGGTCGCATCGAACCGGCGACGGCCATCCGTTCGGAGTAGGCGGCGGCCCACTTTCCGTCGCCCTGCACAGCCACGGCGCACTCTTCAACACGACAACTCCGCTGAGGTCTGGCTTGATATTCGCGAGGTGCACTGCTGACGGCGCGAATGTATAATTGATGGCTGTACCACTTGGCCGGTGTTGCAACCACAGGACCCTATGACATCACCCGAAACTGCAATCGACATCGGAATGATTGGCCGATCTCTGGAGAAAGAAACGTTGCGCGGCTGCTTCCGGCGCGTCCGCGACGCGGGAGGTCTTGCCGTGCTCATCAGCGGCGACGCAGGTATCGGCAAGACTAAGTTGCTTGCCTACCTAACCGGCCTCGCGCAAAGTGAGGGGTTCCAAGTAGTGCGCGGAGAATGCACCGAACAGGATCAGAGCCTGCCGTTTGCCCCCCTCGTCGATGCGCTCCGAACGTACTTCTCCACCTGTACCGCTGATGAAATCGAAACGATCGTCACGCCTTACCAACAATTCGTGATACGATTGTTGCCAGAGCTGGCGCTTCCATCCGATCCGCCCCCGCCGGCCGCCAATCTGGAACCTGAGGCCGACAAACGCCGCCTGTTCGAAGTGTTGGTGCACATCTTCCTGCGGATAGCCCCGTCCGGCCTCCTGCTCACCGTCGAGGATGCCCATTGGTCCGATGCGGCCAGCCTGGAATTCCTGCAGACCTTAACACGCCGCATACGCGCGCAACGCATCATATTGGCCATCAGCGCCCGCGCCAACGAAGAGTACCGCGAGCTTGCTCAGCTACAGAACTATTTGGCTCGCGCAGACAATGCGCTCAGCATACCGCTGGCGCCACTGGCGGACGCTGAGGTGGACGCGCTCATTAAGGCGGCATTGCCGGCGGATTCCCCTGTGCACCCCGCCTTGATGGACCGGCTGGTTTCACTCGCGCAAGGAAACCCCCTGTATGCGGAACAGCTGGTACACGTGCTGTTGCAACGCCGGCAGATCGCCCTGGTCAACGGTGTTTGGGTGTTCACCAATCCCTCAACTGCTCTTGAAATCCCTGGCACGGTCCGCCAGACGATGGACCGGCAGATGGAGCGCCTCAGCGAGCCGGCGACCCGTGTGTTGCGCTACGCGGCCGTCGTCGGCAGACAGTTCGATCTGGAGACACTTCAACAACTTACTGGTTTTGAGGTGCCGGATTTGACCGACATCCTCAAGGAGCTGATCCGCCGGCGCGTTCTGGAGGAGGTGTCCGAGGATCGGTTCGCGTTCAGGCACGCGTTGCTGCGCCAGGCGATCATCGACGGACTCTTGATTCGCGAACGAGTCGAATTGCACAAATCGATCCTCGAAATTCTCGAAGCGAGCGACGCCCAGCCGGGCGATGCGCGGCTCGCCGAACTCTCCTACCATGCCTACCATGCCAAAGTGTGGGAGGCGGCGTTGCGCTACGGCGCCTCGGCAGGCGCGCATGCGCTTTCTCTGCATTCGCCGAATGCCGCGCTGGAACACTTCTCGCACGCTGTCGAAGCCTCCGGCCATCTGAGCAACACTGTCCCTTGGGCACTGCTCATGCAGCGTGGCCGCGCATACGAGTCTGTGGGCGAACTGCAGCCTGCGCTACAAGACTACGCGTCCGCGCTACTCGAGGCTGAGCGTACCGGCAACCAGGAACAGCTCTGGCAGTCGCACATGGCGCTTGCGCTCTATTGGTTTGCACTGGATTATGGACGCGCCGAAGAGCATTGTCGCCGAGCGCTGACGGTAGCGCAGGAACTGGAGGATGCCCGCCTCATCGGTCACAGTCTAAACCGGCTGGGCAATTGGTATCTAAATACTGGCCGCCCGCAGGACGCGCTTGAGTACCACAAGCAGGCGCTCAAGGTATTTGAGGCGCTTGATGATCTGCCAGGTACGGCTGAGACGCTTGACCTTCTGGGCATGACCACAGGTCACGTGCTTATGTTGCGCGAGCAGCACGCCTATTACGTCGCCGCGGCGGATCTCTTTCGAGCGCTGGATGATCGCACCGGCCTGGCCTCTACCCTGGCGAACCTGGCCCTGTGTGCGCTCGACGTCACCTGCGCCGAGGAGGCCGTCGATCTGGCGCGATCTATTGGCTGGTACAGCGGTGAAGCCTATGCCTGCCAGACCGCGGGGTACGTCGCAGCTGCTCATGGCCATTATGCACAAAGCCTCTCCTACTTTAGACGTGCAGAAGAGTTGGCCCAATCCATCGACCACAAGCAATGGTTGGCCGGTATCCAGGTCTTCAGCAGTATGGTGTTCAAGGATCTGCTGGAGCTCGAGACGGCTGCGGCCCACGCCGAGCGCGGTCTATCACTCGCCGAGGCTGTGGGTTCGCACTGGTTCGCCGAGATCGGCCGCGGCGTGCTGGCGCAGATCCGCATCCGGCAAGGCAACTTGCATGAAGCCGAGGAACTGCTTGCCCACGCAGCGACGCCCGAACCGCCGGCCATGCAACACGTCACCGCGATGATGGCGCGGGCCGAACTCGCGCTGGCAAGAGGCGATCCCGACGGGGCGATAAACGCTGTGGGTCTACTGCGCAAAGCGTGGCCGCCAGACGAGGATTCATCCGCCTCGGGCAGCTTCGCGCTCGTGCCCGCTCTCGTGATCCAGGCTCAAGCCCTGAGCATGTTGGGGCGTCATGCCGAAGCGCTGGCTGCGCTGAGGAACGCGAAACTTGTCTGCGATAAACGGAACCTGCCGCCTTTGCAGTGGCGCGTGGAGCTGGCGTTCGGGCGTGTTCTGGCTCAAGCCGAGGACGCGCGCGCCGCCGCTGCCTGCTATGGGCGCGCACAGGCGCTGGTGGCCGCCCTGACAGAGGAGCTCCCAACGCAGATGCAGTCGCGATTCCTGCAACGAGCGACCGATCGCATTGACGCCGCACGCTCTACGGAATCTATTGGCGCGCACCGGCCTGCCCGGCCTGGTGCACTGCACACAGACCTGACTCCACGCGAGATGGACATCGCTAGAGAGGTCGGCCTGGGCAAGTCGAATAAGCAGATCGCCGAAACGCTGCATATCACCGTAAAGACGGTAGAAACGCACCTCACACGCGTGTACTCCAAGCTCGACATGGATTCGCGCACGCAGGTGGCGCTGTGGATTGCAGAAAACGACCAACCACCGTACCCTGAACCCGATCAGGGATAACCCTGACTCTCCGATCTTCTCCAAAAATCAGGGATACCTCTGTCGCACGAAGCGCGCGACTGGGATATGCTGTTGCCATCGATTGAGAAGTACACGGTTCAGTAGCTGACTTTCAGGATTGTAAGGAGAGGATCATGAACGGACAGACTAAGACAGCAGGCGCGATGGAAACGACACGTGAAGCGACGGTCATCGGTGCGCTAAGCGCGCTGCTAGAAGCTTGGGAATCCCGCGACATAGACGCCATGATGGCTTATTTTGCGCCCAGCCCCACTCTGATGTTGTATGGCACGGGTGCGGATGAAAAGCGCGTCGGTCTGGACGAAGTGCGGATGCAGGCGGAAAGGGATATTTCGCAATCGGAGTCGCTGAGCGTCTCACTTGACTGGAATATGGTCGGTATTGGCGGCAACGTGGCCTGGACTGCCTCGGATGTGACTATTCACTTCAAGGCGCCAGGACAGCCAGCAGTCGAATTTCCCGCACGGCTCACTACCGTGCTGCAGGAGTACGACGGCCGCTGGCTATTCGAACAGTTCCACCTATCGGTCGCGGCTGCCAATCAAGATGAGGGACAATCCTTCTAGCGACGATTCACTCGTAAGCACGGAGCTTCCCCGCCGTACCGGGGGAAGCTCTGTGCTTGTATCTCTGTCCCAGCCATTGGCGCACGAAACGCAAAGATACTCGGTTTTTCTGGCTTGAGGCTTCTCCGGCTAGATTGCGCCAGAAGCCGGGTATCTAGTCTGAATACGTAGTGGCAACAGCCAACGCAATGCAGTTGACCTGCTAGCGCACAAGCTGCGCCCCATCGTCCGTCTGGCCGTATCCGGTCAGCTCCACGTAGCCCTCACCGCTTACGACCGTACCGGCGACCGTGCCGGTGACGTCTACAGCGCCTTCCCAATAGATGAAGGACGTCTCCATCTCCTGCTGCGGAATCTTTGGGGTGATCTCCAGTTCGATATCATGTGACGGGAATGCAGCGCGCCAGCCCGACGGGTAGCGGATGCCCGTCTGTGGGCTGGTCCATTCATCCAGCACCTCGAGTTGTAGATCCTGTGCAGGGAGGGCAGTCGTCTGGCCATCTGCGTCAACCAGCGTGCCGGTGAATTCGGTTATTTGCCCGCCGTCCGCGGTCCGGATTCTGGCAAACATCAGGGCCAAGCCGCCGTCCAGTTGGACACTGAACCAGTCCCAGCCCGTGGCGTTCCGGCTCAACACGGAGCTGCCGAACTCGTGGTCCATCCAGCTTGTGCCCGAGACATCGTACTCGTTGCCAGCCCACACGATCTGTCCCGATGTCTCGAGCCCGATCAGGCTGTAGTAATAGCTAGCATTGCCTGCTTCCGGACCTTTGCGGCTTAGGCCCTCGTCCCCGTGAAGTACGGGAGCGCGTGTTTCCTGTAGCATGAGGTCCACTGCGAATTGGGAACCACCCTCGTCCTGGGTCGAAGCGGACAGCCTGAATTGACCCGGCTCAACCTCTTCCACAGTCCAGTCCTCCAGCCACACCGCAAAAGCCGGTTCGCCGCTGCCGCCTGCCAGGTTGCCGTCGCCCCGGCTGTAGCGCTCAAATGCTACGTGCCGCTGCTCGTCCACGTTGGTCAACGCAAGATGAGCCATATAGACCTGGTTTGCCGCCAAATGCGAAGTCCTGGCCGCAGCTTCGGACGACAGTGCGCTTCGAAAAATCGTGAATTGGAAGCCAACCTCGCGGCCGGCGTCATCCTCCAGATTGCCGGTGTAGTACCACCATTCGGTTCGGTAACTTGGATGCGGGCCGTGGTCACGCGGAAATTGGAACGCCATGGGCGCAACTGCCCGCTCAAACCCGTCGTCAGCATCGCCGGACAAACTGGCTACCACGTCAGCGCGTGCATTAGTGGCCCGATCGTTGCCGCAACCTGCAGCCGAGAGAAGGACAAGGCAAACGAGCCCTATCTGGATCGCCCCATGGCTGTGAAGAGTGCTGTTAAAAAGCCGCCGAAAGTTTATGTCAATCAAGTAACGCCTCGTCCCCACGTAAGTTGCCTGCACAAACGTCAATGCAGTGTATCGCCTGTACCCAGGGAGTTCCGTCATCCCGTACACTATCTGCGAGCAATGACTCCGGATGGGAGCAAGTCTGATAGTTCTGATCGCACAAAACAGCTTGGCTACTTCATTTGGGCACCGCGTCGCACACGCCGGCCTGTTGCAACGCGGTGGCGCACTTACCGCCACCGATCCTAGTCGGCGGTTGGCACGAGAGACTTGGTCAAGTAGATATGCGTAACTCTTTCCATTCACATTTTATTCTGTCAATCTGAATAGCAGAAGAAATTCTGAGTGTGGTTCATTCTTGCAATATGGTGCTGTGGGTCGCCCGGCGTTCACCATCGGCGCCGGCCATGTAGCAGTCGACAAAAGTCGCCGGCTATAAACACATACAAGCTCTCGCGCCCGCTTCAATTCGCCGTCGCGACAAGCACTCGCCAATCATGCACAAAAAAACAGCGGCGAAGCGTACGCTTCGCCGCTGTGAATTTACAGCCCTCGGGAACTACGCCGGTACGGGCCGTCCATCGGTTGCCGCTGCCGGCGCCTGCTTCTTGCCGAAGAACGAACGTTCCTCCCACGCCACCAACAGCGGCGTGGCATTGAAGAGCGAACTGTACGTACCGGAGACCATACCCACCATCATCGTGGCCATGAACTGGCGAATAGATCCGCCGCCGAAGATCAGCACCGCCAACAATACGAGCAGTACTGTCACCTGGGTGGCAATCGACCGCTGGAACGTCTCCAACAGACTGCGATCGGCTACCTTGGCGAAACTCTCACCTCGATGCCGCTTCAGGTTCTCGCGGATGCGGTCGAATACCACGATGGTATCGTTTACACTGAAACCAATCACTGTCAGAATCGCGGTCAGGAAGAGGGCATCCACTTCCCAGCCCGCAACGAAATACATGATTCCAATGAATGTAATTGTGGCCAGCACATCGTGGACCAACGCGATGACTGCACACGTACCATAGTGGAATGGATGGGTCACCTGCCGGAACGCGAAAGCGATGTAGAGCAAGATACCGATGGATGCGACCACCACCGCAAACAACGCCGCCTTGCTGACCTCTGATCCAATAGCCGGACCAATGCTTCGATAGTAGCGTTCCTCGAACTCACCAAATTGCGACGTAATGCTGGAAACCAGGACTGCTTTGGCATCCGGTTCGATACTCTCGAACTTTACCTGCAGCGTATTGGCGTCTTCTACCGTAAAGGCAGTCGCGGCCGTGTAACCTGCATCGACAAAGAGCGTGCGCAGGGCGGCCGGTTCCACAGGCTCTTGGAAGCGCATCTCCCAGAGTGTGCCGCCGGTATAATCGATATTCAACGGCAATGGCGTACCCGTCGTGATCGTTTGCCAGATCATGAACAGAATGCCCGGCAGCACGATGATCGCTGAGATTAGAAACCAGATCTTGCGTCGTTCAACAATATTGAACATGTAGCACCCTCATTATGCCTTGTGTTCACCGCATTCGCTGGCGGTGGAGAAGCTTCACTCCAGCTTTGCACCAGCGGACCGGTACTACAGTATGGCCGGCAAACCGCAGAGCCAGCGCCTGCAAAGCAGCGCCGCTACGCGTCATGTCGTCTAGTAATCAACCATGGCCCGGGAAGCCATTACCTTGGCGCCACGGCTGGAGAGGAACGCACGCATAAACGTACGTGTGATCACAACTGCCGTGAACATGGACAGCAACACACCAATGGTCAGCGTTACGGCGAAACCCTTCACCACGCTGGCGCCGAAGTTGTTGCCAAACCAGTAAAGCACCGCGCAGCTAATGAGTGTCGACAGGTTGCCGTCACGGATGGCCGGCCAAGCGCGGCTGAAGCCCGTTTCGACCGCCAGGCGGATCGAACGCCCCACGCGCAGTTCTTCCTTCATGCGCTCAAAGATCAGGATGTTGGCGTCGACCGCCATACCGATGGACAAGATAAAGCCAGCGATACCGGCCAAGGTCATCGTCACCGGGATCAGCTTATATAGCGCAAGGTTGAGCAAAATGTAGATCGCCAGCGCAGCGTCGGCCAGCAACCCCGGGAATCGGTACATGGCCAGCATAAACACAAACACGGCCAGGACGCCAAGGATGCCCGCCTTCAGGCTTGCATCCACGGAATCGTGCCCCAAGCTGGCGCCGATCGTACGAATGTCGATGACCTGAAGCGGCACCGGTAGAGCGCCGTATCGCATCTGCACCGCCAGGGATTCCGCCTCATCCGTGGTGAATGTGCCGTTGATGACGCCCGAATCCCTAATGGCCGACTGAATGACAGGTGCGGACAGTACCCGTCCGTCTAGCACGATGGCCAGTACATCGCCGACATGATTGCGCGTATACTCGTAGAACTGATCGCTGCCGTCATTGGTCAGTTGGAAAGAGATCTCCCACTGCGAGTATTGGTCGCGTACGGCACGCGCATCAGACAGAATATCGCCCGTCATGACCGTCTCGAACACGGTGTCAGGATAGGGGATTGGCGCCGGCTCTGCGCTCCCAGCGTCAATCTGAGCCTGCAGATCGGCTGCGGCCGTAGGTCTATTGGTGGTGTTGATCACCATACCCTGGCTCAAGGTAGAACCTGCGGGATCGACAAACTCCAACTGGCCGGTGGAACGCAAGGTATTGACGGCCTGGTCCGGGTCGTTCACGCCTGGGAGTTCCACAATTAGGCGAGTGTCTCCCTGTGACTGGACCACCGCCTCGGCCACGCCGAGGCCGTTAACACGGTTTTCGACAATCGTCTTGGCCGCGCTCATGGCCCCTTCTTCGGGCGCCTGTCCCTCGGGTAGATCCGCCTCCAGCAGCACCTGCGTGCCGCCGCGCAAGTCGAGACCGAGTTTGAACTCGTCCAGATTGCGTGTCGAATCACCAACCGAGAGGGCGTTATTCATCCAAGACGGATGTTGGATGGGAAGCACGATGACGAGTGATACCAGCGTCAAGATGCCGATTAAGATGAGGGCGATCGTTGTCCTGCTCATAGCCAGCCTTTGTTGCGTACTTTTTGGTCTGGGTGCATTTCCAGGCCCCGTGGGCTATGCAATTCGACTGCGCTGAAACGCGCGGCAAATTTCAGCCATGACCCGAGGCAAACT
>JBJYXA010000584.1:15955-32964 GCA_046259705.1 Caldilineaceae bacterium
CGCTACAATTGACCCCGACCACCATAGGCAGTAGACTGCCAAGACTACGAGCCTGCGGACCCGCTTGCGGCCAATATTGCAGGCGGAATGGCATCGACACGAGTGAGGACTATTTCGAATGACGGCATCGGAACTTGCGGCGGCCCTCCAGGAGAATATAGGACGCGTCATCGTCGGCAAGTCCAGTTCCGTCGAACTCATGCTCGTCGCTCTGCTGTGCGATGGCCACATCTTGCTCGAGGACGTCCCCGGCATCGGCAAGACCACACTGGCAAAAGCACTCGCGCGCAGCGTCGACTGCAGCTTCTCACGCATCCAGTTCACGCCCGACCTACTTCCCTCGGATGTAACCGGGATCAGCTACTATAACCAGAAGACTCAGGAATTCGAGTTTAGGCCCGGACCTGTCTTTAGCCAGATCCTTCTCGCCGACGAGATTAACCGCGCCACACCGCGCACGCAGTCGAGCCTATTGGAGGCCATGCAGGAACGACAGACCACCGTCGACGGCACGACGTATCCCCTCTCGCGGCCGTTTGTCGTCATCGCCACGCAGAACCCGGTCGAATTAGAAGGTACGTTTCCGCTGCCGGAGGCGCAGGTAGACCGGTTCATGCTGCAGATACGGCTTGGTTACCCTACGCTGGAGGAAGAGGACGAGATCTTGCTGCGCTACGAGACTGTCGACCCTATGGAAAGCCTACAACCGGTCACAGCAAGCCATGAAATCATAGAGCTCCAGCAGTCCGTGCGCAGCATTCATGTGAGCGACGACGTACGCGGGTACATTCTCGACGTGGTACGCGCCACACGCGAACACGCGCTGATCGAGCTGGGCGTGTCTCCGCGAGGTTCATTGGCTCTGTATCGGGCGTCGCAGGCATTGGCCGCGATCCGCGGTAGAGAATACGTCATCCCCAGTGACGTGCAGCATCTGTGCCCACCACTCCTCACCCATCGTATTCATATCAGCCCGCAGACGCGGTTGCGCGGCCGTACCCCGGGCCAGATCGTGTCAGAGATAGCCGGCGCCGTGCCGGTTCCGGTGGCGGAGTAGACGGCGCCATGCTCTTGTCCGGGCGCAGCCGGCGGTTCATTGACGTTCACAAAGACACGCAGTTTTCCGACGCATGGATCATTCTGGCGGTCCTGCTGATAATCCTGGGTGTAGTTCTGGATAATGTCTTTCTCATGGGCTCAGCTGCGCTGCTCCTGGTCGCTGCCGGCATCGCGTGGACCTGGGCCAGATTCAGTCTTCATGCGCTCACCTATGACCGGCATTTTAGCGAACATCGAGCGTTTATTGGGGAGAAGGTTACGCTGACCCTGGAGGTGAGCAACGCCAAGCCACTGCCCCTGCCGTGGCTCACCGTGCGCGACATCTTTCCCGCGGAACTGCCTGTCGCCGGCGCGGACCTAGAGATCAATCGTTCCACGAATCTCGCGGACTACTCCACATTTTGGATGCTAGGACCCTATCAGCGGATCAAGCGCGAATACGAGATCACGTGCAATACGCGCGGTTTTCATCCCTTCGGACCGGCCAAGGCAATTACGGGTGACGGTTTCGGCTTCTTCAACCGCGGCGCCGTTGTCGCCGGCGAAGAGGATCTGATCGTCTACCCGCGCCTCTATTCCGTGGGCGAGTTGCGGCTGCCCACGCATAACCCGTTCGGCGAGGTGCGCGTAGAGGAAAGCCTGTTCGAGGACCCGCTGCGCACCGCGGGAATTCGCGAATGGCGATCATCCGATGGCATGCGACGCGTGCACTGGAAGGCCAGCGCCCGCCAGCAAGAGCTGGTCAGCCGCGTTTACGAACCCAGCGAAGACCACGTCATTCACCTTTTTCTTAATATCGCCACCCTCGAGCGCCACTGGCACGGCTACATTCCAGAGCTGCAGGAGAGGACCATAAGCGTGGCCGGCAGTTTGGCCATGCTTGCCATGGAGCAACGTAGGCCTGTCGGGCTCAGCGCCAACGGCGCGCTCCCGGGCAGCGACCAACCCATTCAGTTGATGCCGGGCCGCAGCCAGCAACAGCTTGTCCGTATTCTGGAGCTGCTGGCCGCCGTCACCCAGTTCGCCACAAAGCCTATCGAAGAATTGGTGATCTCCGACGTCGCGCGCCTGCCTTGGGGCGCGACAGTCGTGGTGGTCACGGCCATTGCGCACGACGACCTTCTGGCCTCGCTACACGAGTTGAGCGAGGGAGGCAGGCGCGTCGTGCTGTTCACGCTTGCGGCCAAGCCGCCGGATCGGTTCACACCCAGGATCACGACCTATCACTTGCCTCATCTGGTGGACGATGTCATAGCGCCGGTGGAGATCGCCTCCGGCAACGCAGACGGATGATGCGTCGACCAACAACATTTTACGCCTTGCGCCCAGCGTAAGGTCTTTGCGCCTGGGGCAACGGATGCTTCGCCGCGTTTCG
Organism: Caldilineaceae bacterium; assembly: GCA_046259705.1. Lineage (GTDB taxonomy): Bacteria > Chloroflexota > Anaerolineae > Caldilineales > Caldilineaceae > JASGTU01. The sequence goes on from JBJYXA010000584.1 coordinate 18,390, forward strand.
CTTGGCGGCAGCACGGCGTGTTAACCCGAACGCAGGGGCCTGTCTGAAGCCTACTGAAGAATAAGGCCGGACGTGCGCTTACTATCATGATCCTCGAAAATCGACGCTACCGCATACTATACATTGCCATGGCGGCCATGGACGTTGCGTGTTTGCTGCCCTACGTGCTGACCTGGATTGAGCACGGTCGCCGTTGGAGCGACGCGCCCATATCCGCGCAGGCAGCTACCTTGCTGACCCGTCCCGTCATGCTATTTCTCTTCTGGTGGCTGCTCATGGTTGCCTATCTGGTGGTGGCCGACCTCATCGAAAGACGCAAGATGACCTCGCCGCGCCGCGAGCTGGTGTTCCTCGCGCTCGTGGTAACTACATCCCTTGCCGGCATTCGTCTATTCATCTACCCACTGCAAGACAGCCAAAGTCAGCAGTGGCTGGGAGACACAGTGCGCTCCCTCCTGGAGTTCTCCGAAGGCGTAACGCCGCCTCTCCTGTTTATTTTGCTCAACACATTTCTTTGGGCTCGAGTTGCCATGGCCACTGACCGCGAGCTGACGTTCTTCACCGTCGGCGTGAGCTTTCGATTGGGCTTGCTGTTGGCTATCGTCGGCGGAGCGCTGTTATCTACCTTAGGCGGACGATCTGTGCAAGAGGCGCTGTTCTATTTCACAACTTTTTTCGGCTTTGGTCTCGTTGCGATGGCGATCGCGCGTATCGACGAGAAGTCTGTCGGCGACACCCGCAGCCCGGGCAGAAAGATTCCCATCGCGCGTCTCGTAGACATCGTGGCGCTCACCTCCGTCATCGTAGGCGTCGCATTGAGTACGCTGCGCGTATTCACACCCGGCGCCGTGCGAGCCTGGCTTTCGGTGTTTGAACCGCTTTGGAAGGTCGTGGGCTGGGTACTTGCGTGGTTGATCCTAGCCCTATTCTCGGTCCTGGGCCCTTTGATGGATCGGCTGCTTCTGGCGATTCAGCGCATGGCCTCCGGCTCGGAGCCCGCGCAGACCCAAATGGGTCCGCCGCCGCCACTTGAGTTCGGATCCGATGCGGCAATGCGCGACTGGACCTTTTTGCGTTACGGCCTGGTAGTCGCCGCCATCGTCGTTGTATTGGCTATCCTTTGGTTTCTGTTCGTGAAGCCGGATGACGAAGCGGGCCAATCGGAGCAGGAGCCGCCCGATCAGGAAGAGACACGGTCGGCCATTGCACCCGCGATGCCAAACTTGGGCCGCCTGCGCGACTGGTTGAGGATGCTGCGCCGGTATGGCATGAACCAGCGCCTGCTTAACGCGATCAGCGTGGAAAACATGTACGCTAACTTGGGCCGGATCGCGCGCAAGCGCGGCCACCCAAGACTGCCGTCTCAGCCTCCCGACGATTATCTGCCCCAGCTTGCATCCGCCTTTCCTGGGCAGCAACCGCGCCTTGAACGGGTGACAGCAGCCTACATGCGCGTCGCCTACGGCGACCTGCCCGTCGCGCAGGAAGAAATGGACACTCTGCGCCAGGACTACGAGGCGATCAAGGACACGCCGGCATCGAATTCAGAAACGGCCTAACGTTCCACCAACTGTTGCGGACCTTCACTGAGATACTTGCGAAGCATCATCCTATGGTTGCACTCCGCTGCCGTCCTGCAACGGATCCAGAGCCTGCACATATTCTCTGCGTCCCGACTGGGTTACGTACGCTTCGAACGCGCCGTCCAGGTCTTCGTCGGGGTCATAGCCATTGGCGCGCGACCACTGATAGTAGCGGATGATCTCAGGTTTGGACGTCACAAGCTCCCAGTAGAAAAGCTCTGTGATGACCCCGCCGACCGCCAACATCCCGGAGCTGTGGAACGCTTCCAACGTGGAGCGACGGTCGTACGGAACGCTGAAATGCTGCGCGAGCCAACCGCCTGCTTCCACTTCCTCCCCCACACTGTCGATGATGGCAAACTGTGCCCTTCCGTCCCCATTCAAAGGAAGGCCGACGCTTCCAGGGTTGATCACGTGCCAGCGCCGCATCTCGCCGTCGCCGCGGACGCGGGTGCCGCTGTGCGGGTCGGTCAGCAGGTCCGATTCATCGGCATGAAATAGCGATACCTGGCGATCCACCTGTACATGCGTATGCGCAGAGATCAGCGTCCGCTCCGCGATGTCCTCCACGTCGGCCACGATCTCCGCCTCCGGCTGCTCGTTGTAGAAACCCACGCGGTTGTGACCCGGTACGCCGTGGGCCACGCGGATTGGCTGTACGCCCCGATAGTACAGCGTCAGATCATCGGGCAACGCCGCCAGATAATCTCCCTGCTCTTGGTTAATGTGCTTCATCAGCCAGTGCAGTTGACCCCATCGATTCGGATCGTCCATACCCGGTCGCGCACGTTTGGTGCCGTAATCCAGGTAATAGAATTCATGATTGCCGCGCACTACGATCCAGTCCTGCTTTTGTACGAAGTCTATGACCTCGGCGCTGAAAGGCAGTGCGTTGATCAGGTCGCCGTCCAAGATGACGTGGTCCGGCTGCAGCTTTTCAAGTTCCGCCACGACAGCTTCCAATGCATGAAGATTTCCGTGAATATCGGCAAGGAGAGCAATTCTCATTCGCTATTGAGTCCTATCGCTGGTCCGCTGGCGCGGGCTGACGGAGTGAGAGCCTCGCCAAGCAGAGGGAATGTCGACGCGTCCTTGTCTTGTTCGGCTCGCACCCATTTTCTTTTCCGGCGAGTTACCCGTCCTGGCTACGAGCCGTCGCGGTATGCGTCGTGGCGTTTCAGGTGAACCGTCACTTCGCTGCGATTATGAAACAGTTGCTTCACGCCGAGAATATCGTACGCGGCGGCGAGAATGGTCAGCGAATGGTCCATGACAGCCGATCGGTTACGTTCCGGCAACTTCAGCGTCATGATGGCTTGGCCGTCGGCGTACAGATATTCCGCGTAGCGCGCCATAAGGCGCGATGAATCGCGCCCATCCATGCGCATATCGTTGACGATCAGATCGAAGCGATCGGGTCCGCGGCTCAAATACTCTTCGGCCGTCAGTTTGAGCCGGCGCACACCGCTGTCTGACCTAATCGACGGGTGCAGGTCACCGGGGTCCACGGCAGTCACGTACAGGGAATGCTGCCGCAGCACACGTGTCCAGCCACCCGGCGCCGCGCCGAGGTCCAGCGCAACGCCACGTGGTTGTAGCTCAATGCCGAAGACATCCAGCGCCTCCAGTAGCTTGAATTCCGATCGGCTCACCTGTCCCTGTTCGCGGGCGAATCGGCGCATGCCGCCCGCCCAATCCGAGAGGTTGTCTTCCACGGCCGACAGGCCCACATAGGCCGTGGCTTCCGCCAGCTCGGACCCGGACGTCTGCCCGCCCGCGCACACCACCGACACCACCTGCTGCGGATTGCGTACGTCCACGCCGGCGCCGGTCGCTTGAGCGACCGCCTGGGCGACCGCCGTGTTGACGTCGTACGGCTTGAAACCCACTTCATCCAGCACCCTGGTCTGTACCGAGAACGGTTGGTCAACCGGCACCGCGTCCGCACAGATCTGGAGCGCAGCCGCCGTAATCGCCGCCACAGTATCGCCACCGCCATTGAGCGGTACGGTGCGCTGGACCGGGCAGATGTGGCGGATGAACACCGGCGGGCGCTCTCGCCACAGATGTGCCACATGGGCAAAACTCTGGCTGCTGTGCACCAGCAACACCCCGGGCGCCAATTCCTCCTGCGCCTCGGCCTTGCCCGTAATCTGCGCTATCTCGGCAAGCGCTTCAGGCGTCGCGTGCTCGTCGAAAGTGGCGATGAAGCTATTGCTGCTCAACTGGATAGATTCGTCCACGGTTGTCTAAGTTCCCGTTCTTACCTGATGAGAATAGCGCCGTCGGGCCGGAGCCTGACCTACGAAATCGCGTCGACCTTGTCATGTCGCCGCGCACAACTTCGCCCATGTCATTCCTGCACAATCGCCCCCGCACGTACCTCAGTGCGTATCCTCGCCGCCATCGCCCGCGCGCGTTCCGGCGCGTCGCCGACATGATCCGCTGATTGCATGAGTTCTTTAATACGCGAAGGCGACAGCAGCTCCGAAAGCACCGGGTCCTCGGCAAGCAATTCGACCAGCGGATTTGATTTCCCCGCCTGCACGGCCGCCCACGCCGCCAGGCTATGCTCGCGGATTCGCTCATGCAGCGCTTGACGGTCGCCGCCCGCCTTCACCGCCTCCATGAGCACTCGTTCCGTAGCAGCGAACGCGCCATAGGCGTCCAGATTGCGCTGCACCGCGCCGGGCCATATCTGTAAACCCTCCACTAGGCGCTGTGACCGCCGCAGAATTTCGTCGGCCAGCAAAAACGCCTCCGGCAATACGAGCCGGCGGTTGGCGGAGTCGTCCAGGGTCCGTTCCAGCAGGCTCAGCGCTGCGTTGTCCCACATCACGCGCGGCAGCGCGGCCACCAGCCGCGCCAAGCTGTCCACGTTTTCGGCAACAATGGGGTTTCGCTTGAACGGCATCGCACTGGAGCCGACCTGCTTGGCCGCGAACGGTTCGCTCCATTCGCCGATGGGTGGGCTCTGCAGTAGTCGCAGGTCGAACGCCAGCTTGTGCAGGCTCCCGCACAGTCCCGCCAGCGCGTTCACCACAAGCCAGTCCTGCTTGCGCGGATAAGTCTGTGTCGCCACGTCGAAAGCGATCAGCTCCAGCTTATCCATCACCCGTTCCTCGAGCTGTCTCGGCGTCCACGCCGTGCTCTGCAGGAGCTGGTCGTAGCTTGCGCTGGTACCGACTGCCCCTTTCAGCCCTTTGCCGCGCACTGCCTGTCGCGCCCTGCGCACCTCGTCCAGGTCCATGAGCAGGTCCTGGGCATACTGCGCCAGGCGGTACCCGGCCGTAGTTGGCTCTGCCGGTTGGATATGCGTGAAGGCCATCGAGACCAGGTCCGCGTTCTCGTCGATGCGCCGCGCCAGCGCGTTCAGCAGCGATTCCAGCTCGCGCTGGATAAGCGCCAGACTGCGTTGCAATCGTAATGCGTCCACGTTGTCCAGGGCGTCCATGGAGGTTGCGCCCAGGTGGATGATCGCACCGCCCACCGGACACTGTTCCGCGAATACGCGGATCTCGGCCATGAGGTCATGGCGAATCTCGCGCTCGATCGCAGTGGCCCGCGCCACGTCTACCTCGTCCATGTGTGCGCGCAGATCGGCTACCTGGTCGGCTCCGACGACGCCCGCCTCGCTTTGCGCCTCCGCCAGGGCAACCCAGAAACGGCGTAGCAAGCGCCTTTTCTCCTGCTCGCTCCATACGGCGCGCATCTCGTCACTGCCGTAGCGCCAGGTGAGGGGGGACAAATAGGTATCGTGGCCGAACTCGATCACTGCCCGGTCCTCAGACGTATGCTGATCTTCGCTCTTGATTACGTTGTCGTTCATGGTGCCTAGCTTTCCGTAGGTCGCGATTGCTCCGGCTCCGCAATTCACTTCGACAACAGCACATTCTAGCTTATGGGCGTGTCTTGCCCTAGTCATTGGCCCGCCCCTGTTACAGTACACCAAATATCCGCATGCATGCCGCCCGCAGTATAATGCGGAGGCATGACAGCATAAGGCTCCGACAGCGCAGCCCGACGTGACCTGCCAGGGGACGCGCACTGAAAGGCATCTGACTTGACCAGCGCAACTGTGTTTGGATCCGGCGGCGAACTGCCCGACGTTTCCGTCGACTACCTCGCCGACCACCGGCAGTTCATCGAAATCTTGGCCGGTTGGCACCACGAGACCTGGAGCTATCTCTCCCCCAGCACGACGCTGGCCCAACGCGTCGAGCGATTGCGCGGCAACGCCCACAAGAGTAGAATCCCAACCACCTTTGTGGCGCTCCTGGCCGGCCGGCCCGTGGGTTGCGCAAGCCTCGTATCCAGCGACCTCTCCATACGGCAGAACCTTTCGCCTTGGCTCGCCAGCGTGTATGTGGAGCCGGCGCTGCGCAACAAGGGCGTCGGATCCAGACTGGTCGTCCGCGCCATGCAGGAGGCGAATCGGCTTGGACACAACGATCTGTACCTCTTCACCCCCGACCGCCAGACGTTTTACGCCCGGCTTGGCTGGCGGGAAATCGAGAAATGTCTCTACCGCAACTACCCCATGTCGGTGATGCAGTACGATTTCGCAAAGTTGTCAGACCTTTCGGCGCCGGCGTAGGTCGTGTTTGCGATGTTACAAAACAAATAGATGCTGCCGGCGCGGCAACACCATGACCGTCCACGAATGCACAAGGGAGAAACGCAGCATGGCCACCGAATCTGTCTTTACCATGGACACCTCCAGCATCAAGTTTGGGCCCGGCGCTACCAAAGAAGTCGGCTATGATATGCGGGCGACCGGCGTGTCAAGGGTGCTCGTGGTGACCGATCCCCATCTGTCGCCGCTGCATCCCGTGCAGACAGCGCTCGAGTCGCTGGCGGAGGCCGGCATCGAAGCGGTTCTCTACGATCGCGTGCGCGTCGAGCCGACGGAGGCGTCTTTTCGCGAGGCCATCGCCTTCGCGGCCGATGGCGGCTTCGACGGCTATGTGGCGGTCGGGGGCGGTTCCAGCATCGATACCGCCAAGGCCGCCAATCTCTACTCTACCTATCCGGCCGATTTTCTCGCCTACGTCAACCCGCCCATCGGCGAGGGCAGACCTGTGCCGGGCAAGCTAAAGCCGCTCATCGCAATTCCCACAACTGCGGGCACGGGCAGCGAGACCACCGGTGTGGCCATTTTTGACTATGAGGAACTGGACGCCAAGACGGGCATCGCTCACCGCGCACTGCGTCCCGTCATGGGTATCGTGGACCCCGATAATACGCGGACGCTGCCCAAACTGGCGGCTGCATGCACCGGCTTGGATGTGCTTACCCACGCGCTGGAATCTATGACTGCCATCCCGTACGACCGGCGTGCTGCCCCGGAACGACTCGAGCTGCGTCCTGCCTATCAGGGCGCCAACCCCATCAGCGACATCTGGGCCTCTCGCGCCGTCGAGCTGGTCTCCCAGAATCTTGTGCGCGCCGTCCACGATCCGGAGGACGATGAGGCCCGAAGCCGGATGATGATGGCGGCCACCATCGCCGGCATCGGCTTCGGGAATGCCGGCGTCCACCTGCCACACGGCATGTCCTATCCCGTGGCCGGCATGGTTCGGTCGTACATGCCCGAAGGATATGGTTCGGATCATCCGATGGTGCCCCACGGCATGGCCGTCGTGGTAAACGCGCCGGCCGTGTTCCGATTCACTGCCCCAACCAATCCCGAGCTTCATTTGCGCGCCGCTACACTCATGGGCGTCGATACGGCTGGTGCATCGCTGGACGAGGCCGGCGACGTGCTGGCAGAGGCGATTATCGGCTTGATGAAGCAGACTGGAATGCCTAACGGTCTGGCCGAACTCGGCTACGGCCCCGACGATGTGGATGCCTTGGTGGCGGGTACGCTGCCGCAGCATCGCGTCACCAAGCTGTCGCCGCGACCGGCCGGCGCGGACGAGCTGCGCGAGCTTTTCCTGCAATCCATGACCATCTGGTAGGTAGTCCTAGGGTCGCGGTTTCGTCCGTCTGAGATTGTGAATCGCGACATTAGTACGAGGAGCGAAACCAGCATGACCAAGACGATTCGATGGGGCATTATCGGCGTCGGCGACGTGACCGAGGTGAAGAGCGGGCCGGCCCTGCAAAAGGCGCAAAACTCCGAGCTGGTAGCCGTCATGCGGCGCAATGCCGACAAGGCTAAGGACTATGCGCAGCGGCACAGCGTGCCCAAGTGGTATGACGATGCGGACGCACTGATCGCGGACCCGGATGTGGACGTCGTTTACATCGCCACGCCGCCCTACGCGCACAAGCCCTACACGGTGGCGGTCGCCGCGGCCGGCAAGCCGGTGTACGTAGAGAAGCCCATGGCGCTGAATTACGACGAGTGTGAAGAGATGGTGGGCGCTTGCCGGGCAGCGTCGGTGCCTCTATGGGTCGCCTACTACCGGCGCGCCCTACCCCGCTTTCTGCGTGTGCGACAACTGCTAGAAGCAAACGCGATCGGCGAGGTACGCTTCGTCAATGTACGCTTGACCCAGCAGCCGCCCATGGAATACTTCTCTTCGGCCACGTTGCCGTGGCGCGTGCAACCGGAGATCGCCGGCGGCGGGCTGTTTGTTGACCTTGCTTCGCACACGCTGGATGTGCTTGACTATCTCCTCAGCCCGATTGCGCGGGCGGCGGGCCATGCCACGAATCAGGCCGCTATGTATGAAGCCGAAGACATCGTGTCCGCCAGTTGGGTTCACGAGAGTGGTGTTCACGGCCTGGGCGTGTGGTGCTTTACCTGTGGAGAGAAACAGGACAAGATCGAATTTGTCGGTACGTCTGGTTCTATCACGCTGTCCTGTTTTGGTACGGAGCCGGTTCTGCTCCACCACGGGGACAACGTGACCCAGTACGCGGAAGAAACGCCGCAGCACATTCAATTGCCGCTGATTCAGACCATTGTCGATGAACTGAACGGCAGTGGACATTGTCCCAGCACCGGCGAGAGCGGCGCCCGAACGACGCGTGTCATGGACGCCATTCTACACGATTACTATCACGGCGACTGAGCGTACCAACCTGAGCAACGTAACGACTGGCGTTGCAAGAACAGAAAGCAACGCCGTTATTACGGCACCAGATACGACATCCGAGAGTCCTGGGCACAATAGGTGGTACGCTCACACTGGAACCGCGCCCAATACTGTTATGATACACGTCATGAACAACACAAATGAGTCTACAGAAGAGCAGTTGGAAGTAGCCACCCTCGGCGGTGGCTGCTTTTGGTGCCTGGAAGCCGTCTTCGACCAGCTTCGCGGCGTCAAACACGTCGAATCCGGATACGCCGGCGGCCATGTCACGAACCCCAGCTACCGAGCCGTTTGCACCGGCTCTACGGGTCACGCCGAAGTCGTTCAGGTGACATTCGATCCTGAGGAGATCTCGTACCGAGACATCCTCAACGTCTTTTTCACGATCCACGATCCTACCACGCTGAATCGTCAAGGCGCAGACGTGGGCACCCAGTATCGTTCGGTCATTTTCTACCATTCGCCGCAACAGCAGGCGATTGCCGAACAGACGGTGGAGGAATTGACCCAGGCGGGCCTGTGGGCGGATCCGATCGTCACCGAGATTGTGCCGGCCGGAGATTTCTACGTGGCCGAGGACTACCATCAGGAATACTATGAGCGCAACGGCGGCCAGCCCTACTGTCAGGTAGTCATAGCGCCCAAGGTTGCCAAGTTCCGCAAGAAGTACATGGACAGACTTAAGGCGCAGGCAGTGTAGCCTACAAACGTAGACACACGGCCGCATCCGGTGGCTCCGCGTCGCGAAGCCACCGGGTCCGCTTCAGCGCACCCACCACCAATTCGGAGACCCGCATGGACGGCGCTGTATCCGCAGACCCCGTTGCCCTAGAGGCGTTTGCGCGTGACGTGTTCTCGAAGCTCGGCGTGCCTGATACTCAGGCCGCCGGCGCGGCCCGCGTACTGGTGTGGGCCAACCTGCGTGGCGTGGAAACGCACGGCGTGCGCAACCTGGCGCCGCTCTACGTCCATATGCTGGACGAGGGCATAGTGACGCCGGATGCGGAGTTTTCTGTCGACTATGAGACGCCGTTCTCCGCGCGCGTCGATGGCGGCAACGGGCTCGGTATGGCTGCCGGCGTCTGGGCTATGCAGTTGGCCATGGACAAAGCGGCTGCGTCCGGGTCGGGTATGGTCGCCATGCACAACTCCCGTCACTTCGGCGCTGCCGGATACTATGCGCACATGGCGCTGGCCCACGACATGATCGGCATCAGCGCGACGGGTCGCTTCATGCCCCGCGGCGGCAGGATCGGCCTCATGCCCACCTTCGCGGCTATCCCCATGTTCTCGACGAACCCAATTGCTTTCTCAGCGCCTAGCATGGAAGAGCCGCCGTTTCTGCTGGACATGGCCACCACCATCACGCCCTACAATCGCGTCATGCTCTACCATGAATTGGGACGGCTGGCCCCGGTGGGGTGGGGAACCGACGACGACGGTATGCCCACGACGGATCCGACGAAGCTGAACCATCTCTATCCTCTCGGCGGCAGCAGGGAGTTGGGCAGCCACAAGGGCTATGGCCTGGCCATGGTGGTCCAGATCCTTTCCGGCGTTCTTTCCGGTGATTGGGCCGGCGGCTCCGCGGACGAGCGCGCCTACGACGGATACGATCAGCGCCACGACGGGCATTTCTTTGCGGCCATACGAGTTGACGCCTTCGAGCCTGTCGACGACTTCAAGCGCGGCATGGACGTCATGATCCGCGCGCTGCACGACGCGCCGAAAGAGGAGGGCCAGGATCGTATCTATATCGCCGGCGAGATCGAACACGAGACCGAGCAAGAGCGACGTCGCAATGGCATACCACTGCCGCCCAACGTGCAGGACGACCTGCGCAAGCTGGCTGACCGCTTCGCTCTGCCCTTGCCGTACTAGCCTGGTGCACGACCTGGACGCTGAGTGACAATGCGTAAGGTGCAAACAGTCGGTTATGCGGCAGTGGGACTGCATAGTCCGCGCAATCCGCTCAACGTCGGCGCGGCCCTGCGCGCCGCGTCTTGTTTTGGTGTGTCCCTCGTGGCTATCACCGGCCGCCGCTACAAACCCCAACGCACAGACACGGCTCGAACGCATCTGCTGATTCCGGTCATTCACGTCGCCGACCTGCGTGACGTGATCCCCTATGACTGCGTGCCCGTTGCCGTCGAACGCCGTGATGATGCGCAGCCGCTGCCCGCGTACGTACACCCGGACCGCGCTTTCTACATATTTGGTCCGGAGGACGGTTCGCTTGGGCCGGATGTGCTGCGCTGGTGCCGGGACCTGGTCTCCATCCCTACGCACTATTCGCTTAACCTGGCAGCGGCCGTCAACGTCGTACTCTATGACCGTGTCGCGAAGTGCTCGCTGAGCCGCCCGCCCGACTGAAGCGTCTCCGTCTGTCTGCGTGCGAATTCCCGCTTTGCTTGCTGCCCGCCTTCGGTCGTCGGACTGACTCGGTGTATACTCGTTGCTGCAGTTTGACAACCATCGCAGCAGCCGGCCCACCTGCACAGGAGAGGGACGCGTGGACAAGATCACGTCCGATGTGGTGTCGCTTACTGGCGACCTCGTGAGAATCAAGTCGGATAGCCAGCTATCGAACGTCGAAATCACGGACTTCGTCCAGCGAAGGCTCGACGGCTTTGGCTTTGCCAGTGAGCGCCTGGAATACACGGACTATAACGGCGTGCCGAAGGCCTGTCTGGTGGCCAAAATCGGAGCGGGCGAAGATGGTTTCGGCATCTTTGGCCATTTCGATACGGTGCCCGGCATGGAGGATCAGTGGCAGCCCTATGAGCCCCATATAGACGGAGACAGACTGATCGGGCGCGGCGCATGCGACATGAAGGGGCCTCTGGCCGCCGCCATAGTGGCTGTTTCACAGTTGCCGCTGAACAGGCTGCGTTCGCCACTCTATTTCGTCGTCTCCGCCGATGAGGAGATGCATTACACAGGCGCCTATCAAATCCGCGATCACTCGAAGATTCTGGCCGATGCTTGGCCGCACAGTGGGCTGGTGATCGAGCCGACGCGCCTGCGACCTGTCTATGCCCACAAAGGTGGTGTACGTATACGCGTCATGGCGGAAGGGGTGGCTGCGCACACCAGTACCGGCGAAGGCGTCTCCGCGAATTTTCTCATTGCACCGTTTTTGGCGGAGATGGCTGAACTTGCTAAACGCTTCAAGACCGACGAGCGCTTCCTGAATCACGAATTCGCTCCCCCACACAACGCGTTTAATATGGTGCTGGACGACGGCGACTGCGCGCCCAACGTGACCGCGGCGCGTACGGTATGTACCATGTCAATGCGTCCCATGCCCGATGACCATCACGAGGAGGCGATCCAGCTTATCCGTGACGCAGCGGCGAAATACGATTTGCCCTGTGCCGTGATCAGCTTTCCCGTCGTGTATACGGATCCTGAGTCAGACGTGGTACGCGTGGCCGTGGAGGCTACGGGCGCTGAGCGGCCTGAGACAGTGCCCTTTGGCACTGAAGCCGCCATCTATAAGGACTACTGCGATCTGGTCATCCTGGGGCCAGGCGACATTGCTCAGGCGCATACCATTGGCGAATGGATAGACACGAATCAGTTACGGGCGGCGGTCGACTTGTACGCGCAGATGATGCGTCGCTTCTGCCTGTAGGACGGCATAGACCCATTTCAATGCAGACGCAACAGACTTCCAGCGACGAGAAAAACCCCCAAAGGCAAGATGTTCCCCGTTTCACTGTGGCTGTGATGCTGGGTGCGTTGGCGTTACTTTTCCTGACCATAGGGATCACATACGCGGTCAAGCGCCAAAGCGAAAACCAGGTTTCCGATGGCTCTAGCCATGTCAAAACGGCGGCCGAGGCCTACCCGGCACCCAGGTTGCCCACCAGCAGCCCCACGCAGCTGCCGCCGGTGGAGGCCGCCGCGCCTGCACTGCCCGTGCCTGACTCGCCCCTTCCCGAGCCCACACCGACCGCTCAGCCTTCGGGGGATCCGTTACCTACCGTGACGCCCACACCCGAATTGCCGCCAGCCCCAGCGCGTGAGTTTGAGATCTCCGGTTCCACTACCATGAGACTAGCCCTCTCTGGCGACGGTTTCGACAGTACGGGCCGTCCCCTAAGCTTCCAGATTGAACCGCGCAAAGCTGTCGTCGGCGGCGAAGTGGAGACGGCCGTGGACTCCTGGTGTATACAGCTCGGGCTCGTCAACGAGATGTACGATCTTTCCGCGCATATCGACCGAGAGACGGAGGATCTGATCCTCGTTGGAACGATTTCTCTGCACGCGGGTTTCTGCGAACAGCCTGGCGAAGTAATGGACGAAGTCGACGTGGACCTGTCCGTACCGACCGGTGCTACCGCTCAGATCTCGTACAACCTGCGCGGTCGCAGCAGCCTCCTCGGTCTGGAAGGGATATTGGACAGCGATACGGGTACGATCGTCGAATTGCGTGTTACGAATGCGGAACCGAACTAGCCCCGGCTTACTCAGTACAAACGAGCCGGCGTCGGGTGCGCCACCCCAATGGGAGCGATAGAATGACAGGAACAAATGTAAAGGTGGGCCTTGTCCATGGCGACGATCGCCGCGCCAACGTCTTGCAGGCCATGGAACTCGTACGCCGCGATCTGGCGGCCAAGGTCGGCGAACGCGTGCTCATCAAACCGAATCTGTTTTCGAGCACCAACCAGGTGACGTCGACTCATGTGGATGCGGTCCGGGGCGTACTGGACTTCCTCGTGACGCTGCCGAATCCGCCGCGTGAGGTGATCGTTGCCGAAGGGGCCAACGAGAAGTACTCGGGCGAGGCGTACGTCAATTATGGGTACCAAGACCTAATTGCCGAGTATCCATTCGAGATTCGGCTGGTCGACCTCCACCAGACCTCAGAGTGGGTCGAGACGCCTGTGTTGCAGGTGGACCGTTCCGAGTGCACCGTCCGTGTTCCTGCCGCAGTAGTCGACCATCCGTGCACCATCTCTCTGGCCGTCGCAAAGACGCACGATGCCTGCATTGTCACGCTGGCGCTCAAGAACATGATCATGGGCACCATGCACAAGGATGACCGCATCAAGATGCATGGCTGCCAGACGCATAAAGAGCGCCACCTGCCGGACGAGGTTCGCATCCTCAACGTCAACCTGGCTCGCCTCGCCAAGCTGCTCAAACCGGATATTGCCGTCATTGACGGCACGGTTGGCGTACAGGGTAATGGTCCCGGCGGCACGGACAGCATCAACTTCGGCGTGGCCGCGGCATCCGCCGACGTTTTCGCGGCCGATGCCGTCGTGGCCAAGGCCATGGGCTTTGAACCAACACGTCTGGCCCAGTCCTGGTACGGCGATTTGACCGGACTGGGTATTTCCGACCTGCGTCGCATCGAAATCCTCGGCGCAGACCTGGGTGCCGTCACCATGCCTTTTAAGCCCAACGACACCACCGAACAGCAGTGGGCCTGGTCCGACAAAAGCCTGGAGCAGTACGTAGCTGCATAGTCATCACCGCTCCGCTTCGGGCAATAGCCCCGTCATCTTATTTTGTTGCAATTCGCGCACGTAGGGGCGCAAAATTTTGCGCCCCTACGTGCGCGAGTCGTCCACCGCGAACCCGATGGCCGCAACCGCACACACAACCGGTCACCGCGCAGAAAGCTGCCTCACCCGTCCGGCCGGTACGCACCGTGCGAGGAATACGAATCGTGCGCGTCTTTCCGTAGCCCAGGTCGCTGGCTTGAGATCGCCGTCCTGGCAATCCTGTGCGTCCTCCTAGCCTGGATTCGTCACGCACACACTCGACGCCACGAAGCGCCAAACCTAGACCCAAGCTCGCCCGCTCAGATTGACACGCTTACGGCGACAGCGTATACTTCGTGCTGTTCAATCGCGCGGCGCTGGTGTAATGGCAACACAATAGCTTCCCAAGCTATTATTACGGGTTCGAATCCCGTGCGCCGCT
>JBJYXA010000585.1:0-13842 GCA_046259705.1 Caldilineaceae bacterium
TGAATCAGACGTTGATAGCCGTCGTTGAGTAGACCGACATCATAACCCTCTCGCAGCACGCGAGCGATATCGCCGGTCTTCATACTACAGGGAATCAAAAAGATAGCACTGTGGTCAGTTCCCTTTCCGTTGAGCACGCGCGTTACGTCGACCGCGGTCTCCTCTACGTCGACCTCGCCCCATAGGTAGTCATTCAGCGAGTGGACCATCTCATGCTCACCGACGCCAAAGAGTACGTGAATACCGGGCGACATGATATCCGTATCGATCACACCGACGCGCAGACCGCGCAGCGCGAGCAGTGCGGCCAAGTTTGCGGTGGTGTTGGACTTACCTGTGCCCCCGCGGAACGAGTGTACGGACATGATCTTAGCCATGCGATTTTCTCCGGTCTATTTGCGCACGATCTGCGGGAGAGACTGTGCAATGAGCAGGCCACCAAAATAGGATAAATGAACTCCGCACCGTAGGTCTATGCTGTCGTGGTTCATGGTTGTGATTCCGACGACCCATCGCTGGGTTGTTTGTGCACGACGAATATATTGCGATTGCTGCCGTCCGCGTGCTCATAGCGGAACTCGTCCACGTTCTGGCTCGCCAAGAAGATGCCCAAGCCGCCGATATCTCGCTCCTCGAGTGGCGCATCCAAGTCGTCTGGTCTGGCATGTGAGAATGGGTCAAATGGCGGCGATGAATCTTCCAAGACGATCACCAAGTCGCCGTTATCGTCTTTGGATATTATCCGCACTTCACCCTCAACGCCGGTGCTCACGTAGCCATAATTGATAATATTCGTTGCGATCTCGTCAACGGCTAGGCTCAAGCGGTATGTGCGGCGTTCGTCTAGGCCGGCACTTCTCGCCTGTTCGTTGACGAAGGTGCGTATTTCATCCAAAGACGTCAGCGCACCGGAAACAATTAGGGATGCCATTGCTGTGTCCTATTGCGGCGCTCATCGGTACGCCAATAGTCCGATAATGCCGCTCGGGTTTGGCTACATGCTTTCAATCTCGGCCGCGTCATATTCGTCAAGCAGAATGACGCTGTGTTGGAACCCCGTCATGGTGATCGTTTCCAGCACCGCGTCATGTGCACCCACCACATACAGATCCACCCCGGACCCCATTTTCTGTTTCGTGAAGACGAGTACACGCAAACCCGCGCTGGCCATGAACGTGAGGGCCTGGATTATCAACACCATACGACGAGGCTCTCCGTTTGCAGCCTCCTCGACAGCAGTGCGAAACTCATTGGCAGCTGCGGCGTCCAACTCACCTTCCAGGGTGAGAATGGCGATGCCGTCTTTCATTTCGGAAGTTACGGTGAAGGCCATTGCATATACCTTTCTGTGTTTCTATGTGTGCATATCAATGTGCAACTATTGTGTTTCTGTGTAGCAAGCTCTTCCAGCCTAATTCGCGAAAGTCCACGCCCGCTCTTACCCGGTCGAGGTCGCTTGTGGCTCATTTGCCGACCAATATGACCGCAGATCGGTCTCCGAGCAAGATGCCGGCCTGATTCTCCAGCATCGGTTCCTGACCAACATCCCATATATCGCCGGGGGTCGGTGCGCCTGTATTGGCGGCAACGTGCCATTTCATGCCGTCGGGCAGACCCGGCAACTCGAAATAATGGCTATCCCAATGCGTATTGAACGCGGCGTAAATGTAGTTGTCTTCCTCGACGCCGCCCCGTGCGTTCTTGCCACAAAGCATAAAGGCGATAAGGCGGCTTGTGCCTGACCAATCGGCCTCCCAAGCTTTCGTGCCGTGCCAACTGATGTCAGGGTAGCCGCTGCCTACTTGGTCCTGACCTGTAAGATGCCATCGATTGCGCAACGCCGGGTGTGCATGTCGAAAGGCCACGATACGTTGCGCGTAGCGCAGCAACTCTGCATTCTTGTCTACCAGCGTCCAGTCCAGCCAGTTGAGTTCATTGTCGTGACAGTAGGTGTTATTGTTGCCCTGCTTGGTACGGCCGATTTCATCGCCCATCAGCACCATGGGCACTCCCTGGCTGACCATCAGCATGGTCAATGCGTTTTTGGTTTGACGCATGCGCAAAGCATTGATCCCAGGATCGTCTGTGGGTCCTTCCCAGCCGCTGTTCCAGCTATCGTTGTCATTGGAACCGTCCCGATTTCCCTCACCGTTGGCCTCATTGTGCTTCTCGTTATAGGAGACGAGGTCGTGCAGCGTGAAGCCATCGTGTGCGTTCAGGAAGTTGATCGACGCCGTAGCGCCGCGGCCGCCGTAGAGATCCGGTGAACCCTGAAATCGTTGTGCCATATCGCCAACGGTACCTATATCACCCTTGAGGAACTTGCGTCCCGTGTCGCGATACTTACCGTTCCATTCGGCCCAGCGACCATATGCCGGGAAGGAACCGACCTGGTAGAGGCCGCCTGCATCCCACGCTTCGGCAATGAGCTTGCACTTTGCCAATATCGGGTCGAAAGCCAGGCTTTCTAACAGCGGTGGATTGGAGAGCGGCGCGCCCCACGGGTCACGCCCCAGAATGGAGGCCAAGTCGAAACGGAAACCGTCGACATGGTATTCAGCCGCCCAATAGCGCAGACAATCCAGCACCATGTCGCGCACCACCGGGTTATTGCAGTTCAGCGTGTTACCCGTACCGCTGAAATTGAAGTAGTAGCCGTCCGGCGTGAGCATGTAGTAGGTGTTGTTGTCCAGACCCTTGAACGAGATGTAAGGCCCATACTCGTTGCCCTCGGCCGTATGGTTGAACACTACGTCGAGAAATATCTCGATACCGTTGCGATGCAGTTCCTTGACCAGCGCCTTGAACTCGTCGACCTGCATACTCATCTTGCCGGTGGCGGCGTAGCCAGCCTTGGGTGCAAAGAAACCCAGTGTACTGTATCCCCAGTAGTTGCCTACCAGATGACGGCCGGTTTCTTCCTCCACCTTGCTGTTTTCAAACTCATCGAATTCGTATATAGGCAACAATTCGATGCAGTTGACGCCAAGTTCTTTCAGGTACGGGATCTTCTCACGGATGCCTGCAAACGTCCCGGGAAACCTCACCCGGGACGAAGGATCGGCCGTAAAACTGCGCACATGCATTTCATAGATGACGAGGTCTTCCATGGGAACTTCCAATGGACGGTCGTCTCCCCAGTCGAAATCGTCGTAGACGAGGCGGGCACGATGCTGATACACATCATTCCAGTCCGGCGCCACGCCCCACACATCGCGACCGCCGATGGCACGCGCATAGGGGTCCATGAGAATTTTGGATTTGTCAAAGCGATGGCCCGCCTGAGGATCCCAGGGACCGTCCATGCGAAAGCCGTACTCAGTGCCTTCGATGTCCATGTCGAAGACGATCATGCTGTACACGTTGCCGATGCGGAACTCCTCGCGGTAAGGGATTTCCACCTTCGGCTGTGCCGCGCCCTTGTCAAAAAGCACCAGCGTACATGATGTGGCGTGGCTGGAGAAAACCGAGAAATTGATTCCGCCAGGAACGGACGTCGCCCCAAACGGGAACGGTTTGCCCGCGCGCAGCTTATAGCCTTCATGCTCGTGCGTTGGGAAGACATCGACTCGCTCTACCATTGTGATATGTCCTCCCTATTGAATCGCCGCGACGGCGTCGTCCACGCTGGCGTAGTGGTCAAAGAAGTCCAGAAAACCGGTCAGCGACATCGTGTCTTCGAGATCTTGTGACAAACCGGACAGGGCCACGGCGCCGCCTTGCCCTGCAACGGTTCGGTAGACAACGAGCAACATGCGCAACCCGGCACTGGACATATAGCCAACGCCGTTCATGTCGATGACGACTTTGGCGTCTGGCTTCGCCAGGGGCACGATCTGCGCCTGGGCTTCGGGGGCGGTGCTTCCATCAATCTCGCCGGTCAATTCAACGACCGTGACATCGCCTATAGTTTTCTGTGTGATGTCCATTTTCTATTCTCCGTTCATATGCGTCACGCCGCTTTGCGATGCGCCGACAGAATTGCGCTGATGGTCCGGCCCCCATGTCCATCTTCGATTGGCAGCCTCCAACCCGCATTTCCCGCGCATGCCTATACCGGCTCAACGCGTACACGTACGCGCACCTGTTTGTCCGTCTTGGGCAAATTGACTGTCAGACCGTCGGCGTCGAAATCCCCGTACGGCTCGTCATCCACGGCGACTTCGCGGATGCGAATGCTGCCCACGGGCAGGATATCGGGCGACACTCGCAGAATGTTGTCTTTGAAACCGCCAGGATACGGTTTGAAGTACAGGTCCAGCGCGTCTTTTGTGATCAACAAGTTCGTATAGGTTTGCGCCAGGTAACACAGCTCGAACGAGTGATAGCCACTCATGGAATGGCTTCCTTTGAAGCGTTCGGTACCCAGCAGATAGGGTATCCCATTAGCCAACACGTTGAAGAAGACCGCCCCATCGTCGTGGTCTAGGAAAAACGCGTTGTAGAACGCGGATCCCTCGCGGGCAAACTGGCGATATACATCATCTCCCAGGATTCCATTCAGTATCAGATAGGCCAGAATGCCTTGCTCCTGTTGCCACCAGGCCTTACGGTCATGGAAGGCATATCGGTTCCAGCCTTGGCCGTCCTTGCGCACTCGCTCCATCACATCGTACCAGCCACCACGCTGCCGATCCTGGCCGACCTGCGGAATTTTCTCGCCGATGGTGCGGGCAAGGTCTTCGTATTCGGCCTTCGGCATCAGGCCGTACATGCGCATCAGATTCCAGGCTATCTTCAAATTGTGGCCGACGACGCCACGATTCTGCTGCCACATGTGGTGCTGGTCATGCGACCAGTCTTCAAAGAACTTCTCCTGCACAAACAGGCTGTGCTCATAGTCGGGGAAGTGTTCCACGATCGTATCAAAGGTGTATTCCAGCATCTTTGCATAGCGCTCTTCACCCGTCGCCAGCCAGAGATTGATCAAGTAGGCTGGTGCGTGGTCCCCCACGGAATTCCAATTCTTCTTGCCGCGGTTGGCGCCGAGTGCCTCGCTGCGTGCGTCAAGCGTGATAGGATCCAGGTGCGAGAAGTATCCGCCCTTCTCGGTGTCTAGGAAGAAGCGGTCAAAGAGATCAACCGTCAGCTCAGCGTCGCGCAATATCTTGGGATCGCCGGTGATGCGATACGTCTGGATGGGTCCGGCCAGCGCATAGATCTGCTCATACGCGGGGATGGCGTCGAGGTCGTCGCCAAACTCCGAGGCGAAGACCTTCGTTTCTCTGCGACCTTCCACGTCGATACCGTGATACCAGTACACGATGTTCTCGTCGAGATCGTAAAAACGCATGTGCTCGCGAAGATATTCTGTTCCGCGTTCGGCTCCTTCCAGGAAGCGGTCATCGCCGGTGAGCAGATAGGCAGAGGCAAAACCGTAGACCAGACGCGAGATAGTATCTGTTTCCTGTCGATAGCGATCCTGCGCCTTCTCACCTGTCAGCGTGATCGTCGTGCGGTAGTTATCGTAATCGACCGCATCGTCACCGAACTGGGCGCGCAGATAGAAGTTGCCGAGCGATTCAATTTGTTTTACCCACCAGTCGCGCTTTTCGAACACGTACTCTCCGGGACGGCGACCAACGAACAGCACAAACTGCGCTTCGAAGGTATTATCGCCGCCCTCCGGGTAGAAGACGCCGTAGGAAAAGACGAAGCGGCCGGAAACCAACAGATCGCGCAACTGGCCCGTGGCGTCCTGGTAGGGATCGCCGAGGTTTCGGACGAGCATGGCGTAAGTGTTTTCCTTAAGCGTAACGGTGTATTCTCGATCGTCGCTGGTCTTGACCGTGTACGTGTCCGAGTCACGATCGAAGCCGGTAACGTAGCCGGCGATGGTATCCGAAAAGGTGAAATTCAGTTCGTTCATTGGGTATTGATTCTCCATTCTTGCATACCCGGAATCAATCTTTTTGCCGCGCCTCCCGCTCGGGAGGCGCGGTAGCGTTACGCCTGCGGCGGATTTTCCTGGTCGGTGTAGCCCTGGCTGATCTCGACGATATTGCCGTCCGGATCGCTGAGCCAAACGGTGCGCCAGCCCTTGATGAAATCGTCGAAGTCATAGGGGCCAAACGTGATTTGAGCCGCGTCTCCCATCTCTTCCAGCTTTGCGTCCACATCGTCCACCATAAACGCTATGTGCCGGACACCCGGATAATGCGGTCCGTCCGCGGTGGGCGCGGGCACAGGCGACTCCTCCTCTGCCTGGAACAACTCCAGATATGTCCCGCCTGATTTGAGAAAAACTATCTCGGTATCGCCAAATGGAACCACACGAGCCCGTTCGAAACCGAAATTCTTTGCATAGAATCGTTCGGTAGCCAGCGGGTCCTGGCACGTGAGCGATATGTGATGAAACGTTAGCTGAGTCACAACACCCTCTTTCCTCTGTGGGCTACTCGGCGTTCAGTTGTTCCATCAGCCCAGCTTGATCCCAGACGTCCCACAACTCCGCAATCTGACCGTTTTCGATGCGGAAGATCGTGATGCCAATCATATTCACATCTTTATTCGTCGGCGGCATACCGAACAGATCCCCGGTGTGCGTCCCGGTCGCTGACCAGCGGCTGACGACCTTGTTGCCTTGTATGACGGTATCGTTCACCGTATAGTTGATATTTGGAAAGGCAACGAGTAGCGCCTGAATGAAGCCTTTGCCGGTTTCCCGATTGGGAACATCCTGTCCGTTGATGTGCCCCACGTAGGAGGGTGACATCGCCTCTTCCCACATATCTAGCGCATTTTCGTTGTAGACTTGGTAGAACTTGTTCACTGGATTCATTAGGTCGGTTGACATGTTGCTTTCTCCTTGTTGGTGGTCCAGAATAGCCACTTCATCTAGTGTGTTTTACGCGCCGAACGGTTCAAACTCTCCTAATCAATCGCTTTCCGCGTTTCCGATTCGCGGCGAGCGAATACCTTCGTTCATCAACTGCGCTCGTGCAGCATGTCGATGATCTTGCGTGCAAAGAGATGGCAGTGTGCGCCCGTACGGCCGGTAACCAGATCACCGTCGACGACGACATCCTGGTCCGTATAGATGGCTCCCATATTGGTAACATCGCCATACAGATTCGGATGGCATACTATCGGTCTGCCACGCACAAGCTCGGGCACGGGCGATATAAGCCACATACCGTGACAGATAATGCCCTTGATGATGTCCGGCTCGGCAAAAGCGCGCTTCAGGAACTCCACTGCCGGCGCGGGAGCAGGCAGATTCTCCGAATAACGGAGCCGGTCTGATACTATCGCGGAAGGCACGATAATGGCGTCATAGCTGCGCAGTTCTTCGTCGCTCATGCCCTCAAAACTCTCATGGCACTCGAATGGAACCTTCCATTCATGGCCGGTGAAAGTAAGCGATGGTTGCCCCCATAGCCTTGTCAACCAATGAACTTCCAGCCCCTCCTCTGCGAAGCGGTGCTCGTAATAGAAGATCTCCTTCTCATAGAAATCGCTTTCGATCAGTATGCCTAGCTTTTTGCCCTCAATTCCCACGTTGTTCTCCATTCAACATATAGAATGCTGCAGAGCGAGCCTGTAAGATTGGATTTTTAGGCGCGGCAGTACCGTACGGAAAAATCTCAACCATCACTTACGCTAGAGAACCGTCAGGGTATTGAACCATGCCCGCGAAGTGAATCGCTATCCTGCCGTCGCGCAAGACCCAGCTATCTGCGAAGCGCATGTTGGCGTCGCCGTCCGCCGTCGTCATCTTGATCTGTTCGGTAATCATAAGCGTCTGCGGGTCTTCGGTCTCTGCCCAGAATACGATATCCGTCTCCAGGCCGTCAATGCCCAAAATTCCCTGCATGTGCTCCCGCAACTCTTCCTTGCCGTGGTAGTAGAGCGGTTCCTTCATAAAGCTGCTGATGAGCAAGCAGTCGTCAGTGTACTGGTCGAGCAGGGACTCGATATCCTTGTCTAGAATGTACTGAATGTGTTGGCGGTACATCCTGCCCAGCGGCGTATCGGGAACGTTCTCCATTGCACAAATCTCCTGTCAAAATCGAAACGGTCATATTTTATCCGAGTCGGCAGATTACTGTTCTCACGTGTTCTGCGCCAACATGTCCGCCGCCTTCTCGCCGATCATGAAACACGCCGCCACTGTGTTGCCGCTTGTCACGGTGGGCATAACTGAAGCGTCGGCGACTCGCAACCCATCTACGCCATATACGCGCAACTGCGGATCCACCACAGCCGTACGGTCCTGGCCAATTCGACAAGTGCCTGCCGGATGCCATAGCGTCGAGCTTTGGGATCGGATGAAACCCTCGGGATCGCCTTCTCCTGGTGCGAGTTCGCCGCCGTTCAAGTCCGAAAACGCGCTGGCGCCGGCGATCTCTCGAATAAGCCCCAGAGCCTTGACGAAGACCTGATAATCGGCGTCCTGTGTTAGGTAGTTGGGATTGATTACCGGCGGCTCGAGCGGATCCGCAGACCGCAAGGAAACTTCGCCGGTGCTGAAGGGCTGCACAAGAATCGGCAGGAAGATGCAGACAGGACCGCCGAAATCTGGCAGTACAGGCAGCAGAGGTTTGGGAGCGCTGGGTGTGAAGTTGAGTTGCAAGTCCGGCGGAGCCGCATCTCCTCCTTCTCGTGTCTGCACAAAGAGAACATTTCCTGTCAACAACGTCGTATTGGGTATCTCTACGTTAGTGCGATAGATCACCGGAAGCTGCACGTGGTCCTGCAAATTCTGTCCTACGCCGGGCAGGTCAGATACGACGTCGATTCCGAGCTTGCCAAGCTGGGATGCAGGACCAATTCCTGACAGCATCAACAGCTTCGGCGACTGCAATGCACCCGCACTAACGACCACTTCGCGATCGGCGCGAGCTTGCTTGGTTTCGCCTCCCTGCACATATTCCACGCCGACCGCCCTCTTCCCGTCGAAAAGAATCCGGGTAACACGGGCATTCAGCTCGACTGCCAAGTTTGAACGATCCATGACCGGGTCGAGAAACGCTGTGGCCGCACTAGCACGTTGGCCGTCCGCCCCGATGTGAAACTGCAAAAGACCTGCCCCATTTTCTTGCCGCTCGCCGTTCGTATCCCAATAGGGTCCATCAAAGCCAACTTCCTTAGCCCCCAACATGAACGGTTCGGAACGCATGTCGTCGTCGGGACAGACGCGGATGCGTAGCGGCCCGCCCGCGCCGTGATAGTCCGACGCCCCTTCCTCGAAATCCTCCGACTTCTTGAAATAGGGCAAGACGTCGGCGAAGCTCCAACCGTCAGCGCCCAGCGCGTTCCACAAATCGTAATTGCGGCGATTGCCACGCACGTACATCATCGCATTGATAGAGGTGCTGCCGCCCAGTACCTTGCCCTGATTGATCACCAACGATCGATCGGCCATGCCCGGTTGGTCGACCGTGGCTAGTTGCCAGTCCAGGTCCGTTCCCCACAGTTTGGTGAATCCACCAGGAGCTTGGATATCTTTGCTGTCATCGGCGCCGCCGGCTTCGAGTACAAGCACGCTGGTATCGGCGTCAGCACTAAGGCGGTTCGCGATGACCGCGCCCGTCGCGCCGCTGCCGACAATGATGTAGTCGTACTTCTCTCCGTTCGCCATCTTCTCCCTCCCCTTGCTTTCCACCTAACTAGGCTGAAATGTCGGTAATATTCGGTAATATATATAGTAGAAGTCTGCTGGATGCTTCGTCGCGTAGTCCTCGGGACATGTAAAGACGAACGCCGAGTCTATCCGGCTCACGCCTCAGCGACTTGACCAGATTCCTGCATGACCCTTGTGCGCAGTTCAGAAAGACGCCTGCTCGTACGCCACACTACGACTGCGAGCGTGACGAGAACGAAGCTGACATAGAGCGTCTGCGATTGACCGTCAACCCACGATCGGGCGACAGACACGTAATAGGCAATGCCCAGGATGGCATACACCAGCACCCCCAGGCCGTGAATAGTCAGATCACGCATTCGTTCCGAGCGTAGATCTCCTGATGTATTCCTGACTCCGTTTACGTACCAAAGCACCATCATTAAATGCCATACGGCTAATCCGAAGATGTAGTAGTGGAAGTATGGCGGTACGCCCGCCAAGAACGACCACATCAGTATGGCGAACATGAGGCCAAATCGGGCGGCGTCAAAATAGAAGCGGCCAAAACTTAATGTGTACGGGTTACGCTCCACCAACACGCTGAAAGCCAGCCAAACGGAAATGACAAAGTAGAGCGTCGTCGCAAATCCGAGCAGCGTCAGCACGTCGTTCCAAACTCGGATATCGAACGACGGGGCAGTTCGCCAGTTGAATTGGTTGGCCAAACTGCTGAATCCGAGAACGAGCGATATGGAGAAAAACAGCGTAAGTAAATTAGGAATGCGCTGCGTTACTCTGACGGCAGTGCTTGGGTTCATCCTTAAGAAAATCTCCTGGACCTACGCCTTACTTGAAACCCCGATGGCGAATTGGGTACCGGTCATCCAAAAGGTCGAGCGACGACGCAATGTCACCGTTGCCACGCGTCTGTCGCACGCCTATGGCACCAAAGTTCTCAGGTTCTACTTCAACTGTTCGATGAGACCCCAATCGTCCCAGTTGGCCCATGCCTCGGTGATTTTGCCGTCCACCACGTGATACATGACCAAGCCCTTCCAGGTTGCTTTGCGGCCCGTAGGTGGAACACCGGCAAACTCACCGGTCTGGGTGCCGGGGGCCTCGAAGCGAACGACCACCTTGTCACCTTCGCCGACCATATCGACGATCTTTAGATCAAGGTCTGGGAAGGCGCTGTAGAGCATATCCATCTGCGTATGCAGGCCCTCTTCTCCGCGGATCGCGTCGGGCACCGCCGAACGATCGATGTAGAACCCGGGGGCGGTCCAGTCAGAGAATGTGCTGAAATCGCGTTCAACGAGAATCGCCTGCACATACTTCCGTACTACTTCTTTGTTTTCCTCAACTGACATGAGTACAACTCTCCTTAGTCTGTGTTTTCTCCAACATATTCAGGACGACTACGTTCGATCTTCGCCTGCGGAAGGTGTCCGGAGGGCTGCGAGCCGTTGCAGCACCGATGGCTCGCTGACGCCATTGAAATGCCGAGCTCCCGGCTCCACATAGACCGTGGCGTCATATTCGTCCGTCCATCTTTGACGTCCGGTTTCGTAGTCTGCCGTGAACGGATCATTGTCCGAGAGCAGCACCTCCAGCCATTGCGTCGCCGCGCGAGCACGAACATTGTCGATAGGCGTCTCGACCCACGGCCGAATGGCCTCCCACGGTTGATCCACCTCGAGCCATCCGGCCACCAAGAGCGACCCCGCTACAGCGAAATGCTGCGGCAACCGTTCCAGGAAGCGAAGGACCGCTTGACATCCGATACTGTGTCCGACCAGGACTGTGCGCTCGATCTCACCGGGTTCGTTCCCGACAATCGCGGCAAGCTGGTCGACCCACGCCGGGATCGTCGGCAGATCCGGATTGGGCATATCCGCTACGATAACCGGATCGTATTGAACGGGCGGCATGCTGGCCAGCTCCTGTTGCAGCCACGGATACCAGTAGTCCCGCGGCCTTCCGCCCCAACATGGCACGACGAGCAGTCGCTTGGTCATTTTTTGGCCGGCCTCTCCTAGGCAGAGTCCAGGCCTAGGCCGCGCCTAGCTGGCGACGCAGACCGAGTACGTCATTCTGCACGCGAGCCTCGATGATCTTGCCGTCACGGAAGCGGAAGAACGTCATTCCCTGTATGCCGACATCCTTTTGCGTTGCCTCGATTCCGGCCCAAGTACCCACATGTTTGGCGCTCATCCACCAGTACGCTGCGGCCTTGTCCTCCTCAGCCACTATGTTGTCGTCGTCGGTGCGGTAGGTGAGATTCTCGAATGCAGTGCGATTTGCACGCACCAAATTCTTGAATTCTTCTAGCCCGTCCGTGCGCATAAATGAGAGAATAAAGGCAAATTCGGGCGACAACAGGTTGTCAACCGCCTGCATGTCTCCGGTGCTCCAAATCTTCTCCAGAAATCCATGCACTGCAGCGCGATTTGTTTCTACTGACATACTGTTTCCTCGCTTCGGGTCTGATAGCAGGGCAACGATCGGACCTACCCGGCATCCGGCGGCATGGGGGCAAGACCCAGTTGTTGCAGCAGGCCCAGCTCATCTACATTCGCCCACCGCTCCACAATCTTGCCATCTTCCATACGTACAATTGTCGTACCCGTGAAGGTCAATTCCTTACCTGTCGCCGGGGCGCCCATTACGCCGCCAGTATCGGTTCCCTTCAGTGTCCATCTGTGTACTACCTTGTCGCCGGCATACACCTCATCGTCTATGGTGAGATGAATGTCCGGCATGGCCGCACGAAACATGGAGACAATCGCGCGGAAGCTAGCGCTTCCTTTTTCCGTTTTCGGGATTCCGCCTACGGTCGAATGATCGTCAGCATCTGGCGCGATCAGCGAATCCAGCACGCTGAAATCGCCTTTGTTCCAGACAGAATCGAAGAATTTCTCGGCAATCGCATTATTCTGTTCAGGTGACAGTGACATAGTCCTCTCCTCACGTCGTCTTGCATGTTTAAAAATCGTGAACCCGTGTACGCGCGCCCTGCCATGAAAATTCGATGCGTACCATCGGTCAAAATACGTTGTGTCCGCACCATCTCACGGGCTATTCTGAGCCCGGCGGCATGGGCGCTAAGCCCAGTTGTTGCAGCAGACCTAGCTCGTCTACATTAGCCCAACGTTCAACGATCTTGCCGTTCTTCATGCGCACCGTTGTAATTCCCGTGAAGGTCAATTCCTTGCCCGAAGGTGGATTGCCCATCACGCCACCGGTGTCCGTACCTGTGAGCGTCCATCTGTGCACCACCTTGTCCCCGGCGTATATTTCGTCGTCGATGGTGAGGTGAATATCGGGCATTGCCTGTCGGAACATCGACACGATGGCGCGGAAACTCGCGCTGCCCTTTTCCGTCTTTGGTTTGCCGCCAACGGTGGAATGATCGTCAGCATCCGGGGCAATTAGCGTGTCTAGCACGCTGAAATCGCCCTTGTTCCAGACGGAATCGAAGAACTGTACCGCAATGGCGTTGTTCTGCTCAGGGGTGAACGAAGCGGCCTCTCCGTTTGCGGTCATCTGGTTTTGCAGCCCAAGCTGGTTGGCAACCACGTGTACGGTTCTGATCTTGCCGTTCCAGAACTCGAAAATATCGATACCGTACTCATCTACGGGATTGCCCGTTGGCTCAACGCCATTGAACTCACTGACATGTTTGCCGGTGATGTGCCAGCGCATGGCGACCTTGTTCTCACCGGCAACCTCGCGCTCGATTTCGAAGTTCAGGTCATGGAAGGCCCGGCTCAGATAGCTGATATAGCCTCGCAACGCCTCCTTACCCGTGAGCGCCGACTGCGTAGGCAGCATGAAAGTGAAGTCATCGGCCAGGATCTCGTCCATCACCGACCACTTACCTTGGTTCAGCAGCTCGTCGAAATAGCGCCGCGCCAGCGCCAGGTTTTGTTCCGGCGTAGTCGTCGTACGCGGACTCGGCGCAATGCCGAGCTGCTGGAACATGCCAATCGTGTCTTCATGGCCGATCACTTCGAGGATGCGACCATTTTCTATACGATGCCAGCTCATACCGTCGATCTCGAAGTAGCGGCCATTGGCAGGAATATCACCCGCAACCGTATGTATTGCCGCACCCAGGTGGGTGCCGCCGCCGCGCCATCGCGTCACGACCATATCGCCCGATGCAACCATATCCTTGGCGTGGATGTAGAAGTCCGGGAAACATGAGTGCAGCATCGTGACCAGGTCCTTGAATCCGTCGGGACCATGGTAGGGTTCCGGATGCGTCGGCA
>JBJYXA010000586.1:0-3077 GCA_046259705.1 Caldilineaceae bacterium
CTGCGCGCCCATAATGTTGCCCAGCGTATAGGTCGGGAAGGAGCCAAACAACCCGTGCGACCAGTGCGTATCTTGTAGCACGCCCAGCGTATCGCTGGGTGGTGTGATGCCCAGGTACTCCTTCATTTTGGCATTCCACACGCCGGGCAGATCGTCTACCGTGTAGGCGCCGTCCAGCAGCCCCATTTCGATTTCCGTTCGCAGCATGATGTGCAGGTTGTAGGTCACCTCGTCCGCCTCGACGCGGATCAGGCTGGGCCGCACGCGATTGGCCGCGCGGTAGAAGGTATCCAGCGGCACATCGTTCAATTGGGTCGGGAAGTACTCCTGTAGCCGCGGGTAGTAGATCTTCCAAAAAGCGTGGCTGCGCCCAACCAGATTCTCCCACAGCCGAGATTGCGCTTCGTGCATCCCGTAGCTGGCGCCGGCGGCCGCATACAGCCCCAAATAGTCGCTGGTCAACGCGCTGCGGGTCAAGGCCGGGTCCGCGCCTTGTTCATACATACCGTGCCCAGATTCGTGCATGAGGCCGAAAATCGCACCGAACGGGTTGCGTAGCTGATAGCGAGTGGTGATGCGCACATCCTGGCGCGTGAACGAGATCTCGAACGGATGCGGTGCTATGCCCACGTTGCCCCGATTCATGTCATACCCGAACGCCTGCACCGCTTCCACCGCAAAGTCTCGTTGCTGCTCGCTGGGGAAATCATAGTTCAGGAAGTCTGGGTCCGACTGCGGGCCGGCGGCGGCGATGCGTTCTAGCAGCGGCAGCGTCGTCGCACGCAGCTCGCCAAAAAGCGTCTGGAGTCGCGCCGCCGTCATCCCAGGCTCGTACTGGAACAATAACGCATCATACGGATGGTCTTCGTAGCCGATGGCCGCCGCCAATTCGCGGGCAATGGCGACCATCTGTTTGACGTAGGGTGCGAAAGTAGCGAAGTCATTGTTCTTGCGTGCGGCGACCCAGATTACCTGCGCCTCGGCGCCTAGCGCGGCCCGCTTCGCCAACAGGTCCGCGGGAATCCGTGCGAAAATGTCGTACGCCTCGCGTGCTGCCCTGACCGCGCGCACGGGGTACCCGTCGGGATCTGCGTCGGTCAGTTCCGCCTCTGCGGCGGCGATGAGCTGGCCGTTCTCCGGACTCGTGAACCGTTCCTGAGCCAGGCGTGTCAGCGTACCGATCTGCTGACCGCGAGTATGCGTCCCACCGGCCGGCATTTGGGTGCGCGCGTCCCACGCGAGCAGGTTGAGGATACAAAGGAGGTCGTTGACTTCGGCGGCATATTGGCAAAATGCGGCATAGGCCGGCAGATTCGCGGACGCTGTGGACGGTGAAACAGTAGACATAGTTGATTCCATCTTGCTAGGTTGAATTGTCGTGGATGACTTGCTGAACGCCAGGCAGTCTGCAAACGGACTAAGCGCATCCCAAGCGGGACCGAGCGACTACTTCCGTGTTGGGACGATACGTTCACTCTAGCACGTTGGGCCGCTAACCATGGAATCCACGCCCTCCCCAGTATGGTCAAAGTTGAGGTGATTTTCTTGCGTTGCCCTCAGCACGATTTCTGGGCTGGCGCAGATGGGGTCTATGTCTTGGCCGCGGGTTTTTCTATGTTTGGAAGCCACCTGCGCACCGTCACTCCGCCCTAGGGCCGATTGTGCGTCAACGGTGGCTGTCCATTGGCCTTAAGTCGGTGAAACCTTTGACACAATGCAGCGCCTTTGCTACCATGTGCAAGGATTTTCGAGCGATATCTTGCGCATGCTGCTGTCGGTGCGGACAGTGTACATCCGCAGCGTGGTGATTGTGCGCGTTCCATCAATCGGACCCTACACTAGTTGCTCAGCCCATCCTCAACCGGCTTGTCGAGCAAACGCACGAACGGATTTCTTCACTGCGCACATGACCGCGAGAAGGCCCACGGTGTCAACACACAGCAATACTCCGGTCCGATCTCGACTGATCTTGGCAATCGCAAAGTAGCAATTGCTGTCACTGCACCGAAGCCGATTTGCGCTCTGATCACGGATTAGGGCTGTTGGTTCGTGTACTAGCCATCAACCACGCGTCGGTCGTCTTGACCGGTTCGCCACACTGGCAGGTTCGGATTGCCCGCCTCAATTGGAAAGTGAGCCAAGATGATTGCACAGCGCCAATCAACGACCGCGCTCGAGGACCAATTCCTACAAGAACTCGCCCTGGACGCCCCGTGGAGCCTGATCGAGCGTTTCACCTCGCTTGTGCGCGAGTCGGGAAGTGAGGAAGAGCGCGAGGCTGCCCAATATATTGCCGAACAGCTCGACAAATTCGGTGTGCCATATGAAGTCTACGACCCAGAGATTTACCTGAGCGTCCCTATCTCTGCGTCTCTGGTCTACGAAGGCAAGACAGTGCGCGCAAAGCCGCCCGCGTTCTCTCGCCCGCCCGGACCACAGGGTTTGACCGGCGAGGCCGTCTACGTCCCCAGCACGCGACCTAGCAGCGCCAGCAATCTGTTTGATTCCGGCGGCGATATCGATATCGATGTGAGCGGCAAGATTGTCGTGACCGAGGGCTTGGGGTTGCCGGCCGCGGTTGCCCGCTTCGAGGCGGCAGGCGCGATCGGCCAAATTCACATCAACCCCGGTGTCGATATCCACTGGGGCATCTGCACTACCATCTGGGGCGCCCCCGATTTGGACAACGCAGCGAGCCAGCCCAAAACGACGGTGATCTCCATCAATCGGCCCGACGGTGAGGCATTGATCGAGCGCCTAAAACAAGAGCCGCTCGAAGTCACTCTGTACGCCGAGTTGCGTGAAGGCTGGTTCCCATGTCCTATCGTGGTTGCCGATATCCGGGGCCAACTCGAACCTGACCGTTATGTACTCGTTCATGGCCACTACGATTCATGGGACGTGGGTATCGGCGACAACGCGGTCGGCGACGCCACTTTGCTGGAGCTGGCGCGCGTATTCCACAAGAAGCGTGAGCATTTGGCGCGTGGCCTTAGGGTCGCATGGTGGCCCGGCCATTCCACAGGGCGCTACGGCGGTTCCACCTGGTATGCCGATAATTTCGGCCTGGACCTGGC
>JBJYXA010000587.1:0-8310 GCA_046259705.1 Caldilineaceae bacterium
AGGTGAACTCGTCGGCCGTCTTCGTCAACGCCAGCACGCGCTTCAACGACGGCGGTCAATTCGGCCTGGGTGCCGAGGTAGCCATCAGCACGCAGAAGCTCCACGCGCGCGGCCCCATGGGGTTGGCGGAGTTGACGACCTACAAGTGGATCTGCACGGGAAACTGGCACGTCCGACCGTAACGACAAAGACCGGGTGTCAACGTCCACTAAGTGAGGGCCTCAGGCATTCTGACTGTCTGAGGCCTTCGCAATTTCCTGATCGGTTGGGTCTGGCGGTTCACTAACGCCGCTGCTTCGCCCGCTCCACGAATTCATATGGATATGGTAGGTCCAGCTCGCTGACATCGTTCAGACGACGGATCTGATCCTCGTCCAACATCCAGCCCTCGGCGCCGAGATTGTCCTCAAGCTGCTCAAGCGTACGCGCGCCAATGATAGGCGCAGTCACACCGGGCCGCTGCAACAGCCAGTTAAGTGCTGTCTGCGGCGGCGTCTTGCCCACTTCGTCAGCCACTGCCAGCAGTTCATCTATGATGGCCCACGTGCGTTCCACATTGTATTGTTGCCACTGCGAACCGTCTTCCCTGCCCAGACGCGTGCCTTCCGGCGCGTGCTCCATATTGCGGCGGTACTTGCCCGTCAACCAGCCGCCGCGCAACGGACTCCACGGAATGATGCCGAGCCCCTCGTTTTGACACACCGGCACAAGCTCCCACTCCGTGTAGCGGTCAAGCAGGTTGTAGAGCGGCTGCAGCGACACGAACGGTTCCCACCCATGGGCTCTGCTCATATCGAGCGCCTTCTGCAACTGCCAGCCGGTGAAGTTGCTGACGCCGATGTAGCGCACTTTGCCGGCATTCACCAACCCATCCAAGGTGGAGAGCGTCTCTTCCAACGGCGTAACGGGATCCCACGCGTGCACCTGGTACAGATCGACATAGTCAGTCTGGAGTCGTTTCAGGCTCGCGTCGATACTGCTCAAGATATGTTTGCGGCTTGCGCCAACGGCATTCGGTCCCTCACCGGACGGGAACCGCACTTTTGTGGCAATAACCAGATCTTCGCGATTCTTGGACTGCAGCCAGCGGCCGATGATGCTCTCGGACTCGCTGCCTGCATAAACATCCGCCGTGTCGATGAAATTGCCGCCGGCGTTAACGTAGTGATCGAGGATGGCTCGACTGTCCTCCTCGGATGCCTCTCGGCCAAACGTCATCGTGCCCAAACAGAGTGCGCTAACGCGCAGTCCTGTATTGCCTAGAAATCGATGTGATCGTTTATCCATGTTTTCCGTTCCTTTGACATGCGCATGTCGTGCGGGCACGGCCCGCCGGTTCCTTTGTGCGCTTGCACATGCTCACTCGGTTAGGTGTGGCAACACCGTGGCGGCGAACAGCCACGTGCCTTCCGGACGCGGAGAATCCGCAAAGTGCACCGAGATCCGCTGCGCGCCTTGCTCGACGGCCGCCAGCAGCGCGTCAGTCACTTGTTCCGGCGTACCTGCCACCGTGCTGGCGTCCACAGGACGTACATCGTCGCGCTCCTGCATCCTCTTCAGTTCGGCTTCCGACTCGGCGATGAGCACGCCCATGTGCAGGACCTGAACGATCTCTTCGTAGTCGCGGCCGACCTCGCGACAGTGCTCTTGCAGCACCTGCTGCTTGTGCGCGTAGGTCTCGAGACCCGGATAGACGAAATTCCACCAGTCTGCATGATCAGCGACTACACGAAGCAAGTACTTCTCGCCCGCGCCACCCACCATGATCGGCGGCACAGGATCTGGACGCGGCTCACAGTGTGCAGCGTCAATGCGATAGTATTTGCCATCGAACGAGACCGGACTTTCCGTCCACATAGCACGTATTACTTGAATCGCCTCGGCAAGCTGCGCTATACGCACCCTGGGCGACGGATAGTCCCATCCATAAGCGCGATACTCCTCCTCATTCCATCCGGCGCCGATACCCAGCACGACACGGCCAGCTGAAAGCGCCTGCGCTGTGGCAGCCATCTTGGCCAGATGCGCGGGATTGCGAAAGCTATTGCAGAGAACGTCGTGCCCGCCCATCTTGTCCGGATATCGGGCCAGGGCGAAACTCAGAAGGGTCCAGCCTTCAGCCACATCGTGTCCATTGTATTGCACGTGATCCGGCATCCACACCGAATCGAACGGTGCAATCACTTTATCCAGATACGGGAACGTGCGGTCAACCAGCCGCGACCAGACGTTCAACCCTACGGGAATCCCCATATCATGCCCCTTTCTGTGGCGACCTAGCGCCTGTCTCGCGCATGGTTGCGCCGATAATGAAACCGAAAATTCCGGCGATACCGAAAACAAGGAAACTCCACTGATAGGCCTCCAGGGTGGGAAGCCCGCTATCCAGGAAATACTGGAGGATGACGCCGGCCATGGCAGTACCCACCGCCATACCCGCAAAGCGCACCATGCTGTACATGCCCGCGACCGCGCCGACACGTGCTGGTTCCGTGTCCCCCATGGCTGAGCGGTGCAGCGCGGCCAGCATGAGACCTGCGCCCAGGCCATTGAGAGCTAGGATCACCACCAGCACCACAATCGGTGCGGTGGCGGGAAGATAGAAGAGCATGACGATAGCCGACACCTGAACGGTCATGCCCACGAGTACGGGAACGCGGCTTCCCCAGCGATCGGCGATCTGACCACCTTGGCGCACCATGAGGGCCATCGCTCCCGGGTTGATGACCAGCATGACGCCGATTGCAGCCGCGCTCATTTCACGCACGTCCAACAAATAAAGCGGTATGAGAAAGCCCACTCCAGACATGATCAGCATGCGCATGGACGCCGCGCCCGAGGCCTGCAAGAACTGCAAATTGTGGAATACGTCCAGTGGGATGAAGGGATCTTGCCGGTGTTTTTCCCACCAAATGAGTCCGCTGCCCAGAGCGATGGCCGCAAGTAATAGACGCCAGTCTGTCAGCGGCGCCGCGCCCGTAATGGGGCGACTGGACAGATAGAAAAGGGTGCCTGCGCCGGTCCCCGACAGTAACAAGACCCCAATCCAGTCGAAGTGACGCAGATAACCCGGTTCGATGGTGCTGAGCCCTGAAGGAATGAAGTGATGCACCACGGCAAACGCGATCGTCGCTACGACAAGGGGGATTATGAATGAAGCTCGCCATCCCCACAGAGAAATAACCACACCGGCCGCCAACGGGCTGACGAAACCGGCGATGGGCCCCACCTGGCTCCACGTGCCCAAGGCCCTACCGCGCTTGTCCGCCGCAAAAATGGCGGAAATGAACGCCATCCCCAGCGGCATGAGGCCTGATGCGCCAATACCCTGCACGGCCCGTCCCGCGATGAGGAGACCGAGTCCCTGTGAGAATATCGTCATGACAGTTCCGACGCACACAATAACGATGCCGAGCAGCAACAGCCTGCGCTTGCCTACTACATCGCTCAGACGACCATAGAGGGGCATCAAGACCATAAAGGGAAGCGTGAATGCAGCGGCGACCCATGCTGTCGTGTCGGCGGAAATCTGGAAATCATTGCGAATAATCGGCAAGGCGACTCTAACCATGGCTCCGGCGACGGGCATGATCATGGCCGGCACCATCAGTGCGTGCAGGATGCGATTAGCAACGCTGGGCGAAACGCGACTGGTCTCTACATCGTTAGCACGGGTTTTCGTACGTGGCCGGACTGCGCTCACCGAGGAATCGCGAGCATTGCCACTACGAACCATTGTCTTACCTGTCTGAGCCTTCCATACCTGCGTCTTCAAACCAACCGTCCCTCCCAAACTATCCACAACTCTTTGCAGCTACCTTCAACACGCTGTGCTACGCTTCGCCCGCCGCTGCCCGACTGGCCGATTCCCGCTCCCGCTGCATCGTCGCGGATAATTGTGCATCCGCGAGCTCGTGCAGCACTGCCTCCTCCAAGTCAGATTCCTCCAGTTCTGGCCGAGCCAACAGAGGCAACCAATGACGGCGCAACGTCCACATGACTGCCGCGCCGCCTGCCGCCGTCATGCCGCCAAGCATGAATAGGGCAGAGTAACCCATTCCTGCGGCCACAAAACCGCCGGCTAGACTCATTGTCCCGAAAGAGAAACCCATGGCCGTAGACACCGCGCCATAGGCAAGCGAACGCCAGTGCTGTTCGATAACGGTCATCTGGAAAACCTGCAGCGCCGGCATCCACAGAGCTGCTAGCGCGAGCAAGCCCATCCGGCCGAGACCGGCCGACCACCACGTAGGAATCAGTGCCAGGGGCACGAGTACCACGGCGCTCAATGCCGACACCATCATCAAGGTCCAGGCATGGCTGCGCCGCTCACCGAAGTACGGCATGGCCACGGGCGCCAATATGGCAACGAATTGGCCGACGGCAGTAAGGATGCCAATAGATGCGGTCGAAAGACCCAGGTCGGTGTCCATGTAGGCACTGCAGAACGATTGACACGTGGCAAAAGCTGCGTTGGTGAGCACAGTGTGGAGTGCGGCAACGGCGACCAGCGCCAGTGGAAATACGCTATGTGCTTCTGTCCCGATCGATACCTCCTCTGACCGTTCAATGCGCAGACGCAGGAGCGGGATCATGCCGGCAAAGCCGAAGCCGGTAGCCAGCAGAAGCGACCAACGGTACGGCGCCGGACTATCGGTCGTACCGCCGAACAGGACGACGAAGATCATTGGCAGCATTCCACCTACGGCCGTGCCCAGAAATGTTCCTGCGCCGCGCAGCATGCTGCTCAAGGCATAGGCATCGTCACGCGTGCGGTTGGTCGTGGCCGCCATCAGCGCGGGGACCATGTTGATACTGATGAGAGACCAGCCGCCCATCAACACGACCTGCGAGGCAATAGGCCAGGCATCACGCGCCGATGCAGGCATCATCTCGGTCATGGGCAACATCAGCATGCCTAAGGTCGTCAGCACACCGCCAAACACCATAGCTGGCTTCAGACCGAAACGAGTGCCAAGTGCACCGCTTGGCATACTCATGGTCATATAGGTGAGCGCCGACGCAGCCGTGAAGAGACCGATATACTCCAACCCATACCCAAGCCGAAGTACATACAGCACCTTGAGTAGCGTCTGAATGCCAAATAGGCCGACGCTGAAGATACCCGACGCGATGAGAATCAGTCGCGTATCTCTGCGGAACTCACGGAGTGACGGGATATGCACGTGGCGAACTACCATGTCCGCAGAACTTCCCACAGAATTGCTTGCCTGCACCGCGATATCACACGATGCAGGCAAGACTGCTCGCAGTCGATACCCACAGGCTCCCTACCAAGCGTCCATATAGGCCGGCTCGCTATCCGATACCGGCAAGCCAGCTGGATCTTCAATCGCCTTCTTCAGCGATGCCTTCCCCAACACGAGATGCTCGCGCATTGTCTCGGCCGCCAACTCCTTATCGCCCGAGCGGATCGCATCCAGAATGCGCTGATGGGTCGGACCGGCCGAATTGGTAGACCTCGATGGAGGAAGCCCGAATTGCATGAACAACAACGTCCAGTCAGAAAGCATGCTCAACATGTCAATTAACGTACGATTGCCGGACGCCTGCGCTACTACCTCATGGAAACGCAGATCCGCGTACAGTATTTCGTCCACGCTGCCCTCGGATCGCGCTGTAGCATATTCCTCCAGCCGTTCTTGCAGGCGCGCCAGGTCGCCGGCAGAGGCATGGAGGGCAGCCAGCCTTGCCGCCAGGACCTCGAGGGAAATTCGAACGTCGTACACTTCCGCCGTTTCAGAGCGAGAAAGGCTGCGCACGAAGGGACCGCGATAGGGGATAATCTTTACTAACCCGACCTTCTCCAGGCGGCTGATTGCCTCGCGCACGGGCGTGTTGCTTACGTTCAGATCCTTGGCGAGCGCTGCGATATTGAGACGTTCACCGCACGGAAACTCCTGTCGCAGGATGCGCTGCTTCAGGTTCTCATATACACGATCGGCCAGGGTGCTTGATTCCAAATGCGCCTCCTCACACTAGCGATCCACTATGCACGATGCATCGTGCACGATTCTGCCGCCGATCGTACTGCCTTGTGATCGTCAAGTCAAGAAATGGATTATCGCCTCAGGCGGGGATCCAGCACATCGCGCAGGCCGTCACCGACGAGGTTAAAGCCCGCCACAGCAAAGAGCATTGCCATCGCGGGGAAGAACGTAAGCCAGTACTGGGTAGTGATATAGTTGCGCCCTTCACTGATCATAACGCCCCACTCCGGCGTGGGCGGCTGTGCGCCAAAACCAATGAACGAGAGCCCGGCGACGGCCAGAATCGTCGTGCCCATGTCGAAGCTGGTCTGCACCAGTAACGGAGAGAGTGTGTTAGGGAAAAGGTGGCGGCGCAGGATCAAAGAGTGACTGGCGCCCACGGCTTGCGCGGCCAGCACAAATTCGCGTTCGCGCAGGATCAGCACTTGACCGCGCACCAATCTGGCATAAACCGGCCACGTCACCACGG
Organism: Caldilineaceae bacterium; assembly: GCA_046259705.1. Lineage (GTDB taxonomy): Bacteria > Chloroflexota > Anaerolineae > Caldilineales > Caldilineaceae > JASGTU01. The sequence goes on from JBJYXA010000587.1 coordinate 6,481, forward strand.
CGACAGCGATCAGCGCGTTGCGCAGACTTGGGCCCAATGCGCCGGCGATGGCCATGGCCAGTATGAGGCTGGGAAATGCGAAAAAGATGTCGGTGACACGCATGATGCTTTCATCCCACCAGCCGCCTGCATAGCCGGCCGAAACCCCAACCAGCGTACCGACCACCGCGGCCAAGCCAACTACGCCCAGCCCGACGACGAGCGAGATGCGCGCGCCGTACAGCATGCGGCTAAAGATATCACGCCCCAGCTTGTCCGCACCGAACAGGTGGTCCGCCGACGGCGGAACTAGACTATCTGAAATATCCTGTTCCAGCGGATCGTACGGTGCAATGACGGAAGCGAAGAGGGCGAGGAGGGCGAAAGCGAGAATGAATATGAGCCCCACTACCGCGGTCTTCTCTTTGCGGAATCGCTGTGCTAATAGGACCCGTGGCGACTTCGTTTGACTGATACGCATAGTGGAGGGGGCGACGGCTTCCATAGGTCAGCGCACCCGCACGCGTGGATCGATGACCGAGTAGCCGATGTCGACGAGTGTGTTCATCAGCGGATAGATGAACGCGGCCACCAAGGTCACCCCCATCACGGCAGGGTAATCGAGTGTGGTGACCGAGGTCGTTGCATAGCGGCCGATACCCGGCCAACTAAATATAGTTTCCGTCAATACGGCTCCGCTAAGCAAGCTGCCGAACACGATCCCGACTATGGTCAGGATAGGCGGCAACGCGTTGCGAAACACGTGTCGCCCCACAACTAGCCACTCGCGCATTCCTTTGGCGCGCGCTGTGCGCACGTAGTCCTGACCGAGCATTTCCAGCATGGAAGAACGCGTCATGCGCAGAATCACGGCGGTCGAAAAAAGTCCCAGCGTAACGGCCGGTAGGATCAAGTGAGTAGCGGCATCGGAGAACACCGGCCAGTTTGCGGTCAGCAATGAGTCCACCGTGAACAATCCAGTGATGTGCTCTGGAGGCTGCGTAGTCGGTTCCAGACGCCCCGGACCAGGCAGCCAGCGCAATTGCCGGTAGAAGATGCCAAGCAAGACAAGACCCACATAGAAGACCGGCATGGCGCCGCCGATAAGAGCAAGCACACGGGCGCCGCCATCGACCCACGTATTGCGTCTGAGCGCCGCGATGATTCCTAGCGGCACGCCAAATACAATAGTGAACAGCATCGCCGCTAGTGAGAGTTCGATTGTCGCCGGCAGATAATCGCGGATATCGTCTACGACAGCACGACGGGTACGAATAGATACACCCATGTCGCCGTGAGCAAGTCGTTTCATGTAATTGATGTACTGGATGACGGCGGGCTGATCGAGCCCCATTTGTTGCCGATAGGCTTCGATCTGTTCTTCGCGTGCATTCGAGCCGAGCGCTGTGGCCGCCGGATCGGCCGGTACGATCTGCGCCAAGAAGAAGGTAAGTATGGAGACGCCGAATAGGACAAAGATCAGTCCCCCAAAGCGGCGTACGATGAATCGTGTCATAAATGGGGAAAAACTACTCTGTGAACTGGAAGGGGCCGATAAGTTCAACCGGCCCCTTTACGTGGGTAGAGTGCCTACTGTTTGCTGATGAGCCAGAAGCTCACGCCCGGCGTGTCGTTCGGGTCGTAGACTAGGCCCTGCACATTGTTGCGCACACCAAATACACGGGTCGGCTGGTAGAGCATTACATAAGGTCCGTTCTGCTGGACGTAGTCCACCAGCTCACCGTACAACTCCGCGCGTTTGTCAGGATCAAGTTCGATGGCTGCCTGCTTGCTCAACTCGATGGCAGTTGGGTCGTTCCAGTCGTTACGCCACGCTAGCGATGTGGCGTC
>JBJYXA010000588.1:0-4126 GCA_046259705.1 Caldilineaceae bacterium
CGTCTTGTGAGTCGATACATGTTTCGTCGCTCCTTGATAGATCAATGGAAATGGTTACTGTCATCAAACGACGGTTCAGCTGGCAGACGGATACGGATTCTCCACGTGGTCTTCGACAGTCAACGCTTGATTCTCAGCATCTGCCTCAGATCATGCCACCGAGCACCACTGTTGCGCGTCCCGATGCCGTCCGTCTTCGGACCTCACACTGTTAAGCTTGCAATACCGTCATAGGCATTCCTTTCCGTGCTCCGTTGCACGTGCTGTTTTCGGGAACAGCCGGTACTATCGAGTGTTTAGTAGAAATTTAGTCCATGTTGACATTTCTGGAGATCTTGAACGCCCCGTATGTTTCCGAAATGTCAACCTCGCCTAGTTGGAAGAAGCGTATTTGGCAGTGGCGCCAAATGGATAAATACTGGTCTGAGTTGCGAACATCTGCACATGAAATCGCCGTAGCACTTCGAAGTCGTCGCCGCGCCGATCCGCCCTAGTTGAACTAGGTCAAAATCCGCCACAAGGCGTTCTAGGATTCGAGAAGAGAACCACTATTCAAGTCTGTATTCAGGGGTTTGTCACTGAAAATATGCATTGACGAGTCTGGACTACATGTTGTCGGCGACGGAAATATCGATAAGCCAAACATGCACTTTTCGGCCGTACGCGGCAGCGCCGCGTTATGCTCGGGTGAGGGATTCTGTTGACCGTCTGAAAGATTGCTTCTATACTATAACGAATGTTGCGCCGGGTGTCAACTAGTCCGATGTCGTTGAAACTAAACGTCGTGTCTAAACATTGAATTGCCGGCGACCCAAACCAACTGTTCGCGATAGCGCATCACCGAATGAATCCAAGTGAGCAAACAGCCCTCTTTACGCGAAATCGCTGAGGCGTCGCACGTTTCCGTCTCAACCGTGTCGTTGGTGTTGAACGAACGGCCCGGGATATCGACAAAAACCCGCGCCCGAGTACGCGCAGCGGCCAGGTCGCTGGGCTACGACTGGAGCGTACAGAAGACGTCTCGCGTCTCCAACGCAATCGGTCTGATCATCGAGCAGAACTCCATGCCCGTCCTGGCCGATGTGTTCTACGGGGACGTGATTCGTGGCATCCAGTCCGAGTCGCAGCGCTTGGGCTACCAGGTGCTGTTGCACATGTATGACCGCTCCCTCGAAGGGCTGGACGAGGTGCAGTCGAAACTCGGCGGCTCGACGCAAGGCCTGCTGATCGCCAACGACGGAGATGTAACGCCGGAAATGGTTGTCCAGCTCGAAGCCACCGATGCGCCGCTCGTGTTAATCGAGAACCACGTGAAGGGTCACCATCTGCCCACCGTGTTGGGTGACAATTTCACCGCCGGCTTTACGGTTATGCAATACGTGCTCTCCCTGGGCCACAGAGGCGTTGCGATCTTGCGTGGGCCTGACAAGTACAGCAGCCTAGTAGACCGGCTGCGCGGCTGCCAGGCTGCCGCTGCCGAGGCGGGTCTGCAAATTCCCGCCGAGCTTATGCCTATCACCAGGTCCAAACACCCGCACAAGGGCTATCTGCAGATGAAACGGATCCTGGCGCGCGAAGAACGGCCGACCGCGGTGGTAGCCATCAGCGACAAGACGGCATTCGGCGCCATGAGCGCGATCGCAGAAGCCGGGTTGCGCATCCCCGACGACGTCTCCGTGATCAGCATCGACAATGTGGAGGACAGCGCGTATACGCAGCCGTCGCTGACGACGTTCCATATCCCCAAATACGAGATGGGCGTACTGGCCATGCGCATCTTGCACCGCGTGATCGGCGGCGAAGACGATATTCCGGTCAAGAGCATCGTGTACGGAGATTTAGTCGTACGCGAGTCCTGTACTGCTTTGGAAGAGTGATTCGGCTTCCTCCGGGCAGACAGGGCGATTCTTCGATGGATTTGACTTGCAGCAAGAAGACAGGGCAGCAGAGATAGAACGTCGGTCGCTATTCCTTTGACGGTATGGTACCGACGTTTGACAGGATGGCGTCTGCGCATCGATTGGCAAACGCAGCGATGGTAAGTGATGGGTTCGAGCCTGTCGGTCCAGGCATTGCTGAGCCATCTGCAACATAGAGACCGGGATAGCCAAAGACCTCACCGTACTCGTTAACAACCCCATTCTCGACATCGGTTCCCATTGGACATCCGCCGAGAGGATGAACCGTGATCACGCGTTTGAGGCGGTAAGTTGGATTGTCAACGTATTTGGCCTGCCATGTATCCGCAAGCTCCCGCATCATTGTACGGACTCCGCTAAAGAAATCCTGTGACGTATGAGTTGTCCAGTCGTTTTCCAGATACCCGTTCCGCAGGCTCATTACGCCGTCAGGAACGTCCTGACCCATACCAAGTAAGGGAATCGAGCTTTCGAACACGCTGCTCTTTCCAAGTACGGCGGCAAGCTCAGCACTGAGGTCGTTGTCGAATTTGTAGTTTATCCTGTCGGCGATTCGGTATAGCCACGTTTTGATCGTGCGGCGAACGAGCCCGGAAATGCCAGTGGCTGCAAGCGTCCAGGTCACAAATGCGGGAAATCCGGCTTCCTGTATGAAAAAACCTCGGTCGGCGCCACCGTCGACGCCATGTTTTGCCCGAACTGTGCTCGTGATGACCGGCCCGACAGTCGGGTTGAAGTCCCGGTGGTACGCCGAGGATGTTGATGATCCGTTCCGCCTGGCATCGATCGCGAAGCCCAGGAAATCACCGTTTCCAGAAAACCGGTGCCCAAGTCTCCGGCTGATTTGAGGAAATGAACTCTTGTTCTTGAGCAGCAAAAACGTTGTACCGAATGTTCCGGCAGCCAGGATGAGGCGATCTGACGTGACCTGCGTCCGGGGAAGGTCGCGCGTGTTTGTTCGAACACCCTCTCGATTTAGGTCGTGTTGTACATACTCAACGACATATCCGGATCCTCGAACGTCCGGTGCAAATGAGCGCACCTCACATAGCGTTCGGATCTCAGCGCCCTCATGCTTCGCCGCGGATATGTACGTGTGGTCAAGTGTGTTCTTACTACCGTAGTTGCACCCTATCATGCACTCTCCGCAAAGCAAGCACGTATATCGTGTCCGGTCGTGGATATTCGGATATTCCTCTTGAATCGGTTCTCCCGGAGACGGAGCTTCCGTGGTGTTACCAAAAGTCACCGCTAGCTTGGGAAGCTCCCACTCCCACCCGAGGCTTGCTGCCGCCTCCTTGAGTGCATTGGTCTTTGCCGTACTTCGGTACGGTTCGTGGTCGAACGGATATCGCTGGCCGCATAGCATGCGTTCTACTTCCTCGTAATGCGGCTCCAAGTCCTCGTATGTGATTGGCCAATGTTCCACCGTGCCTTGGTAGGAGCCATGTTGCACAAACCACTCTCTCGGCTTGCGCAACAGTACATTGGCGTATATCAGCGATCCTCCGCCCAAACCACTCGATATTACGGCTTCAATTCCCTTGAACTTCCAAAGGTTGTAGAGCCCGTAGTAGCCTTCGCTGGGATCCCAGAAGTTGCGGTGCATATCGCGCCGGGTGCGTGGAAATGAGCCGGGCGGATATCGCTTGCCCCGTTCCAAGAGGCAGACACTGAGCCCTGCCTTCGCAAGTCTATAGGTCGTTACGGCGCCGCCGAAACCAGACCCCACGACCACTACGTCGAAATGTTCAGATCGGCTCATGGCAGCTATCCTTTTCGCTGGCAATTTGGGCGCTGTACCGGCACCCGGCCAGAAATTCAGGTTATGCAGGGCAACTCGCCTGTGCGAAGGGCCAGCTTCTAGATGTTTGCTTTGGCGGTTGGGTCGTCAAGCGTCAGCGCCGACCCAGCTTACCGACCAGGCCAACACGATGCGATGCAAGGCAAGAATGTCAACCGCGCCGGCTCACTTGCACGGGCAAAGTGGCGTCAAGCTCCAGAGTCTCGGCCCGTTGCTCCAGACAGCTGCGATACCCCCAAGCGTATCGGTGAAACTGACCACCATTGAGGGACAATAGTGGACCAGTTCGGCAACAAACTACCTCCCAGCATATCATTGCCTGTCAACGACCAGGACTGGAATTCTATGGTGAGGCCAACGTCCACACCTGCCTCGTGCGTCAGCAGATGAGATACTCGGTTTC
>JBJYXA010000589.1:0-2945 GCA_046259705.1 Caldilineaceae bacterium
GTGGTCAATATTCTGTAGGGGCGTTATCTTGCAAAGCTGGCCTACGAGTTGCACGCATTATTCCATAAAAATCGGCGATTCAAATTGATATGAACGGAGATAGTGCTAAGTATATTGCCGTATGAGGCACGTCACCTTGCAAAGGTGACCTACGAATATTGATGGCAATTTGTATTTCTCAGAATATATTGGCAATGTTCATTGCATATGTTGAATTTCTGGCAGCTACTTAGGACGGTGCAGCGGTCGACTGGCAGTGATCGCTGCGCCGCCAGAGCGTCTGAGGTTACTCTGCGGGCTGGCCAGGGGGCGTGGGCGGGTTGTTGGACGGGACCTGATTGGCAGGCACACGCCGGGTGCGCATGTACCACTGATCGAAGGTGCGGAAACGTTCGGCCGGCTGGTTTAGGGAACCGATCTGTACATTGTGCACTTCGTTGCTGACGCCGTACGTGTAGACGGGATAGTAAAGCAGCAAAGCGGGCAACTCGTCGACAAAGATGTCCTGGAACTGATAGTACAGCGCCTTGCGCTCGTCTTCATCGATCAGACCGCGCGCCTCTTCGATGAGCTTGTCAGCTTCTTCGGATTCCCAACCGCTGTAGTTCTGGCCACCACCCGTGGCCTGCGTGCTGTGCCAGAGCGGATACGGGTCAGGGTCGCCGATGATTTCCCAGCCGACCAAGGCGACGTCGAAGCGACGGGGATTGAGGAAATCGGTGACGAGACCGGCAAAGCTGACGATGGTCGGTTCCGCATCCACGCCGATGGCGCGCCAGTCCGCGGCGATGCGCTCCACCAAGTCCTGGCGCAGGGGGTCATCGTTTGAGTAGAGCAACAACCGCATGGGCGTACCGTCTTTGTCGCGGATGCCGTCGCCGTCCGTGTCGATCCACCCTGCAGCGTCGAGCAGCCCGCTGGCCTTGACCGGATCGTACTCGTACTTGCGCACGTTGGGATTATACGCCCAGTTTTCGGGCAGGAACGGGCTGTCGGCCACGATGCCCTGCCCGCGTGCGACCTCCTCCACCAAGCGCTGGCGGTCGAGGCCGTAGAAGAGCGCCTGGCGAATCTCCTTCTCTTGCAAGAATGGAACGTCCGGGTTCTTTAGGTTCAGCACGAGGCTGAGATATTCGGACGTGGCGGAAGAGAAGAGCGTGAGGTCTTCGCGCTCGGTGGCCTGCGGCAAGTCTTCGACAAAAACCTGGCTGATGCCTTCGATATCTCCGCTGACGAAGGCAGGAAAGAGGCTGGCGTGGTCCGGGTAGAAGCGCAGCTCGAGTGCGGACAGATAGGGCCGGGGTCCGGCGTAATAGGGGCTCGGCTCCAGCCGAATATGGTCGGCCGCGGTCTCCACAACCTTGAGCGGTCCATTGCCAATGGGCGTCACGTTCAACGGCATGGTGGTCAACTCTTTGGCCGGGATGCCGCGCCAAATGTGCGCGGGCAAGAGACCGATGGACGTGTAGTCCAGGAAGGGCGTGAAGGGCTCGGTGAGCGTGAAGCGAACCGTGCGGTCATCCACCTTTTCCGCTTCGACCGCGCGCCACAGGCTGGTCAGGTCGGGCAGGCTGTACACCTCCGGGTCCTGCAACACGCCGACGGTGAACATGACGTCATCGGCGGTGACGGGTTCGCCGTCGTGCCAGTATTGATCGGGCTTCAGGTGAAACTCGTACACGACGCCGTCGGTGATCGTCCAGTTGTCAGCCAGGTCGCTCACGACGCGCCCATCTTTGTCGATACGCGTCAAGCCGCGATAGAGCAGGGCGCAGAGGTCCATGTCCACGTCGGTGGCATCGCACAAGAGCGGATTCAGGTATTTGGGGTTGCCGGCGACGCCCTCGCGGTAGAGACCGCCCCGGTCCGGCACGAGCACGGTTGCGACGCTGTAGGTGGAATAGCCCAGCACTAGGGCCAGCAACGCGATTCCGACAAGCGCAAGCGCGGCTTGCCATCGAATGTGCTGGCCGATGGAAGCTGCCGGCGAGTCCGGCATACGAAGATCCTGGCCTGGATGTGCTGACATGGAGTGCGTTAGGTGACGATGCTCCTCGGCAGTCACGACGCTTCTCCCGAGTGGGAGGCGTCGACCACCTTTAGAAACGCCGGCACGGCCTGACGCGTTCGGGAAGCGACGACCCGTGACGCCGTGCAAATGGTGGCCGCAAAGTCATCCGGAACGTGAGGCCCCATCTCTAGACGATGGTCCCCTAGGTCCGAACACGGCCACGTAGGGCCGGTGCGGTCGCCGGATGGCCGCGGCGAGTGACCGTGGCCGTCCGCTGTACGCAGAAGTGACCTATGCTAGGCCAACGGAGAGCAGCGCGAGAATCGCATAGAGGCCGCCCAGAAGGAAAGTGGCCTGGTAGAGCGTCTTTTCCATGCCGCGCCGTGAGCGGTAAATATCGCTGCCGCCAAACATGCTGCCGAGGCCGGCGCTAGTCTGGCCCTGAATCATGACCACGGCGATCAATGCAACAGCCACAATGTCTGAGGCAATCATCAGGAACGAACTCAAACCCATCTCAGTGTCTCCCTATAGCCTACGCGCGCCGCTGCTGGTGGCGGCCGGTTCTTCATTTCTGTCTGCACTAATAACCGAGACAGTATAGCAGGCACATCGGCGCTGCACAAACTCGAAGCTCGATCGAGAGGAGACGGGGAGCGGCACGCCGATCTGCGCAGATCGTGCACATCCTCGCCGATTCTTGCTCCGACGTAAAAGAAAAAGTCGCGTGCGGCAATCTGACTACTGACGGCACGACAGCCAAAAGGTTGCCTAGCCGCGGCAAGTCTACCCGTTAGCGAGGCAACTCGAAATCAGTTGGCTCTCAGAAGCAAGTAGAGGAATCTGCGAAAATCTGCGGCCGATTGCTTACTCCGCCGGGCTGTACACGAGGACGTAGGCGACGGGATTGCCGCGGACATCGCGGTAGACTAGA
>JBJYXA010000590.1:0-28062 GCA_046259705.1 Caldilineaceae bacterium
ATCGCTCCGGCGAACGCTTTCTTGCCTTGCCGGACGTACTTGCCAACATGCGACTTGGTGGCACATCAGATAGCGCAGTTCTGCCGCTATCGCTGGAAATCTGGCGTATCAAGACGGCATATTTAGGCCACCCGTACAGGAACGCGCTCTACAGCACGTATCATTTCGGACGTACGCACTTGTCAAAATTCCTGCGTAGGGTCGGCCTCGACAGGATTCTTGCCCCCTACCGGCGACGATTTTCCGTGGTCCGAAAGTATTCGCTGGACAAACGCCCTAAAGGCGCCGGTCACATTTGATTTCCGAACAATGTGGCTGGACTTGCACTGCGCTACCAGTCTTGATCAACTAGCCCACTTATGCGCAGCACCTGGGCGAAGCCGCACGGCGTCGGGCCGTTGAGCATTTTGATGTTAGAATGACTGCCCAGTCTATTCAATCGATATACGATCACATCCTGTAGTCAGAAACTGTAGAACCTTCGCCATGGAATTCTAAGGCGGAAAAGACTGTAACTGAGACTGACCCATGCCAGAAGTCAAGTACGCGCAGACGGCGCAACAATTCCATGCGAAGTTAGATGAACTCCAGTTCGACCAGGCGTTGGATAGGGGACGATTCTTGCTTGTCGAGGAAGAGCCAATGCTGCCCGCAGAAATGGTCAGCCGGCGGATGCTCGTCTTGCAGCTAGCCTACATACTCGATCGCACGCTCGTGGTGAGACCGTACGACGATCCTAAGTACCCGGAACCCTATTTGCCGCTCGGCTCGGTGACGTACGCGGACATTGCAAGTCATGTCGCGAAGGAAGCAAGCTTCGACATAGAGCAACGCGACAAGGTCGTACGCTTCAACTTCTCCTCGTTTTGGGCTAACAATCGATTGCGCGGTTACTTTTTTCCTTGGGCGCCGCCTAGCTTCGGGTCGTCGAAATGTCCGCGCATGATGTTCGACGGCGAAACCTTGTCCCGCCTTCGCCTGTCTGAGGAAATGACACAACGTCTGCAGCATGTAAAGGATACAATCTGGTCCGACCAACCCGTCATCGGCCTCTACTTGGGGCGCGGTAGCGAACTGGCGGCCGAGGAGGACGCTCCGTTGGCAGCGCTCCTAAATCAGGTGAACCAAATACAGAGCACTCAGGGTGTCCAGCGTGTGATCGTGTTCGGCGCTACTGTGGACGACCATGCAGCTATCGGGGACGCGTCGGGATATGAGTTTGCGGAGCTGGAAGACGACCCACCGGATCCATCTAGCGCGATTCTAGAGCTGGAGCTACTCTCCGCTTGTGACTGGGTAGTGGGCCGCGTCACCGCCGACGCGTCACGCATCGCTGCCGCGCGAAGCGGTGTCCGTTTGCTGCGTTGCGATAGACATCGTCTCGTTGCGTGCGAACCGGAACGACGCACACTGGGCCGGTTATTCGGCAAACGATGAGCCTACCCTCGCCCTTATTACGCATGCCAGCCGAAACATGCGTCCACATCTGGCAGACCATCACATAGCATCGTCATGGTTCGTTACGTTCTGGATGTTCGCACTGTCACACCTCACTTCCCTGGCATTGGAAGGTATGTCCATAACCTCGCGCGGGAGGTGCCAGCTATGTTGGCCGATAACGAGGAGCTCGTCTTGCTGGCTCAAACCGGCGGCAGCTTCCCAGGCACGGACACAACACCATCCGATAAGGTGAGCAAGGTCGAAACGAGTGCGACACCGTTCTCGTTGCGCCAACAATGGAAGGTTCCACGCCTATTACGCGTGCAAGCGAAATCCTGCGGGACGCGTGCGGTCTATCACAGCTCGTACTATCTCATGCCGTACCGCATTCCCTGCCCTGCCCTGCTAACTATCTACGACACTATCTCGCTAACGTATCCTGAAACCGTATCCTTTCGGGCGCGAACGTTGTTTCGTCTCACAACCATGCTGGCATTGCGGGCAAGCGTGGGGATCATCACCATTTCGGATGCCACACGCCGGGATCTGGAGACCCACTTCACGGTTGATCCTAAGCGCGTAACAACGATCTACCTGGGTGTCGACGAGGCGTTCCGTCCGCGGCCGAAACAGGAACAGGAGAACGTGCGCGTTTCATTCCGGCAGCCGGGCGATTTCCTGTTGTACTTCGGCAGCAACAAACCGCACAAGAACCTCGTGCGCTTGGTGGACGCGTATGCGCTGTTAGCAGCACAATGTTCGCGAGAAAACGCGATGCTGCCGTCTCTGCTCATCGCCGGGGCGTGGGACGACCAATATCCGGAGGCGAAGCAGCAGGTTGCTCACCACCGACTCGGCGACCGGATTCGCTTCCTCGGCCCCATAGACGATGCCGATCTGCCCGCGCTCTACAGCGCGGCCATGGCCTTTGTGTTCCCAAGTCTGTATGAGGGATTCGGCCTGCCTGTACTGGAGGCGATGGCTTGTGGCGTACCGGTCGCATGCAGCGCTGCGTCCAGTCTACCGGAGGTAGCAGGCGACGCCGCATTCTACTTCGATCCCAAGGATGTGGGGTCCATCGCATTGGCACTGCGCGCCCTGATCGGCGACGGCGCCCTGCGCGCCAATCTGAGCCAGCGAGGATTGCAGCGAGCGAGCGAGTTCACGTGGCGATCGACAGCGAGCAAAACGTTGGACCTCTATCGTGCTGTGTACCAATGATTTTGTCCATCGAGCTTATACCCTGAGGCGAGCGAGATGCGAGTGCTGCACATCTATAAAGACTATGCACCCGTTGTCGGTGGCATTGAGAACCACATTCGCGTCCTATCCGAGGGTTTGCGCGGCAGCGGCGTGGATGCCCGGGTACTGGTCACCAACACAGGGCCGGACACCTGCAGCGACGAAATAGACGGCGTGCCCGTGTACAAGGCCGGCCGCGCCCTAAACATATCGACGGCTCCTATTGCACCGCGCCTGTTTACTGCTTTGAGAGAGATGGAGCGCGACACCGAGATTGCGCACCTGCATTTGCCTTATCCGCCCGGGGAATTGGGACAGCTTTTCTTGGGGAGAAGCCGGCGCACCGTGTTGAGCTATCACAGTGACATCGTGAGGCAACGGGTATTGGGTACGCTATACGGTCCTTTCCTGCGCATTCTGCTGCAGCGCGCCAACCTCATCGCGGTGGCAAGCCCGGCTTACATCCGTTCGTCCGCATATCTGGCCCCGGTCGCGCATAAGTGCCGCGTGATTCCGTACGGTATCGCGTTGGACCGATTTGTACCTACTCCTGAAGTCACTGCGAGAGCTGCACAGCTGCGCGACCGGTTTGGCGGTCCATTGATATTGTTCGTTGGCCGGTTGCGCCACTACAAAGGTGTCGACGTATTGCTGAACGCCATGCACCATATAGACGCTAATTTGCTTATCGTAGGCACTGGCCCCATGGGCGAGCAGTGGCAGGCGCAGATGGCAAGGGATAACCTGTCCGACAGAGTCTCGTTTGCCGGTGATTTCTCTGACGAGGAAGTCGTCGCCGCATACCACGCAGCAGACGTCTTCGTGTTGCCGTCTACGAATCGGGCCGAAGCCTTTGGTATCGTGCAGATCGAGGCGATGGCTTGCGGGCTGCCCGTCGTGTCCACGGAGTTGGGCACAGGGACGTCGTTCGTCAACGTGGACGGGGAGACCGGCGCGGTTGTGGCCCCCAACGATCCCACAGCGCTGGCGACGGCCATCACGCGGTTGCTGGAGAACGAAACGCTACGCCAAACAATGAGTAGAAACGCACTTACACGCGCACGCAACGAATTCTCTGACCGCACCATGGTCGCGCGCATCATCGCTTTCTATCAGGAAGCGCTCACAAGGTAATCGACTGGAGATTTTTCGTATGCGGCTTCGTTTTGGCATTATCGGCTGCGGCCGCGTCGCCCCCCGGCACGCACAATCCATCAACCAACTGGACCACACAGAGCTGATTGCCGTGGCGGACAGCAAGATGGCGCGGGCCGAAACGTTCTCTGCGGAGTTCGGCGGAAAGCCCTATCAAGACTACCGTGCGTTGTTGGACCGAAACGATATCGATGCCGTCAGTATCTGTGTTCCAAGCGGTCTGCACGCCGAGATCGCCGTCGACGCCATGCGCGCAGGCAAGCACGTTCTTGTGGAAAAGCCGATCGCCATCCGGCTAGAAGACGCCGACCACATGATAGCGGTGGCAAAGAATGAGGGCGTGACGCTGGCAGTTGTTCTGCAGAACCGCTACAACCATCCTATGCAGCAGGTACGCCAATTGATCGACAGCGGCGGCCTGGGCCAGCTTTACCTAGGCAATGCAACCGTGCGCTGGTTTCGACCGCAGTCGTACTATGAAGACGAATGGCACGGTACGTGGGCAATGGACGGCGGCGCGCTGATGAACCAGAGCATCCACCACATCGACGCGCTGCAGTGGTTCATGGGGCCCGTATCGGCCGTTAGCGCGTATACGGCCACGCTGGCGCACAAGATGGAGGCGGAAGATGTCGGTGTGGCATCGTTGCGATTCGCCAGCGGCGCCATAGGCTCCATCGAGGGTTCGACGCTTACGTGGCCGCAGAATCTCGAAGGCTCCGTGGCCGTATTTGGCGAGCGCGGTTCCGTGAAGATCGGCGGCACCGCGCTGAACCGTATTACGTTATGGAAGGTGGACGGCCAGCTCGAACAGGAATCTGAAATCCTTACCAGCCAGCGGGTCGACCCACCCTCTGTCTACGGGTACAGTCATCGTGAGGTGATTCGCAACTTCGCACAGGCTGTGTTGACGGGCATGGAACCGGACACCACCGGGGTGGAAGCTAGACGTTCGCTGGAACTTGTGCTGGCGATTTATCAGTCTGCTCGCGAAGGGAACGAAGTTCGTCTGGGACCGATTGTCAAGGATATTTGACTCAAGGGCCTTGATCGTGGAATCATTTTGCGGCAAGCCGAGTCCCTACGGTACGATACATTCACCGCGAGGGAGTAGATCGCCGCTCGCCCAATAGAAACACGCGGAAGTTCACCGCACAAACGGAGAGGCATAGACACACTTGTCCATGGCGTTCAAGTCAAAGCTCGATGCATGGCTCAGCGCAGTTATCGAAGCTGGATGGTTGGCTGCGCTGGTACTTGCGCCACTCTTCTTCAATGTATTCTCAAGCCGGGTCTTCGAACCGGACAAAATCAGCCTAATCCGCACGATCGCGTTGATTATGGCGGTAGCGTGGCTGACGAAACTCGCCAATAGCGGCGCCCTATGGTTGCCGGCCTATGCGACGTCCCCAAATGAAGAGGAGACCGAGAACGGAGACGCAACGAGCATTTCATGGTTATCGCGTCTGGTTCATACGCCCCTCCTTCTGCCAATTCTCCTGCTTGTTCTCGCGTATCTGATCAGCACGGTGCTCAGCGTTGCGCGCTATGTCAGTTGGTGGGGTTCCTACCAGCGTCTGCAGGGGACGTATACCCTTCTGAGTTACGTCGTCATCGCCCTCATCACGATGGGCCATTTGCGCCAACCGCTTCAAATACGACGTTTGCAGCATGCCGTGATCCTTACAAGTCTGCCCATCGCGATCTACGGCATCGTACAACACTATGGGATAGACCCTCTGCCGTGGGGTGGGGATACGCAGACCCGCGTGGCTGCCAACGCAGGGAACGCTATTTTCCTGGCAGCCTACCTGATCATGGCGTTCTTCTTCACCTTCGAGCGAGTATATAGCAGTTTCGCCTATTTATTGGGACACGCCGAAGATGATGACGAGGGCCGGCAGGACATTTCTTCGGCGCTCGCGGGCGGCGCCTATCTCTTCGTCCTGTTGGTGCAGCTCATTGCCATATTCTGGACGCTGAGTCGTGGCCCGTGGCTTGGTCTGATGCTGGGCACGTACCTATTTGTGCTCCTCTTGTTTAGCGCCTTGCGACCAAAACGATATAAAGCATGGACGGCGATCTGGGTATCGCTGGGGGTGGCGGGCGCGCTATTGCTGGTAGCTGCCAACACGTTGCCCGTCTTTTCCGGTCTTCGCTCCGTTCCGCACATCGGCCGGCTTACCACACTCCTGGAATCCGGCGGAGGTACCGGACGAGTTCGTGTGTTGATCTGGCAGGGCGCGGCGGCGATGGTCAGCCCACATGAACCGCTCATCTATCCAGACGGATCCACAGATGCAATCAACCCAATCCGACCGCTGGTAGGATACGGGCCAGAAGCGATGTGGATCGCGTACAATCCGTTCTATCCGCCAGAGCTGGCGCAACTGGAATCACGCAATGCCAGTCCGGATCGTTCGCACAACGAGACTTGGGACTCGCTCGTGATCACCGGTGTGCTTGGCTTTCTCGCCTACCTAACACTGTTCGTTGCTATCTTCTATTGGGCGCTACGGTGGCTCGGCCTGCTGAGTAATCGCCGCGATTCCCTGCTGTTTGGTGGCCTACTGCTGAGCTGTAGCGTGGTTTTTGTATTGATTTTTCGTTGGTACGACTCGAGCTGGCGTTTCTTTGGCGTGGCGCTACCGGCAGGCATGATGCTCGGTCTCGGCGCTTACGTCACGCTGGCCGCATTTCTCCATCCTGGCGCAAGCGTCCAGCGGAGTGAATTGCCCAGACAATTGCTGATTGTCACGTTGATGGCGACATTTGCCGCCCATTTCACCGAAATCCACTTTGGCATAGCCATTGCCGCGACCCGCACCTATTTCTGGATATACACTGCCCTGCTGCTGGCGCTCGGCATGCGCTGGGCGCAGCCGGAGGCGTTTGCGCTGTCCGGAGCGTCGACGGACACGGCTGACACACAGGAAGTATTGCAGCGGCAAGCGAAATCGAACCGCAAAGCCAATAGACGGCGCCAACGCCAGCCGCGCAGCGAATACTCACCTTCGCTGCCTGCGGTCGCGACCACGGTGATGACGGACGTGCTTATCTTCATCACTTTCGTGTACATCTACACGACCAACACGCGCCATGTTTCACAGACCCTGGACATCTTGTTCGGGTCCATCACGCGGCGAGCCGCCAACGGTGAGTTTCCACGCAGCCCGGCCATACTTTTTCTCATGTTGTTCACCTGGTTTGTGGCGGCGACGATTGGGCTGGCTGTGGAGAGTTTACAGCACAGAGATTCCCCTGGCGCCCGCTGGTGGCTGCGCGGCTATCTGCTCCATGCGTTGATCGTTTGGTCCGTGTGGTTCATCTATGGCCTGTTGGAAGCGTCGCGTATGTTGCCTAGCCAAGCGGGGACCGATCTGGATAGTCAATTGGCCCAGGTGTCCGCTCACTTCGCCATCTTCACCTGGATTCTTGTCGCCTGGCTACTTACGGCAGCAACCGTCTATGCTTGGCCATGGCTGCGAGACCAACGGCTTCCCAGCGCTTCGCACTGGATTGCAGCAGCGGCTACAGGCGCAGTGGTTGCTCTCGCAACCCTATTCATTGTCGACTCCGTGAACATTGCCCTGGTGCGCGCCGATACGATCTATAAACAGGGCCAACAATTCGACGCCCAGGGGAACTGGGTCAGTAGCGTAGAGCTCTACCGCCGAGCACTCAACGCCCGGCGCACGGAAGACCACTACATGCTGTTCCTGGGGCGCGCGCTCCTGGAACAGGCGAAAAAGGCCGATCCGGAAGGCGCGGTTTCACTGCCGGATGACGCCACGCTGGACGATGTTCTGAACCTGGCCCCAGAGCAGGTGAGCATGATGGGTCGGGAAGACCTGCTGCGGTCGGCGGAAATTGTCCTAAAGGAAGCCCAGCGCGTCAATCCACTGAACACCGATCATACGGCCAATTTGGCTCGCCTCTATCGCGCTTGGGCCGACCTCAGTCCGCAAGAACAAGAGCGCCAGGAGATGTTGGACAAAAGCATCGCCGCCTATGACATGGCCGTCACACTTAGCCCGCACGCGGCCCATCTCTGGAATGAAAAGGGCAATTCGCACCTGGCCCGTGGCGAGCGAGACCTTGCCGAGCAGGCGTATGAGCACAGCCTCTCACTGGATGATAAATATGATCAGACATATTTGCTGCTGGCGGACATGTATGAGACGGAATCCGCTTTTGACAAAGCCCTCGCGATATTGAAAGAGGGCACGGCCAAATTACCCAACAGCGTGCAGTTGTTCAGCTTTCTCGGCGTAGCGGCTGCCCGTGAAGGGGACTATGAGGATGCAATCGACGCGAACCTGCGAGTCGCAGATTTTCAGCCAAACAATGCCGGGGCGATGCGTAACCTGGCCCTGCTGTATCGGGATTCGCAGCAAACCGATTTGGCTATCGAATGGGCCGAAAAGTATTTGGCTACAATTAGCCCTGAAAACACGCAGGACCTTATCGCCGCTCACCAGCTTACCGGTCAACTCTATCAAATTGCGGGCAAACCGGATCAAGCAATAGCGCACTACGAGCAGATCGTAAGCCTAGATCCCAACGACACCGGCACGCTCACTTCATTGGCAAATCTCTACCTGAACAAACAGGAGTTGAATCGCGCAGTAGAGACACTACGTAGGTTATCGGATCTAGAGCCGGATCGCTTCGAGCATCCCTTTGCCATTGCCCAAATCCTCGAACAGACGGGCCAACCTGCGGACGCGCTTGTATTCGCTGAGCAGGCGCTGGCGCTGGCGAATGGAGACGACCGTACCCAGGTCGAGGAGTTGATCGATGAAATCAAGGCTTCGAACTGAAAAAGCACCCCATCCATGACACCGTATCTGCTCATCGCGGCAAGTGCGCTTGCTTTGGCTATTGGGGCCACTCCCCTCTTGCGGCGCGTCGCGCTGCGTTTCGGTGTCACCGACAACCCGAATCAGAGAAAACTCCAGACACATCCCGTACCGCTGTTGGGCGGCGCCGCCATCTATTTGTCATTCTTGTTGGTGCTGATTCTGTACGGGGATCGAGCGTACGTCAACCAGGTAGTCGGCATCTTCGTGGGCGCCACACTGATCAGTCTGATGGGCATCGTGGACGACCGTTGGGGACTGGGCAGCTACGTGAAGTTGCTTGGACAGTTGCTGGCGGCTGGAATTCTCGTCTACAGTGGCGTGCAGGTGAGGATCTTTCGTTCATGGCTGGATATTGCCATCACCATATTTTGGGTGATCGGCATCACCAATGCATTCAATCTATTGGACAATATGGATGGATTGGCCGGCGGCATCGCGATGATCTCGGCCATCTTTTTTACGTTGTTGGCTTCGATGAGTGACCAGTATCTGGTGGGGGCGCTGGCCGCGGCGCTGGCGGGTGCTTGTGCAGGATTCCTCGTTTATAATTGGAACCCAGCCCATATCTTCATGGGCGATACCGGTTCGCTGTTTATTGGCTTTCTGTTGGCCGCGGTTGGCATCAAACTACGCTTTCCGTCCAACAGCGTCATGATCACATGGATGATTCCAATCCTTGTACTTGGCGTGCCGATCTTCGACACAACCCTGGTATTCATCAGCCGCTTACGGCGAGGCAAAAATCCGCTAACCACGCCGGGAAAGGATCACCTTAGCCATCGACTTGCCTTACTCACAGGAAGTCGCCGTGAGGCCGTTTTGCTCTGCTATCTGTTGAGTTGCGCCACGGGCCTCGCTGCTGTGTTCTTGACGCAGGCTACTTGGCAAGAGGCGCTCGTCATCGGTGTCAGCGCGAGCATTGTTTCGCTGTTAGCCATCGGGCGTCTTGAGTTGTGGCGCGGCGGTGTCAGTGAAGCGAACGTGACAGGCATAGAAACTGCCGGTGGTCCGGCGGCGCCGGCCTCAGATTAGCTTGTTCTGGAATTTCCGGCGGTAGTGGGCATCTCGAATATCGGATCGAATGTATAGGAAATTGTCCATTGCCCAGTCAGCACTAGTACCCTTGGAGTGTGTCTTGATGACAACCCAGCAATCTTTCACAAAGACGAACGCAGTTATTTGCATGCCTATAGGGACGCTTCGATTGGCGCTCCCCCTACTGATTCTGATCTTCGCCGCCTTGTTGATGGCTTCATGCAGCACCTCAGCCGTCGCGCCGGAATCGCCAATTATCGAGACGCCGCAGCCGGCGATCACCTCAACGGCGGCTACTTCTCCACTAGCCGGCGAGCCCGGACCTGTGGCAGCCATGGATGTCGCACAGCGCAACGGCATGTACGATACGCCGCCGGAGATGAGTATCGATCCTGATCAGTATTACTACGCGACCCTACACACGGAGAAAGGCGATATCAAGATACAGCTGTTCGCCGACCGCGCGCCCAAAACCGTGAACAATTTCGTATTCTTGGCGCGCCAGGGGTTCTACGACAACACTACCTTTCATCGCGTCATGGACGGTTTCATGGCACAGGCGGGCGACCCAACAGGGACCGGGACCGGCGGTCCCGGTTACGAGTTCGAAGACGAATTCTACCCGGGGCTGGAATTCGACCAGTCCGGACTGTTGGCCATGGCCAATCGCGGCCCAGGCACCAACGGCAGCCAATTCTTCATCACCTTTGCACCCACTGAGTGGCTCAACGGGATGCATACTATTTTCGGCAAGGTCATCGAGGGAGAGGACGTTCTGGCTGGCATCACGCGCATCGATCCAGAAACCGATGCAGGCACGACTGGCGACATGATCTACAGCGTAGATATCGAGGAATCAGACACGAGTATCCTCCCCACACCCACGCCATCGCCACCGACTCCGACCCCGACCATGACGCCGACGCCATATGCGCCGAGCGAGCTAAGTTCGGCTGACCGGCCCCTTGCAACGCTGGAACCGGCCGACAGGGTGAACTATTTCAATACGGCGCCGGAGATGACCATCGACAGCGGTGCAGAGTACGAGGCCGTCATCAGCACCAGCAAGGGTGACCTTGTCGTGAAGCTTTACGCAGCCGAAGCGCCGGTAGCAGTCAATAATTTCGTCGTGCTGGCGGATCTCGGCTTCTATGACAACACGCCGATCAGCTTGGTGCGTCCTGGTGATTCTATTGTCTTCGGTGCGCCGGACGATAACCCGCTCAACGATGCCGGATACAAGATTGACGCCGAGCTGAACCCCGACATTGAAATGAATGTGGGTATCTTGACCTACATACCCGTCGAAAATCCCTCGGATACGAGCATACCGAGCAGCAGTAGCCAAATTCTGCTGGCGCTGGTGCAGCCTCCGCCCGAGTTCCAAGGACAATTGGGCTTCTTCGGCCAGGTGGTGGATGGGCTCGATCTATTGCCAGAATTGACGACGGACGACACGATCGACACCGTCACGATCCGCCAGCCCTAGTATGTAGACTATCGCCGAGAAGTATTATAGGCGCCAGGCTTCGCACGACCACAAGTCGCGAAGCCTGGCGCCGTAGAAATATCACCTCTCTCCTGCGACGGTTCGCCGCCGCCAACGCTGCAGAATCTGTACTCCCCCATAGCGTTTCCACAAGCGGCCTGTCAAGCACCGTTAGCACGGTCATTTTGCCGGAACATTCTGATACACCTGTCCGTCTTGGAGACAATGCCCTAGCGTACGCGCACAACTTCCATGCATAGGACGTTCGAGTTGGTGAAGGTATTCAATTGCCCAATTCTTTGAGTGTGTTCGAGGAGATGACCATGCCACGCAAAAGATCACAGCACCATCGACGACCCAGAGCCGCTTCGGTCCTTGGTCTGCTCCTCATCGTCAGCTTGGTTCTTCCGTTGGTCGTACCGCAGAGTTCGTACGCGCAGGAGACCAGCGTTCCCATAGTGAGGTCATCAGACATCATGGACGTTGCAGGGATCTATCCGCCGGGAGCCGGCACGGTTTCCGACCGGGGCCTCCAGCTTGTCTTAGGTGAAGGTGTGGAACAACCTGTTGCCGTCGAAACGCCTCCACTTGCCCAATCGCAGTCACTGTCCGCAGAACAGACGGCGCAGTTGCTGGATAGGCTACCGCCGCTTCAATCGGATGCTACCGACGAGGTGGCGTTTCGCCTCCCACCTGAGCCATTGCCGCCACCACGTACAGGCAATACGATTGACGAGGCGTTCCCGCCTACTCAGACCGCGGGTGCTCCGGTCGGCGTAGAAGGCGGTCCCCTAACGGTGCTACGGTACGCTCCAGAGGGTGAGGTACGCGTCGCTCCGTTTCTGAATGTCACCTTTAGCCAGCCCATGGTCCCGCTGGCGACAGTGGAAGACCTTTCTTCGGCAGATGTTCCGGTAACGCTTACGCCGGAGCTGCCAGGGGTGTGGCGGTGGATCGGGACGCAGACGCTTTCATTCGAGTATGCAGGAGATGAAGTCGACCGCTTCCCAATGGCAACCGAATATCGCGCGGAAATTCCGGCTGGGACCGAATCTGCCACAGGCGGTGTACTCGCCGACAGCGTGCAATGGAGCTTTACCACGCCGCCGCCTACGGTCCTGCGCAGCGAGCCTAGCTATGGGCCCCAGTCACGCGACCCGCTGTTCTTCGTTTCTTTCGACCAACGGATCGACCAGGAAGCCGTACTGGAAACGATTCGCATCACCGCGTCCGGGAACAGCTATGACGTTCGTCTTGCATCGGAGGACGAAGTGGCGGCGGACAAGACTATCAGCAGACTGGCCGAGGAAAGCGGTGAGTCGCGCTGGTTGGCGTTTCGCTCCGATACGCTCTTCCCCTCGGATACGACGGTCGTGGTCAATATAGGCCCAGACACACCTTCGGCAGAGGGTCCGTTGACGACAACACAAGTGCAGTCCTACAGCTTCCAGACCTACGCTTCGCTGCGCATCGACGACCAGCGTTGTGATTATTATGACAACAACGGAGAGTGCCCGCCGTTGGTCCCCTTCGAGGTTGTCTTCAACAACAGGCTGGACCCGGATGCGTTTGAGGAATCGCAGGTAAAGGTCACACCGGAAATCCCGGGCCAAGTCATAGAAGCGATAGGCAGCAACTTGCGCATACGTGGACAGACGGCAGGGCGCACGACCTATCAGGTGGTGATCGACGGTGCACTGCAGGACGTATTCGGCCAAACGCTTGGCGAGGACGCCGAGCTCTCGTTCACTACCGGGTCGGCTCCGCGCGCGCTGTTCGGATTGGGAAACAATCTCATCACCGTAGACCCGTCGGTCGATCCGCCGTCAATTAGCTTCTACTCGATCAATCAACCGCGCCTGCGCGTGCGCGCCTACGCCGTGACTCCGCAGGATTGGGTCGCCTATCAAGAATACCAACGCACGTACAATTACGACGGCACGACGTTTACGCCGCCCGGCATGGAAGTGCTGTCCAAGTTGTATACGATCGAGGGCGAGCCGGATTCCCTGACAGAGACGACCATCGATCTCTCGCAGGCGCTGGACGGTGACTCGGGAAACCTCATCGTTGTAGTCGATGATCCGATTCGTACGCTGTTTCGTCGCAATCGGTCGGGGAATGATCTGCTGTACGCCTGGGTACAGGTCACACAAATCGGACTGGACGCATTTGTCGACCACAGTGATCTACTTGCTTGGACCACGTCCCTCGCCAGCGGAAAACCCCTTGAGAAAGTCACAGTTACACTAGGCGATTCGGAGACCGCGTTCTCTAATGCAAACGGCTTAGCTCGCATAGCGCTGCCCAATACTGCCGAACCAATTCTGGTGGCACAGCGGGGCTCCGACACGGCCATACTACCCTACTCCATGTACTACTGGGGAAGCAATGGCTTCGCCAAGCAGGTCGTGAGGGACGAGGTTCGGTGGCACGTATTCGACGACCGGGCCATGTATCGCCCCGGCGAAGACGTCCATCTCAAGGGCTGGTTACGCAAGATCGGTGCAAAACAGGACGCAGATGTAGCGCTCGTGCCCGGCGCCACGTCTGTGCGCTACCAAGTCTTTGACCCGCAGGGCAATCAGCTCGAGGACGGCACCACGGACGTCAACGACCTGGGTGGATTCGATTTGACGTTCACACTGCCCGAGAACGCGAATCTCGGTTACGGCAACGTCTATCTCACGGCCGCGACTACCGGGAACGTGTACGGCCAAGACTACTACCATGGATTCCAAATACAGGAATTTCGCCGTCCTGAGTTTGAAGTGTCTGCCCAGCCGGACGGTGAAGGTCCCTACTTCGTTGGCGGTGAAGCGCTCGTCTCGGTGCACGCGGGCTATTATGCAGGAGGGCCGCTGCCCAACGCGGAAACGAACTGGACCGTAACATCCAGCCCAGCTTCCTATTCTCCGCCCAACTGGCCTGACTTCACCTTCGGCGTGTGGACGCCGTGGTGGGGATACTACTCCGACCCAACCTTCGATAACACCAGCAGCACCAGCACCTACTCTGCGCACACGGATGCCTCGGGCGCCCACACCCTGTCGATTGGGTTCCCGACCGCAACGGAACGTCGGCCCTATTCGGTGATGGCGCAAGCGGCCGTGATGGACGTCAACCGCCAGAGCTGGGCGTCATCCACGAGCTTCCTCGTTCACCCCGCCCGGCTCTATGTCGGTTTGCGCAGTGACAGTACGTTCGTGGACGCCGGCGATCCGCTCGACATTCAGGCCATCGTGACCGACCTCGACGGCAATGCGGTAGAAGACCGTCCCATTGAGATGTCGGCGGCACGTTTGGAGTGGAAATACGAAAAAGGTTCGTGGGTGGAGAAGGAAGTGGACGAACAGAAATGCACCGTCGGCTCGACGCTGGAGCCGGTCACGTGCACATTCGAGACCAGCATAGGCGGCGAGTACCGAATCAGCGCCACCATCCAAGACAGTGAGGGGCGGGAGAATTTCAGCCAGCTCACGCGCTGGGTCAGCGGCGGCCAGCGCCCGCCCGTGCGCAACGTCGAGCGCGAAGACGCTGACCTAATCCCCGACAAAGAAGTCTACCAGCCGGGCGACACCGCCGAAATCCTCGTGCAGTCGCCTTTTGCACCTGCCGAAGGTGTGCTGACACTGCGTCGCAACGGCATCGTCTCCTCCGAGTCGTTCCATATGGAAGATTCGACCTTTACGTTGCAGATTCCCCTCCTGGATGAGTATATCCCAAATGTCACAGTGGGCGTGGACCTCGTAGGTGCTGCCCCGCGCGTCGCAGACGACGGTACGCCCCGCGACAATCTCCCGCAGCGGCCGGCTTATGCAAGCGGCACGCTCCTGCTGGAGGTCTCGCCTCATAGCCGCGAACTGGGGCTGACCGTAGTTCCGGCAGACAAGGAACTACAACCTGGGGATGAGACTTCGCTGGATGTGAAGGTAGTGGATGCGGACGGTGACCCCGTGGAGAACGCGGAATTGGCGGTCGTCGTGGTAGACGAGGCGATCCTCGCGCTGACAGACTATACGCTTTCGAACCCTCTCGATACTTTCTACCAGACGATACAGGACGGTGTTCAGTCGTACTATGGACGAGGCAGTATCGTGTTAGCCAACGCTGATCTCGTAGGATCCGGTGCTCTCGACGAGGCTACGTCCGCATCGGGAGCGCAGGATATGGCAGAAGAGTCCTTCGCCATGATGGAGGCCCCCATGCCCACCATGGCTGCGGCCGCCGCGCCGGCCGCGGAAGGCGGAATGATGATGGATAGCGCACGGGTGATGAGCAGTGCGCCCGAGGAGCAGGCGCCGATATCCGTACGCTCCGACTTCAACCCGTTAGCCGTATTCGAACCGGCGATCCGCACTGACGCTGAGGGCAACGCTACCGTGGACTACAAGCTGCCGGATAACTTGACTCGGTACCGGGTCATGGTGCGGGCAGTGGCCGGCGAGAAATACTTCGGCGTGGGCGAGACCAACGTCACGGCTAGACTACCGCTGATGGTCCGGCCGGCCGCGCCGCGATTCCTCAACTTTGGCGACAGCTTCGAACTGCCGATCGTCTTGCAGAATCAAACGGATACGCCGGCAACCGTGGATGTGGCAGTACGTACCGGGAACTTGGAAATGCAAAATCCATTGGGGTTGCGAGTCGAAGTGCCGGCAAACGACCGTCGCGAAGTCCGCTTCGCGGCCAACACAAACAGCGCGGGGACAGCCCGCATCCAGATCGCAGCCGTTTCAGGTGATTACGCGGACGCGGCAACCGTCGAATTGCCGGTCTACACGCCGGCAACGACGGAAGCGTTTGCCACGTACGGCGTCGTCGACGACGGCGCGATCGTACAACCGGTACTTGCGCCGTCAGACGTATTCACACAGTTCGGCGGCCTGGAGGTCAACACATCCTCGACCGCCTTGCAGGCGCTGACCGATGCCGTCATCTTTCTGGTCAGCTACCCGTTCGAGTGTTCCGAGCAGATCGCCTCGCGCATACTCGGCGTCACCTCACTGCGAGATGTGCTAGCCGCGTTCCAGGCCGAAGGGCTGCCGTCTCCCGAAGAATTGAATAAGGCCATGGACGACGACATTGCCCGGCTGCAACAGATGCAGAATTCCGACGGCGGATTTCCCATTTGGGCGCGCGGTGATCCGTCGATCCCATTCTACAGTATCCATGCGGCGCTTGCGCTGGAGAACGCAAAGGAGAAGGGGTATGTAGTGTCCGAAGAGACGCTACAGCGCTCGCTGCAATACTTGCGTGACATCGAAAGCTACTATCCGTCCTGGTACAGTGAGATGACACGGCTTGCGCTGAGCGCATACGCATTGTACGTGCGCGACCTAATGGGTGACGTGGACACGGCCAAGGCACGCTCTCTGCTGAACAGTAAGCCGCTGGACGATCAATCGTTGGAGGCAATCGCCTGGCTGTGGCAGGTTCTGAGCGGCGATCCTTCCTCGACCACCGAGGTCGACGCCATCCGTCGCCATATCAACAACCATGCCGTCGAGACAGCCGGCGCTGCTAACTTCTTTACGTCGTACGGCGATGACGAGTATGTGATGCTACACAGCGACCGGCGCACCGACGCCGTGGTGTTGGACGCCATGATCAACGATGAACCGGAAGGAGACCTCATTCCCAAGGTAGTCAACGGGCTGCTTGCGCATCGCACGGCGGGACACTGGCGCAACACGCAGGAGAATGTCTTCGTTTTACTGGCGCTGGACCGCTACTTCAACACGTTCGAAGCACAGACGCCCGACTTCGTTGCTCGACTGTGGTTGGGCGATACCTATGTAGCAGAGCACGAGTTCCAGGGTTACACGACGGACACACGAACCACGACAGTTCCTATGGCATACCTCGTGGACGAATTACCACAAACCGCCACAGGCGACAGGGACGCGGGCGGCCAGGTAGATATGGTGCTACAGAAGGATGGAGAGGGCCGGCTGTACTACCGGCTCGGAATGCGCTACGCACCAACCGATCTGACGCTCGATCCGATGGACATGGGTTTCACCGTACAGCGTACCTACGAAGCCGTCGATGACCCAGATGACGTTGTGCGCGCGGAGGACGGCGTTTGGCACATCAAAGCCGGTGCGCGTGTCCGGGTGCGTATCGACATGGTGGCCAATACGCGGCGCTATCACGTGGCATTGGTGGATCCGTTGCCGGCCGGTTTGGAAAGCATTAACCCGGCGCTGGCCATCTCCGAAAACGTGCCGGGCGAGCAGTCCAACGAACCAACGCCCTACCGCTGGTGGTGGGGTCCGTGGTACGAGCATCAAAATTTGCGCGATGCGAGAGCCGAAGCGTTCACCTCGCTCTTGTGGGACGGCGTTTACCAGTACAGCTATGTGGCGCGAGCAACCACCCCAGGCGATTATGTCGTGCCGCCGGCTAAGGCCGAGGAGATGTACTCACCCGAAGTATTCGGGCGCAGCGCATCGGACCGCGTAATCGTCGAATAATCCCATGTAGCTGCTGTGCGGGGACGCCGTTCCGCCGTTGATGTTCGGAAACAACGAGGGTGCACTCGATCGGGTGCACCCTAGTCTCGATTTGCAGGCGTAATTGTTACTTCGAATGTAGCGTTACTGCCGGCTTGGCGACATGCCTGGCCGAAATCGCGCGTTGGCTGCGGCCTGCGCAGCTTCAAGAACCACGCGCACGGGTACATCGTGTTTATCGGCCAATTGTACGCAGTCTTCGTATTCGGGCTTTGCACCGAGCACGTAGTCTTGCATCCATTTCAGCTTGACACAGACCGGCCCATATTCGGTCTGGAGCGACTCAGACGTCCGCTTGGCCTCATACCTGCGCACGCGGTGGGCCCGAACGCCCAGAGTAGTCGTCTCTCGAACGATGATTTCAGACAGTATACGTTCCATCGCCGCTGGAGCCAGCACACTGAGCATCGTAGCTGGGCGTTCCTTCTTCATTTGCACCGGCGTCGTCCACACGTCGAGTGCGCCGCCGCGTTCAAGCGCATGGCGCACAGCAGGGAACAACTCCGGGTTCATGTCATCTATATTCGTTTCCAGGACCACGTATTCGTCCGCTTGATCGCCCTGGGCACCCAGCCACAATCGGGCCACATTAGGCCAAGCGAACTCTTTACTGCCGGCGCCTATGCCGATACGTTGCAATCGAAACGACGGCTGCCTGAATTGGGCCAGCTCGCAGAGCAGCGCGGCGCCCGTCGGAGTCACCAATTCACCGGGGCCGGGCGCTGGCGTGGTGGGGGCGCCCGCCTCGGCCAGCAATTCCAGCGTAGCCGGTGCAGGCAACGGAATTCGGCCGTGTGCAGAATTCGTCCAGCCATCTCCCAGCGGGAAGGGCGAGGCAAAGAGCGTGTCGATACCGAGCGCATAGAGGCCGGCGCAAACGCCAACAATATCGATAATGGCGTCGACGGCGCCGACTTCATGGAAATGCACATGATCCGCGGTGGTGCCGTGGACGTGCGCCTCGGCGCGTGCCAGCCGTGTGAAGACCGCCACCGAGGATTCCTTCACGCTTGCCGGCAGGTCGGCGCCTGCGATCATTCCCTCGATATCGGCGAGATGGCGGTGTACGTGGCTCTCCGGCGTGTCTACGGTCACATGAGTGGCGCGCATCGCACCGCGCAAGACCTCCTCTCGCCCGACGAGACACGCATCGGACGGCAAGCCAAGTCGCCGTGGGATATCCTGCAACTCTTCCAACGGCCAACCGACATCCACCAGACAGCTCAGGAAAATGTCTCCGGAGATGCCGGACGGAATGTCGAGATAAGCGATCATCCGATGCCAAGCTCCGCAAGTGACACAATACTGGCCGGATTCATGCCGTTCATCGACCCGCTGCGGAAACCATCCAGGTCCATCGTGACAAATTTGTAGCCGGCGGCCAGAATACCTTCTCGAATGGGCTCGCGCAGTGCGAGCGCCCGTTCGAAGTCCTCGGGCAAGAGTTCCAGGCGGGCAATATCGCCGTGGTGACGGACACGGAACTGGCGGAAGTCTAGCTTCACCAGTACGTCTTCGGCGGCCTCGATCTGGCGCAACAACTCAGGCGAAATGGGGGTGCCATGCGGTACGCGCGAAGAGAGGCAAGCCATCGACGGTTTGTCCCAGACCGGAATATCCAGGGACTGGGCAATCTGCCGCACCTCCGACTTGCTGATATCCGCCTCCTGCAACGGCGAATGGACGCCGCGCTCCCGGGCCGCGCCCGCGCCGGGGCGAAAGTCTCCCAGGTCGCTGGCATTATTGCCGTCGACCACGACTGCCCATCCCTCTTGGGCCGCGATCAACCCCAAGCGGTCGTGTAGCTCCGCTTTACAGAAGTAGCATCGGTTCACCGGATTGGCTGCGTATTTCGGATCCAGGTGTTCCTCGGTGTTCACCAGCCGATAGGGAATGCCTGCCGTCACCGCATGTTCGACCGCAGCATCCAATTCACGCGTGGGGTAACTAGGTGACACGCCAATACAAGCTAGAGCGCGATCACCCAATTCCTGGTGAGCAATGACACTCACGAGTGTGCTATCGACGCCACCGGAGTAGGCCACCAACACCGAACCATAGCCGCGTATGATGGCCCGCAAGCGTTCCAATTTGGCCCCTACCGCCTCGGGCAGGCCATTCGCTTCCCATTTGCCGTTTCCGTTTTGCTGCATGGTTACCCCTATTCCATACCCGTGCCGGCCTGTACGATGTGTCCACTGGCCCCTACGATGCGCCCATTGATGGTGGCTGCCATATAGCCGGCTCCATACCCATTGTCGATATTTACCACCGCTACGCCCGTTGCGCAACTGTTAAGCATGGCGAGCAGAGCGGCAAGTCCCCCGAAGCTCGCACCGTATCCCACAGAGGTCGGTACAGCGATCACCGGCGCCTGGGTGAGCCCGCCGACTACACTGGCCAAAGCACCTTCCATGCCGGCGACGACTACGACCACGTTGGCATTCTGCAACGTCTCAATGTGCGGCGCCAGCCGATGCAGACCGGCCACACCCACGTCCTGCATCCGCCGCGGACGATGGCCCATCAAGTCCAGCGTCAACGCGACTTCCTCCACTACGGGGAGATCGCTGGTGCCTGCCGCGGCAATGACCACGCCCTCGTGGCGCAAGCTGTCCGGTTCGCGGTCGAGCCAGATACAGCGGGCAAGTTCGTGGTACTGCAGATCGGGGATCCGTTGTCGCGCGGCTTCGTAGTGCTCGCGCGATGCTCGCGTGCCCAACAGCCGGCTGCTATGCAACACAATGCGCTCCGCAATGCCGGCGACCTGCTCAGGCGTTTTGCCTGCGCAGTAGATGACTTCCGGGAAACCCCAGCGCAGCGCTCGGTGATGGTCGACCGTGGCATAACCGATGTCCTCGAAAGGTAGCGTCTTCAAGTCCACCATCGCGGAATCCACGTCACGCTCACCGCTGGCTACTTCACGCAGCAGGGCACGCAACGATTCACTGTTCACAAGAACGCGTCCATTCGGTACTGTCTAGCCCGTTGTCTTTCATGCTATGTACCACGGTATGCACCGCAGAAGTTGCCTCCACCAGATCACCAGCGGAACTGATGCGGGCCGAAGTCCGCCTCATAGAAGGGAGACACCGAATGTCCAGGCGGCACCAGGTCGTCGACCAGGCTGCGGTCCTCATCGGTAACTTCTACATCGAATGCACCCAGGTTGTCTACGAGCTGCTCCATAGTCCTGGGACCGATAATGGGGCTCGTGACACCTGGCTGCTGCATGACCCAGGCCAGCGCGAACTGGGCCAGCGTCACGCCCTTGGCATCCACGACGGGCGTCAACTCTTCCACCACATCGTAGACCTGTTCGGTCATCCGCGCGGCAAAGCGTGGATTGGCGCCGGCTTCTTCATAGCGGGAGCCGGAGGGCGCGGGATTGCCCCGCGTATATTTGCCGGTAAGCAAGCCGCCGGCCAGCGGGCTCCAAGGAATCAATCCGATCCCATAGGTCTGCGCCAGCGGGATCAATTCTCGTTCGATACGCCGGTCCAGGATGTGGTAGGGAGGCTGCTCGCAGACGAACCGGTTGAGGCCGAGTTCTCTGGACACCCAGAGTGATTCCATCACCTGCCAGGCGGCAAATGTGCTGGTGCCGATATAGCGAACCTTCCCCGCGCGGATGAGGTCATCCAGAGCCCGCAAGGTCTCGTCGATAGGTATATCCGACTGCGGCCGGTGGATCTGATAAAGGTCGATGTAGTCGGTCTGGAGGCGTCGGAGACTTGCCTCGCACTGGTCGATGATGTGCCGGCGTGAATTTCCTGAGGCATTGGGATCGTCGTCGTCCATGGTGCCGTGTACTTTCGTAGCCAGAACGATGCTGTGGCGCTTGCCGTTGCGCTTAAGCGCTTCTCCCGTAATCTCCTCGCTGCGCCCGCGGCTGTAAACGTTGGCGGTATCAAGGAAGTTTATGCCGGCGTCAATGGCAGCGTCGATGATATCGTACGAATCCTGTGGTTCCGTCCTTCGGCCCCACATCATGCAGCCAAGGCATAGTGGGCTGACTTTCATTGCCGTGCGTCCGAGATTTCGATATTCCATGAAGTGTCCTCCTGATCCCACGGGACCGGTTAGGGAATGAGTAAGTGATAGACTGGTGGGAAGTGTAGGTCTGTGGCGACGGGTGAGCTACATTGCCTGTGCTTCATCGTGGAAATTATACCACAGCCGACGAGCGTACCCGTGAGCCACCTACATGGAGATGGCCGGTAATACGTACTCGCCAAGCAATCGTAGACCTTCTTCCTCGTCCAGACCGTGTGGTGTGCCCAACTCGACCCGAGCGGCGCCCCGCGCTAGCGCTTCGTTCACCTGGTCGGCTACGTCTTCGGGCGTCCCAGCGAAGGCGAACTTACGCAACAGCTCATCCGAGATAAGCGAACCGGCCGCCTCGAAATCGTAGCATTCCGCCGCAGCTTTTAGGCGTATCAGCAGATCCGGGTCTATACGGAGGGTCGAGTCCAGGCCCGCGACGATGGGTACGTAGAGCGCCACCTCACGCCGCGCAAGCTCACGCGCCGCCCGCCCATCCATGTCGACGACGCTCACGGCGCCCAATACGAGGCCTATGTCTGCTTGGCAGTCACGGGAAGCAGCAGCGTCCGTCACGATCTGGTGAAAGTACGACAACAGATCGGGGTTCGCGGAGCCTCCGATTTTTACCTCATCTATGAATTCGATACAGGCGCCGATAGTCTTAGCGCCCCAGGAGCCGAGAAGAAACGGGATTTGTCGCCGATACATGGGCCAGCGCATAGTGTCGCCACCGGCCAAGGAAAAGAACTCGCCAGGCAGCGGGTCGATGTTGCCCTGCAAAAGGTGCGCGATGCTCGCGAACGCCTCGCGCAGTGCGCTCACGGGTTTGGCGGGCTCCAAACCAACGAAATCCAACCAGCCGCCGCGTGCGAGTCCCAAATAGGCTCTGCCTTGGGATGCCTCGTCGATCTGCGCAATCTGGCCGGCGATGGTGATGGGGTGACAAGTGAAGGGGTTCACGGCGGCGGGACCGATCCGCACGCGCCGGGTAGCCTTTGCGATTTCCAGCAACGGCAACCACGCAGGCTGGTATAGCATGTCGTTGTATACGCTGACCCCGTCGAATCCGTACCGCTCAACCTGCTGCGCCAGCGCGCCGTAAGCGGTGAGCGGTTTGTCCGTCTGAAAAGCAATACTGACGCGCCCGCTCATGCTGCACCTGCCTCTGGGTTTCGCCGTCGTGCGCGAATACCCAGGTATCCGCGCACTGTTTCCTCATCCGACCACACTTGCTCGTCAGTGCCCTCGAAGACAAGGCGGCCTTCGCGCAGGATATAAGCATAGTCACACCAGCGCAGGACGCTGCGCGCATTCTGCTCTACTACGACGATAGTGATACCCTGCTCACATAGCGCACGCAGGGTGCGAAAGACTTCGGTAACGAGCCGCGGCGCCAGCCCGGCGCTTGGTTCGTCCAGCAGCATGAGCGTCGGCCTGGTCAACCAGCCCATCGCTATCGCCAGCATCTGTCGTTCACCGCCGCTAAGCCGGTCGGCGCGCTGCTTTTCGCGTTGGGTGAGGATGGGAAACAGTGTGTGCGCCTCTGCGAGGGCGCGTTCGCCCTCTGCACGACCTAGCTCTCGTACGGCCAGTTGCAGATTTTCGCGCACGCTCATGGCTGCGAAGATGTTCTCGCGCTGCGGCACATAGGCGAGCCCCAACCGGCTGATACGCTCGGTGGGCATTCCAGTAATCGATTGATCCTCGAACAGAATATCGCCGTCGAAAATCTGCGTCAGCCCAAATACTGATTTCACTAGGGTGCTTTTGCCACTGCCGTTTGGACCCAATACGGCATAGAATCGCTTCGCATCAATAGCCAGCGAAACGTCGTGCAGCACCACCAGCTTACCATAGCCGGCTGACAGATTATCCACCACCAGAATATGGTCACTCATTCGCCGAAGTAGATTTCGCGCACCTGATCGTTGGCTTCAATTTCCAACGGCGTGCCCTCAGTAATTACCTGACCAAAGTACATGACGAAGATCTTGTCCGCGTAGTCGAAGAGAATATCCAATCGATGCTCCACGATCAGAATCGTGATGCCCTGCTCATTTCGTAGTCGATCGATTTCTTCGAAGATCTGGTATGCGAGAGCCGGGGCGACGCCCGCCGTAGGCTCGTCCAGCAGCAGCATCTTGGGCGCTCCCATTAGGCTGCGACCCAGTTCGAGCAACTTCATCTGGCCACCGGAAAGCTCTGACGCCATACGCTCATAATGGCCGCCCAACTGCAGCTCTTTGAGGACGGCAGCGGCGCGCAGCGCATTGGCTTTCTCTTGTGCGCGCCAAAGTCGATGAAACGGAGCATTGACCGGTTTCTCGCCTTTCTGATCCTTCACGGGCAAAAGGGTATTGTCCAGGGCGGTCATGCGGAAGAACAGCGACGGATCCTGGAAACTGCGCACGATTCCCTGTGCGAAAATCTCTTCTGGCGTACGCCCGCCGATCTCCTCGGAGTCGAAACGAATGCTGCCCTCGTCCGGCTTGAGACTGCCGGATATGACGTTGAGCAGCGTCGACTTTCCGCTGCCATTGGGACCGATCAGCCCAACGATCGAACCCTTCGGTACGTGCATAGATGCGCGGTCGACCGCCTTGAGGTGGCCAAAACTCTTGGATACGTTCTCCAACGTCAGCATGCTTGGACGTTACTCCTAGCCAGCATTTCTATTCCGTCACTGCGCCAATGGCGCTTCCTGTCAAGTGCTTGTATGCACATCGGCTACATGGCCGTGCGCGATGGTCGTACGCGACGGCTCGGGCAACAGCCCCTGGGGACGGTAGCGCAACATGAGCAGCAGAATTACGCCGAACAGGATGTACTTGACGTAGTTGAACTCCCATTCGACCCCGATCATGTTGAGCTGAATGGCCGCCACCGCGGTAAATCGATCCAGCAGGGTCACGATGAGAGCGCCTAACACAGCACCCCGATTGTTTCCGATGCCACCCAACACCACCATCACCCATATGTCCAGCGTCAACGCCACCCCGTAGTCGTTTGTGCTCACGAAACCCACATTGACGGCAAACAGCACGCCGCCAAGCGCAGCGATGGCCGAGCCGATGAACATGGCACGCCCCCGGATACGCGGGATCGGCTTGCCGAGGCTGGCCGACACGGCATCGTTTTCGCGCACCGCCTTGAGCAGACGCCCATAGGGAGATCGCACCAGTCGCTCGCTGTACACATAGACAATGAGCGCCATGAGCAAAGTCAACGCGGCAAATGCTGCCGACCGCGTCGTCGCCGAAGGCAGAAATGCGAACGGTTGTGCGATGCCGGACAGTCCATTGGTGCCGCAGATCACGCCTTCGACGCCGCGTACGAAGACGCGAACGATTTCGGCAGCCACCAGGAGCACCAATGCCAGATACCATTCTTCTTTGAGGCGCAACGCCGGATAGGATGCCACGTAGCCGGCTATCCCTCCGATGATCGCCGCGAGGACAAGCGTCAACAGAAAGCCGCTCAACCCCACGAGCGGCATCGAGCGCATGATTTCCGAACGCAGCTGGAGGGCAAGGCCAAGATTCGATCCGCAAGGGTCGATCACGGCACGACCCGCTAGCAGCGGCAGCAGACGTGTATAGGCTACGCCGGCCGTGTAAGCGCCCACCGATACGAACAGAGCCTTACCGAAGTTCGGAATGCCCGCCACTCCGTATTCCAGGTTCAGGCTCAAGGCGATAACGGCCGAAATGCCGAAGAAGGTAAGCAAGGAGATCGTGGTTGCCAGCAGACTAATACTCATTGCGTCGTCTGCACTTCATTGACCTGGCCACCCCCAGGCGCAGGCGGCCCTTCCCGCCGTAACGTTAGCCCAGAGAATCCCTGAGGACGGACGAGCAGCACTACGATAATGATGAGAAAGGGAATGGCCGGCTTGAAGCTGAAGTCGATACCAAACCAGGAATTGAGCGCCAGCATTACTGTATTCTCGCTGAATGCAACGAGATAGGCGCCCAAAATGGTGCCCACAAAACTGGTCATGCCGCCCAAAATGGAAGCTGCAAATACGGATAGGATGCCCAGCCAACCCACAAGCGGATTGACAAAAGTGAACAGGCCCCACAAGGCGCCGCCGACGCCGGTCAGCGCGCCTACAAGAAGCCAGGTCAGGTTGATAACCCTAGCCACAGGTATGCCAAGCACCCTCGCCAGTGTTCGATTGTCCGCCAACGCGCGCATCTCGCGCCCCAACGGCGTGTAGTGAAGCAGCAGGCTGAGGGCGATCACCAGTCCGATGCTCGTTGGCACGACCCAGACGAAAATATTGGTTAGCGTGAACCAATCATTTTGAATCAGTATCGACTGCTGGATTTTGATGCGCTTGTCGAAAAGGTCCAGCCGGTCGACAAACAGAAAAATGATGTAGCGCAGGATCAATCCCACGGCGAATGACGACAAGATAAGCGTGTATTGGTTAGGGCTGTGCTCACCGAGTGGACGATATACGGCCAAATGGCAGAATAGCGCCACTAAGGCCGTCACCAAAGCGGCGATACCAAGTACCAGTAAAGGGTTCGTAGACAGAAACAGAGATGTCAGCAGTGCCGCATAGGCGCCCACCGTGATCAGCTCAGCGTGAGCAAAATTGGGCAGCTTAACGACCGCCAGCGTGAGCGTCAAGCCGATGGCCATCAGCGCGTACATACTGCCCACCTGCAGTGAGCGCACCAACGAGTCTATCAGCAGGTTAAGGGTCAAAGCGACGGTTCCGTCTCGGCTATGGCAGCGTCTTTGCAGCGATGGTAGGAATACGATGTTCTAGTCGATCTGTGCTACGCCTCAGCCTTGGGGCACAATGCGCCATTATAGCGATGTACGCGTCGTGCGACAACCTGATGCAGGACAGGAATGTTGATGCCCTATTTTTTTATGTAAATCTTGGTGTGTTGCTGAGCTACTTTCTGTGCGTTATAATCGCTGGGGTTATTCACCGGGAATTGTCCGTTCATCAGCACACTGCCGGGAACCCAGCGCAGTGCACCGTTAGATGGGTCGCACAGCCTGTTGCACTATCTTCACTGCCACACTTCACAGGAGGCTATTCATGCTGCGAAGAACGCTCGTCTTTTTGTTGTTGCTCAGTCTGGTGGTTGCCGTCGCGGCCTGCGAACCCGTTGCCGCGCCGCAGGAGGGCGAGAGTGGGCCCGTTACATACGTATTAGGCGTTGCCCAACCCTTCACCGGTCCGCTTGGATCCTTCGGCACCGACTTTGGTAAGGGTATCGAACTTGCCGTCAAACAGATGAATGCAGAGTTGGAAGCTGCCGGCAGTCCAGTTAGCTTCAAGACCGCCAGCTCGGATACAGAGGGGACGCCCGAGGGCGCGGCCAAAGCGGTCCAGACGATCACTCAGTCTAGCGGCGCGGAAGTCGTCGTAGGTCCGCTGACTACCGGAGAAGTACTTGGCGCAAAGCAATATGCCGACGAAAACCAGATCGTGCTCGTAGCGCCCGCGTCGAGCGCGCCGTCAGGCGCCATTCCCGATGACTACGTCTTCCGCGTGATGTACCCGCCGGATACGTTCGCGGCGCAAGCATTCAAACAGATTGCACTGGCGCGCGGTTATGAGAATATCGCGGCCCTGCAAGTCGACGATCCCTTTGGCAATGACTTGCTGAAGTACTTCCAGCAGGGATTCCAGGAAGAAGGCGGCGGCGAAGTAGCCGTCGTCAAATATGCACCGGACCCAACAGATCTCTCCGGCGAAGTCAGCAAATTGAGCGCCGAAGTGGCCAGGCTGAAGGAGTCGGGAAAGACCGCCGTATTTGCCATTGCGTTTTTGGGCGATGCGCAGAAGGCCCTGCAACAGGCCAGTGTCGATCCGGTGCTCGGGTCCGTGGACTGGATCGGCATTGAGAACCTGGTGAATCCGGAAATTCTGGAGGACGCGGCTCACGCCAAATTCCTTGCCGACGTCAACATGACATCGGTCTCCTTCGCAGACCGCTCGAACCCGAATACGCAGCCCTTTGTCGACGCGTTCATGGCGGAATACGACGCCGAGCCGGGCCCGTTTACCAACTACGCATACGACGCCGCCAACATTGCCATGCTGTCCTTATTGGCGGCCGGCAATAACGGTGCGGGCGTGAAGTCGATTTTGCCTTGGATTTCCGACCACTATATTGGTACGTCCGTACAGACATTCCTCGACGAAAACGGTGACCAAGCGATCGCCAATTACGGCATCTTCCAGGTCGCCGATGACGGTACCGAATTCGTGCAGATCGGAACCTACGACGGTTCGACTAAT
>JBJYXA010000591.1:0-4235 GCA_046259705.1 Caldilineaceae bacterium
GACGCGGATCTGGCGATCCGCTTGAAGCAAAAACAAGAAAGCGTGATGAGAATGACAAAGCCCTGTCCTTGCGATGGCGGGCAAGAGTCCGCCTTCTCAAGGATGGGGGAGGAGGATGCACATGAAACAACGTGTGATGTTTGGCATTTTGTTGGGTGCGGGAATGTTGCTGGTGCTCGCCACCGGGATGTTTACCGCCCGTGCTTCGGTTCCTCTGCAGTCGCCTGGGGAACTGACGCCTATGGCTTATCTGCCGTTTGTGGCCAATAGTGGCTCTTGTCCCGGAAACGTCGTGGTGAATGGCGGTTTTGAGCTTGGCGATTCGGGCTGGTACACCAGTACGACCGGCATCGGCCCGAAGGCGCACGCTTTGATCGGCACGGCTGCGGAGGGCTTTCACCCATATACCGGGCAGTACGGCGCGCGATTGGGCGGCTACGAGGGCGTGTGGGACGTCCTGACCCAAACGGTCACGATCCCGGCGCAGGGACAACTGAGCTTTTGGTGGTGGATGGGGACCTACGAAACGTTGCCCCATCACGACTGGTTTACCGTAAGCGTATATTCGCCGGAAGGCTCGTTGCTACTCACACTGGCTACTCACGACGATCAGGCTCCTCAACAACAGTGGCAGCAGGATGTGATCGACGTTTCGGCCTATGCCGGGCAGACGGTGACGCTGGCCTTTGAATCCTACAACGACAACTACTACTTCACCTGGTTTGATCTGGATGAGGTGTGTCTCTGCGGCGTTGCGGGAGATTGAGGGATGTTATTCGTTCGAACGAAGTCTAGGGAGGAATTTGCATCATGGTCGATTTGCCGGAACGATCTAATGACCCATTGCGTGAGGTGACGGCTCATTACGAAGTCAGTGACGAAGCCGAGCGGCTGTTGCGCATATCGGGACAGCTCGAAGCTGCGCGTACACGGGAAATCCTCCAGCGCTATTTACCCCCGCCACCGGCCGTGATCCTGGACGTGGGTGGTGGCGCGGGCATTTACGCGCTGTGGCTGGCGGAGTTGGGCTACACGGTGCACTTAATCGACCCGACACCCAAGCACGTCGCCCAGGCGCGCGCGGCTTCGGAAGCGCAACCGGCACATCCTCTCGCCAGCGCCGAAATCGGCGATGCGCGGGCGCTGCAATGGCCCGATGCCAGCGTCGACGTCGTGCTGCTGCTCGGCCCGCTGTATCATCTGCCGGAGCGCGAAGAGCGGGTGCAGGCCTGGCGGGAAGCTCGCCGCGTGGTGCGTGATGGCGGCTTGATCGTCGCGGCTGCCATATCACGCTTTGCTTCGGTCTTGGATGGCCTGTTCTCCGGCTTTCTGGACGATCCCACGTTCGTCCAAATCGCCGAGGAAGACGTGCGCAGCGGACAGCACCGCAATCCCACGCAACATCCCGGTTACTTCACTACCGCCTACTTTCACCATCCCGAAGAGCTGAAATGCGAGATCGCCTACGCGGGTCTGCAACACGTGGCGACGCTGCCCGTAGAAGGTGTTGGATGCATGTTGCAGAACTTCGAGGATCATTGGCAGGACGCCGGCCGGCGCGAACGGTTGTTAGAGGTGCTGCGTTGGCTCGAAGACGAGCCGTCCATGCGTGGAGCCACCGGACACCTTTTGGCGGTGGCGCGAAAATCATAGTTGATGTGAGAATTTTCACCTCGAAGACACAAAGTCACGAAGTCTCTTCAGTTTCTTTGTGCCTTTGTGGCTTGGTGGTTTGTCTTATATACGGAGGTGTAATGGCGAGTTGGATCGTGCATTTGCGTTTGGCTGAGCTTCTGCTGCAGATGATCGATGGGCTGGATGCGCACTACTTCGCCATCGGCAACATCGCGCCCGATTCGGGTATCCCCGATGAGAACTGG
Organism: Caldilineaceae bacterium; assembly: GCA_046259705.1. Taxonomy (GTDB): domain Bacteria; phylum Chloroflexota; class Anaerolineae; order Caldilineales; family Caldilineaceae; genus JASGTU01. The sequence continues at coordinate 1,881 of JBJYXA010000591.1, forward strand.
GAGAAATTCGACCCGCCTGCTCACGTTCTGCATTTTCAAGATGCCGATGCTGCGAAACGAGACGTCGCAGATCTGGTTTTCTACCGGCGTTATGTTGCGCCGCATTTTTCACAAGATGCTCTCACTTCCGAAGACGCGCGGCAGCGCTCCTTTCTCTGGGGATACTTCTTTCATCTGGTGACGGACAATCTCTGGTCACACGAAATTGGCCTGCCAACCAAGGCGCGTTTCGCGGCGGAGTTTGAGGCCGATCCAAAGTTTGTCTGGCAGGTCAAGCGCGATTGGTATGGACTGGATTTCGCCTACGTTCGTAGCCATCCGGGAGGCATCTTCTGGCAGACCTTCTTGCACTGCGCCTACACGGAGGATTACCTGGACTTTCTGCCCCAGAAGGCCGTCCAGCTACGCATCGACTACATCCAGACCTTCTACCAGCGCACCGATGAGGAGATTGAGCAGTGGTACATCGAACGCCCGGATCTCTATTTGTCGGAACAGGAAATGGATCGTTTTGTAGGAGAAAACGCGCGCAGATTGGCTCAGCTTTACACCATCCTGCGCGAAGGTGCCGGCACAACCCCATTCTCATCCTCTCTTGACCTGCCGCAGTTCGTAAAGAGTGCGGTAAAAGTCAAGAGCCAAAAAGAAGCTCAGAACGGACCTTAACAACGGAAACAAAGGCGTGTTGAACTAGACTCCCCTCGCGAAGATTTTCGAAAACTGAAGAGGGGCAGCGTCAAAAAATATACCGATGAATGCGGGATCACGGAGTGACCGGGTCTACTGACCGTGATCCGCCATCATCAGAGTTGGATTTAGGTGCGGCGGGCCTCCTCCGAGCGATAGGGTTCATTGCGGTGTAGCAGCCCGACAATCAACCCCACGCTCTTGCGGGCAGTCATGACCAGAGCCCGCTTGTGGTGGTGTTTGGACGATTCACGGTACTTACGCGCATAATAAGCCTGATACTCGGGGATTCTTTGGCGCATCAAGTTGGCGGCCTGAATGAGATAGTAGCGTAGGTAGCGGTTACCGGATTTGGCGAGGCGGCGATCTTGCGCCTCAAAGTCGCCGGAACTGGCACGGGGCCACCAGAGGCCTGCGATCTTGGCGATGGCGTCTTCGGCGTCCCGGAGATGGCGAGGTCGGTAGCGCTTGCGGCACTTGTCCCATTTGGGAGCTTGGAGAAAGCGTTGCACGTCGCCGATCTCAGCACCGATACCACTGGAGAAGACCGGGCCGACACCGGGAATGGTGGCTAACTGAACCATCTCGGGATAGGCGACCAGCTCGGATGCAATCCACTGATCGACTTGCTGGAGTTGGGATTCGAGGAAGCGGATGTGAGCCAGGGTCAATTCCAGAATGCGATGGACGGGGAGCGCCAGGGCGTCATCGAGGGCGAAGCTTTCGGAAGCAACGCGTTGCAGCTTGCGCGCGTTCTCCAGTGGGTCGGAGAGATGATGGCCGCTGAGGTCATACAGTTGTGTGGCCAAGTCCTGAACCGGGAGCGCGGCCAAGTCGTCGAGAGAGGGCTGTTGAGTGAGAACCAAGCCGCTGGTGACGCCAAAGACGTTCGAGAAAGGTTCAACACGGCGATAGGCGCTGGCTTTGAGGAACAGAAAAGCGGAGAAGTAGCATTTCTCGCGGGCCAGGTTCTGAACGATGTGGAAGCGAAAGCGCGTGTAGAAACGCAACGCCAGAGACGCTGGCGGCGTCCACGCGACACCTGGCTGCAAGGTCCGCGTCCGCTCGGCGATGTAGAAAGCATCCTTCTCATCGCACTTGTGATCCTCGGCAAAGCACTTCTTGAACCACTTGACCCAGCGTGGATTGAGGAGGAACAGGTCCAGATGGCGGGGCGCAAGATCAGGGTCCGCCGCGAGTTGGAGGAAAAAAGGCAGCCACAGGTAACCGGTGGCTTCTCCTGAGATGTCCAGTCCATCAAAGGCGTAGGCATCCAGGGCCTCCAGCAAGAGTTGCTTGGCGAGGTCATAGCCGGAACAGGAGTTATTGAACGATACGTGAGACTCTAGAGGGTGACCGTCGGGGAACAGCAGGCAGAAATCCACCTGCTTCTGACTGAAGTCAATCCCGACTTGTAAGCGATTGGTCATCAGATGCTCCTTTTCAGTGAGGAAGTACAGCAATAACCAGCGGTCCGAACGGGTACCCCGGTGCTCTGTGGAGCGGCATCCTTGCAGCCAATTAGCTCTCATGCTGCGTCGCGGATTCCTACAGGCTGCTACCCTGTAGCACGGCGCAGGTAGGGGCATCGTGCGATGTCAGACGTTGTTCCCCAAAGAGCCCGGGAGGCAAACTTAAGCAGCCGTGGCCGGTACCTGGTCAGCACCG
>JBJYXA010000592.1:0-22484 GCA_046259705.1 Caldilineaceae bacterium
GCGCATGTTTCCAATGGCCATATCGTGGTCGAGCCGTGGGACGATTCGAGACCAGGGAGGCCGCGAGTTGCCCGCAAGTAGACTTGTGGTGGCCGTCGGTCCCGCGCCGCGGTGCGGGGTGGAAATGTTTGAGATGCTACTGCAAACGACACATGCCGCATCGAGGAACACGCCATGTCAGGCAATGTGATAACCGTTACTTCCGGTAAGGGAGGCGTCGGCAAGACGACCACCACCGCAAATGTTGCAGTCGCGCTTGCTATGGCTGGTAAGCGCGTGATTGCTGTCGACGCAGACATCGGTCTGCGCAACCTCGATCTAGTCTTGGGCCTAGAGAACCGCATCATCTACGATCTGGTTGATGTGGTGGAAGGCAGATGCCAGTTACAGCATGCGCTCGTACGCGACAATCGTGTCGAATCGCTCTATCTACTGGCAGCCGCGCAAACGCGCGATAAGTCGGATGTAGGCATCCAGCAGATGGTCAGCGTGTGCCAGACGCTCAAGCAGACAGCCGATTACGTGGTGATCGATTCGCCCGCAGGAATTGAACATGGGTTTCAGAGCGCAATCGCGCCTTCAGATCGGGTACTGATCGTGACTACCCCCGACGTAAGCGCTCTGCGTGATGCGGACAAAGTCATCTATCTTTTGGAACGGGACTGGAAACACCAGCCGGGCCTCATCGTTAATCGGTATAACGCGCAATTATCACGGGACGGCGAGCTCCGTGATATTGACGACATCCTGGATATTCTTTCCATCGATCTCCTTGGCGTTGTCCCCGAAGACAAAGGTATTGTGCTCGCCACCGACCGAGGACAGCCGCTGGCAATGAACCGCAAGCATTATGTCAGCCAGGCGTATCACAACATCGCCAAGCGCGTCATGGGCGACAATGTTCCCTTGATGGACTTCCGTGAGCCCGGATTCTTCAATGCGCTGGCGAGGCTGTTAGGTCGTTGACGACGGCATTCGCTGACCGCAAAAAGCGGTCGCGATGCCGTTCTCTTTCTTCATGCGCAATTGGCAGCTTTGGCGCGATTTCGATTGGGTTCTCCTCCTTGCCGTGCTGGCCCTCGTCGGCATCGGCATCGCCATGGTCTACAGCGCCACCTATACGACGGTCGACCTGACCGATTATTGGCTGCGCCAATCGGTGTTTGCGGGCATTGGCGTGGTGGCCCTGTTGACCATGGCGTTGTTCGATTATCGTCATCTTGAACTCTTTGCGTTGCCCTCCTTTCTTTTCTTCGTCCTCCTGCTGGTGGCGGTGAATCTCTTCGGCGAGACTCAAGGAACCGGGTCGCAGCGTTGGATCAGCATAGGTGGTACGTTCGTACAGCCCACGGAGCTGGGCAAGATCCTGCTTATTGTATTTATGGCCTGGTACCTTAGCTGGTTCCGGGACAAGATGTATAAGCTTCCCTATCTCATCGGCGCCCTCATGCTGCTCTTGGGACCGCTAGCGTTGATCTATCTGCAGCCTGATCTGGGGATGACCGTTGTCTACGCGTTTATTGGCGGCGTGCTTATTATGGTGAGCGGAATTCGCTATTGGCAATTCTTCCTACTCTTGGGATCGGCGGCCGCTGCCGTACCGTTCCTCGCCGGCACCATGCAGGAGTACATGCTGGAGCGCATCAGCGTATTTCTGAGCCCGGAAACAAATCCGGACGCTGCGTTTAATATAAATCAGGCGCTCATCGCTATCGGCGCCGGCGGCTGGATGGGAAGAGGCTGGGCACATGGCAGCCAGAACCAATTGCACTTCCTGCGCGTTCGCCATACCGATTTCATCTACAGCGTCGTCTCTGAGGAGTTAGGCTGGATCGGGGGAACTCTGGTCCTGCTATTACTGTTGCTCGTCGTATGGCGACTGTTGCGTATCGCCGACCTAGCACAGGATCATTTTGGCAAGCTACTGGCCGTTGGCGTGGCTGCGCTGGTCTTTTTCCAAGTTGTCGTCAACATTGGAATGAACCTGAGTCTGGTGCCGGTCACTGGTTTGACGCTTCCCTTTGTGAGCGCCGGCGGCAGTAGCCTCGTATCTATGATGTTTGCCATTGGCATGGCGCAAAGCGTGTATATGCGTCACCGCAAGATGGAATTTCAGTGACCCCATGCGTGGCATGCTGCGATAGACCGGCGAAATATGGAGAATAGCAAGGCCGCTTCCCTCGGGAAGCGGCCGTTTTCCTATGTGCGATAGTCTACTACCGTTGTCTCAGCGCAGCCATTCGTCCTGCAAGAATGCTATCCGCCGAATGTCGTCGAAAATAAGCCGGCCCACACCGAGGGCCAGATGCCGATAGCAATCGTCACGATTGCCGAAACGGCAACGCCGATTCGCAAGGCCGACCACGTTCGACGTTCGATGGCCGATTCAGATGAGGTCGGCTCAAAGTACATCGCGACTACCACGCGCAAATAGTAGTATGCCGCGATGGCGCTATTGATCATGGCGATGGCAGCCAACCACGTGAACCCGCCGTCAACGGCGGACTTGAATACGAAGAACTTCCCGAAGAAGCCGGCCAACGGCGGGATACCGGTGAGGCTGAACATGAATACGGCCATGGCCAGCGCCAGGAGCGGCCAACGGTCCGCAATGCCGGCGGCGCGGTTGCGCAGCGCATCGTCCTCACCTGCCTGTTCCAACGCAATCACGATTGCAAATGCGCCCATATTCATGAACGCATAGGTGAACAGATAGAACAGCGCGGCATTGGCGCCCTCTACTGTTCCCGGCGTCAACGCCACGAGTACGTAACCGGCATGAGCGATACTGGAGTAGGCCAGCATTCGCTTCAGACTGCTCTGGCGAAGGGCGGCCAGGTTGCCCCATGTCATCGTGACCACCGCCAGGATAGCCAGCGCCCAGCCCCAAGTCGACTGATAGGCCGGCACCGCGACAAGCAGCAGGCGCAGGAACGCAGCAAACCCCGCCGTCTTCGTGGCGGCGCTCATAAAGGCGGTCACCGGCGTAGGCGCACCTTGATAGACGTCGGGCGTCCACATGTGAAAGGGCACCAGGCTGATTTTGAACCCGAAACCGACCACCATGAGGGCGATGCCGAAGTAAAGTAGATACAAGTTCGTCTGTCCGGAGGAGAGCGACTGGGCGATTGCATTGTACTGTGTAGCGCCGGCCGCCCCGTATATCAGCGCAGCGCCGTAGACGAAGAACGCGCTCGCGAACGCACCGAGCACCACGTACTTGATGCTTGCTTCGGTGCTGAACAGATTGTCGCGGTGGAAGCCCGTCAAGATATATAGCGCCAGCGAGAAGATTTCTAGTGCTACGAAGACCGTAATAAGGTCCGTGCTTGCACCCATCATCATCATGCCCGACGTGGCCAGCAGCAGCAGCGCATAGTATTCGCCAACCTGTCGGCTGAGAAGCGGTATGCTGTTGACGCTCAGCAGAATGCCAAGCCCTGCCGCACTCAAGACGATGAAGTTGACCGTGAGCGCAAAGTGGTCCGAGGAGGCCATGCCCTGGAAGGTGGCTGCCGGCTGAGTCCACATTCGTGCGGAAGCCAGCCCGGCGACTACGACGCCTGCCAACGCGATCCACGGTACAACTGTTCGTGAAAGCGGATGCTCATCATCAGAGAACATATCCACCAGCATCACGACTAGGGCCGCCAGCACCGTAAGCAACGGCGGCAGAATTGCGGTTATATTCAAATCAAGGTTGCTAAGTTCCGCCATGGTTTACTGTTCGACTTTCATGACGATGGCGGGCCTTTCGACCAACGATTCCACAGACGGGTTGATCTTGTCCAGGAACAGGTTTGGAAAGAGACCGATGACAAAGAACAGCAGCACCAACGGTAGAAGCATGAACACCTCGCCGCGCCTCAGATCTAGCAGGTGCTGAGAATCGTTCTCCGGTTTGGTGATGGGGCCCTGCGCAATCTTGCGGAAAGCCGTCAGGAGATACCACGCCGCCAGGATCACCCCCGCCGCCGCAAGTACGGTGAGTACTGGCATCGTCTGGAATGAGCCCAACAAAATGGTGAACTCACCTACGAAGCCGTTTAGGCCCGGTAACCCCGCACTGCTCATGGCCACCACTAGGAAAAAGCCGCAGTAGATCGGGATACTCTTCCAAAGCCCGCCAAATTCATCCAACATGCGCGTGTGCCGTCGCTCGTAGAGTAGACCGACCAGGAGGAAGAGCGCTCCCGTGCTTATGCCGTGATTCACCATTTGCAGCACGGAACCGCTGACAGATTGGAAGCTGAATGCGACGATGCCCAGCATGACGTACCCCAAGTGCGCTACAGAGCTGTACGCCACGAGAGACTTGACGTCTCCCTGTACCAGCGCGACCAGCGCGCCGTACAGCACGCCGATCACGGCCAGTGTGGCAATCCATGGCCCAAATCGCGCGGCGGCATCCGGAAACATGGGTATGGCGAAGCGCAGGTAACCGTACGTGCCCATCTTCAGCAACACGCCAGCCAGAATGATGGAACCGGCCGTTGGCGCCTGTACATGCGCATCGGGTAACCATGTATGGAAGGGGAAGAGAGGCACCTTCACGGCAAACGCCAGCGCAAAGGCCAAGAACGCAAATGTCTGCATTCGCGGGTCGAGTGCGGCGTTGTTGAGTTCCAAAATATTGAATGTTCCGGTCTGGGAATAGACAACCAGAATGCCCACGAGCATGAGCGCTGAACCAGCAAAGGTATAGAGGAAAAACTTCAGCGCAACGTAGATGCGCCGTCCACTGCCCCACTTACCTATCAGGATGTACATAGGGATCAGGCTGAATTCGAAGAAGACGAAGAACAACACCAGGTCCAGCGCTAGGAAGACGCCGATCATGGCCGTCTCGAGGATCAGCATCAGCGTCAGATAGAGAGCGACATGTTCTCGTACGTACAAGTTGCTGAAGTAGATGACGATGGGCATGAGCAGCGTAGTCAACAGCACCAGAAATAGGCTGATGCCGTCGACCCCCATCAGATATGTCATGCCGAATTCCGGGAACCACCCATGTTCCTCCACAAACTGCATTCCGGGCGCATTGTCCGTCCAGAACACGAGCAGCAGGAGGCTAACCAGGAATGTAACGATCGTAGTGAATAGAGCGATCGATTTCTTTGTGCCGTCACTGCCCACGAGCGCGACGACTAGCGCACCGATCAGCGGCAGAAACGTAATCGCAGAGAGCAGCGGCGGAAAATTAGGTGGCATAATGCGATACCGAAATCATCAGATGTTTAGTAAGAAAAGAGCTATCAACAACACGGCGCCTATCAAAATGCTCAACGCATAGGTCGGAATTGCGCCGTTCTCTGCCTTGCGCAAACCGTCGCCGAGACGACCTGTCAGATGGGCCGCGCCGTTGACAGCACCGTCGATGACCTGCTGATCGACGAAGGTTGCCAGCCAACCGGAGGACCGCTTGAGCGGCACGACGATGTAGTCGTAGTAGAAGTCGTCCAAGTACCAGTCGCGCGCAAGGGCGGGCCGCAGGAACCCGAAACGGTCCGCCAGGCGCTGCGTCCACGGTTCATTGTTGACGTACTTGCCGTAAGCAATGATGAAACCCATACCCGCCACTAAAACGCTGAGCGTCAGCGCGACCAGTTCAACCGTGCGGCTAGGCTCCACGTGCGAACCGATCGCAGGCTCCAGCCATTTTTCCAGCGTCAGCAACTGTGGCAGGTTCATCACCCCGCCGAATATCGCCAGAAACGCCAGTATCCACAGAGGCGCCGTCATCACCGAGGGGCTTTCGTGGGCATGGTCGTAGAGAGCCTTGTCTCGCGGCTGCCCGTGGAAAGCGACGAACAGGGCACGGAAGCTGTAAATACCAGTCAGCACTGCCGTGATCAGCGCAAAGACGTAAAGTAATATGTGCGTCTGCAGCGTGCCCAGGAAGACCGAGTCCTTGGCAAAGAAGCCCGCTAGCGGAGGGATGCCCGCCAAGGCAGCGGCGCCAATCATGAACGTGCGCCATGTGGATGGCATCTTGTGACGCAATCCACCCATCTTGCGAATATCCAGTTCCCCTTCTGTCGCGTGCATGACGCTTCCGGCCGCTAGGAAAAGCAACGCTTTGTAGAACGCGTGCGCTAGGAGCAGGAAGATGGCTGCACCGTATGCGCCGACACCGACGCCCAGCATCATGTAACCTAATTGGGAAATTGTAGAGTAAGCCAGGATCTTCTTCAGGTCGACTTGAACTATGGCCAATGTGGCCGCAAAGAATGCCGTCAAGCCGCCAATCCAGGCTGCCAGCAACGACACGTCCACCGCTTCGTGCCAGATGCTGTGCGTCCTGACGATCATGAAAATACCGGCCGTCACCATGGTTGCGGCATGGATCAGCGCGGACACCGGCGTCGGACCGGCCATGGCATCAGGTAGCCAGACATAGAGCGGGATCTGAGCGCTCTTGCCGGACGCGGCCAGCAGCAGTAGCAGACATATCACGTTAGCGGCCATGAGCGCCAGTCCACCCTGTTCGGCAGCGGCATTCACCGCCTCAAAGTTCAGGGTGCCGAGCACGGACCAGATAAGCAGCATGGCGACGATAAAGCCGAAGTCGCCCACGCGGTTGGCCAGAAACGCCTTCTTACCCGCATCAGCGTAATAGCCATATTTGTCGTCACGGCGGTCGAACCAGAAGCCGATGAGTAGGTACGATGCCAGACCTACGCCTTCCCAGCCCACGAACATCATTGCGAAGTTGTCGCTGAAGACCAAGATTAGCATGGCCAGCACGAAGAAGTTCAAATAGAGAAAGAAGCGACGATAGCGCTCGTCCCCCGCCATATAGCCGATAGAATAGATGTGGATCAACGTGGCCACGCCGGTCACCATCATGCCCATGGTAATGCTCAATGGGTCGAGCAACATGGCGGCAGCGACCTGAAAGTCGCCGATGCTGATCCATTCCCAGAGCTTGACTGTGATATGGCGTTGCTCCGGCTCCAGCCCCAGTTCGGCATAGAACATCGTGGCCGTCACGACGAACGAAAGGGCAATGGCAGCCGAGGCCATGATGGCCACGGCGCGGTCGCCCATTCTTTTGCCGAAGAAAAGGTTGATCAGGACGCCGGCCGCAGGTAGAGCAAGGATCAACCACGCGTAATCATACACGGCGGAATCCTTCAGCTATGCTACGGTATCGATTGTGAGGCTTGTCGCTGTTGAGCCGCGGGCTAGAGATCCACATGCGAAGTTGACCGTTTGTTGTCATGTGTTTGGGCTACCACTTAAGCAGCCGGAATTCGTCAATGTTGGCAGTATGCGTATTGCGCATGTGTGAGATCAGGATGGCCAGACCTACGGCTACTTCGGCCGCGGCGGTGGCCATCACCATGAACACGAACACCTGGCCGTTCAGGTTGCCCCATTCGCGGCTCATTGCCACCAGTGTGAGGTTGACGCTGTTAAGCATCATCTCCACGCACATGAACACGATGAGTGCATTTCGGCGCGCCAGCACGCCAACCGCGCCGATGGCGAAAATCGCACCGCCTATGATCAGATAGTAGCTGGTCGGTACCACACTTAACCTCTTACCTTGATTCTCTTACCTCGTCGGGTTTGACCGATAGCAATAGCTGGAGCGACCGCAAACCGGCTTGAGTTGATCACTCGTCACCGCCGCCTGTGCTGTACGTGGCGGTGGGCTCAGCAGCATCGCGGCGCGGGCGGGCCAGCACCAACGCGCCGATCAGTGCAACCAACAATAGCACAGCCACCATTTCAAACGGCAGGATGTAGCGTGTGAAAAGCTCGAAACCGACCGCCTTCGGCGCACCCTGATAGGGCGGGCCGACCGGCGCCACGGCCGAACCTGCGGTGAAAGCATAGAACATTGTCACGAGCATGATCAGGCCAGCCGTCAGGCCCACATAGGGCGTCCAAAGCCGATGTCCGAGCCGGCTGCCCAGACGTTCACTCCCGATGAGCATTAGCACGAATAGGATCAAGATGACGATGCCGCCGGCGTAGATGATGACCTGCGCTGCCGCCAGAAACTGAGCGCCAAGCGTGACGAAAAATGCCGCCAACGTAACAAAATTGACCAAAAGGAAGAGTGCGCTATGAACCGGGCGAGGACTTACCACGACGCCCACGGCGCCGGTCAGACTGACAACGGCGACGGATAGAAAAAAGAGGAGCGCAAGGTTCATCTTTTCTTACTCCGGTCGGACGATCACGTTTGGTTGCGGAGGGTTCAGCAGCGCTTCTTTATCCAGGATGAAGTCGCGTCGCTGGTAATTCGCCATGGCGAAGTTATGTCCTAGAACGATGGCCTCCACCGGACACGCTTCCTCACAGTCGCCACAGAAGACGCACCGCAACAGGTTCACCTCATACACTGATGCATAGCGTTCGCCCGGTGAAACAGGGTTCTGTGGGTCATTCTCTTCCGCCTCCACGTAGATCGCTCCAGTGGGACAGGCGGCTTCGCAGAGCATGCAGCCAATGCAGCGCTCCATGCCATTCTCATACCGGCGCAACTCATGACGGCCGCGGTAGCGCGGGTATATGGGGATCGGGTCGCGCGGATACTCCACTGTGACCGGCTTGGTCCACAGGTAGCTCAACGTGACGCCCATGGCCTTGCCAATGCCGGTCGCGCCCTTGACGATGCTGCTTAGGTCCATATTCGATTTATTCCTCTATACAGCCGCTGCGACATTTTGAGTCGCCGCTGAAGTATCTCGTCTCATCAACCACCATCACAGCAGCCAAACCGCTAAGAGCGCAGTAACAACCATATAGCCGATGGATACCGGAAGCAACAATTTCCAAGTGAATTGCATGAGTTGGTCGTAGCGTGGGCGTCCTAGGCTGGCGCGTACCCAAATGAACAGGAACAGCAAAACGACGACCTTAGCACCCAACACAAACGGTCCAAGCCAGACGACATTGCTCAGGAGCCCAAACGGCAACTTGTATCCGCCGAAGAATAGTGTGGCCATAATCGCGCTGGTTGTAATCATGTTGATATACTCAGCCATGAAGAAGAGCGCAAACTTGATTCCGCCGTACTCAGTCTGGAATCCGGCCACCAGCTCGTTCTCGGTTTCGGGCAAGTCAAACGGACTGCGATTCGTCTCTGCCAATATACAGATAAAGAACAGCGGAAACATCAGCCACAGCCATATCCACTCCCACGGCGCTCTCGGCTCCTCCACCAAGGACACCAGGCTAAAGCCACCGGCCAGAATCAGGATGCTCACCAGGAAGATACCCATGGGCAGCTCGTACGAGATCATCTGCGCCGAAGAGCGCAGTGCACCCAATAGGGAATAGTTGTTGTTGCTGCTCCAGCCTGCCAGGATGACACCGTAGCTCTCGATGCCGGCGATGGCCAGGATCCACAGGAAGCCGATGCTCACATCCGCCACCGCCGGTACGCCGGATGCGACCGGAATGACGGCCCAGATTACAAGTGCGGGAATTAGGGCCAAGACCGGGGCAAGCAGATAGACGGGCTTGTCTACCTTATTGGGGATCACTTCTTCCTTGAAAATCGCCTTGACCGCGTCCGCTATCGGCTGCATCAATCCTTTGGGGCCGGCGCGATTCGGCCCATAGCGCACCTGGAAACGCGCCAGCAATTTGCGCTCATACCACGTCAGGTAGGCGAAGCCGGTCAACAATACCAGGATCAGAACGGCTGACCGCAATATGGGCAGCAGAATGTAGTTTAGCCAATCCATTCGATCACTTCGCTCGCGTCTTGCGTGGGTCTGATTCTTGCACTGTGTACGTCCACGTCACCGGTCAATCATCCGTACGCGCTTGTGCGCCGGTCGTGGCGGCGGGCTGCACAGCAGCGGCTACTTCGACAACAACAGAAGTCGTTCTTGCTCCGTCGAGTAGGTCGCCCACTGGGGCATTGCGCTGGCTGGCGGGCACCCAGACCGTGCCCGGTAGAACCTGTTCGGAGACGATGGCCGGCAAGGAAAGACTTTCTGCATGGCCCTCAGCATCCCCGTCCGCAGCATTAATGAGACGCAGTGGCGTCCCGTCGACAACCCCTAGGCGCTGTGCGTCTTCAGGATTGATGCCAGCACCCGGTCCAAATGCCATGTCGCGCATGAGTTCCGTACGGGAAAACAAATTGCCGTCGTCGTACAATACAGTACCGGTGACGAGGTTGAACTGCCCATCCTCAGCCGGGAGATCCGGTTGCACGATTGCTTGATAGGCCACATCTGAACGCACGGCTTCAGCGTCCCATTGAACTCCCTGATCGCTCAACGCGTCCCACGTCAAGCCTTCGTACTGCGGAACAGCACGTGCGATCTCAAAGGTGATGCCTTCCACGTCAGCAAACGGCCAATCGATGCCCATGCGCGAAGCCATATGGTCGAAAATCAACCAATCCGGCGCTGCCTTGGATTGCTCGTTCACGAGCGCTCGCGGTGCTCGCTGCACGCGCCGTTCCAGGTTAGTGAAGGTGCCGTCGCTCTCCACCCAGCTTACTGCCGGAAGCACCACGTCGGCCAGCGCGGCCGTCTGCGTGAGATACAGGTCCTGTACCACGAGTAGATCCAAGTCGGCAAGGTTTCTGGCCCATGCGGAACGTTCGCTGGCCGGGTCAGCGCCCATGATGAACATGGCCTTGATCTCGTTGCCGGCGCTGTCAAGCATCTGACTGTAGGTCAGCCCCACGGCTGTTGGGGGTTCTACACCCCAGAGTTCCTCCAGACGCTTCCGCGCATCCTCGTCGTTAAGTGCGGCGTGTCCGGGAAGCCTATCCGGCAGAACACCCATATCACGACAACCCTGGCTGTTGGCCTCCAGGCCCACGTAGGCCAAACGTTCGATATTGCCGGTTGCGATCGCTAGATTCGTGAGGCCCTTACGCACCTCCACGCCGGCTTCACCGCGCGCTGCTTGCGGACCATACACAATCAGGGTGCGTTCGCTCTCCGCGAGCAACTTGGCGGCTCGCTGCAACTCCTCGCCGTCCACCCGGCAGGTGTCCAGGAGAGTCTCTAGTTTACCGGGGACATAATCGCCGGTATCTGAGTTGGCCCCTTCGCTGGCAGACAATGCAGCATGTGTCAGAGCATCCAGCAGCGCGACTTCGGCTCCCGGGCGATAGCCCAAGTACGGTCCGCCATAGCGCGTCAACTCGACCTTGCGCGGATGCGCAATGACGAGCTTGACACCCCCGCGGTTGATTGCACGCTTCAGGTGCAAATCGACGATAGGAAGTTCCTCGCTTGGGTCAATCCCAAACAAGAGCACACAGTCGACCTTCGGATTGGGCCCATATTGCGGTTTCATGATGTCCGCCAGCGCGGGTAATCCGCCGGGCAGCGCTGCCACCTCACCGCCATCGCGGTGGTCGATGTTGTTCGTTCCGATGACCTGGCGCATGAATCGCTGTAGCGCGTAGTTGCTTTCGTTCGATAGCTTGCCGCTGCCGATCCCCCCGATCGCGCTGGGACCTTGCTTCTTACAGGTGTTCTTGAGCCGGTCTACGACAAACTGCAATGCCTCGTGCCAAGGCACTGGCGTCAACGCGCCGTCCTTGCGCAGTAGCGGCATTGTCAGCCGTTCTTGATCGTTCACCCAGGCATGGGCGAAGCGCCCCTTGTCACAGAGCCACTGATCGTTTACCTGGGGATTCTCCCGACCGACAATTCTGCGCAGCCGGTGAGTCCTGGTGTCCAGGCGAAGGTTGCATCCTACGGAACACTGCGTGCAGATACTTGGCGTCCGTGTGATCTCCCATGGCCGGTATGAGAAGCGCGCCTCGCGATTGGTCAATGCGCCGACCGGGCAGATGTCAATGATGTTGCCGCTCGTTTTGGCATCGACGGGCTTGCCCGGCTGGATATCGATTAGGGTCTCGCCGCCACGTTCGAAGAGCGCAAGCTGTGGCTTGTCCTCCCACTCCTGAAGATAGCGGATGCAACGCCAGCAGATGACACAGCGCTCCTGGTCCAGGACGATGGTATCTGAAATATCGTAATTCTTCTTTTTGCGCCGTTTCGGCTCCACCAGCTCGCTGATGCCAGGACCAAAACGCATAGTCTGGTCCTGCAGCGGGCATTCGCCGCCCTTGTCGCATATGGGACAGTCGAGCGGATGGTTCAGCAGCAGAAAGGTCAGATTGGCTTCCTGGGTGGCTTTCACGGCATCCGTGCCGGTGTTGACGACCATGCCGTCGCTCACGGGCACCGAGCACGCCGTCATCATCTGCGGCCCGCGCTGGCCAATGACCTCAACCAGGCACATTCGGCAGCAGGCCACCGGGTCCAATTTGGGGTGACTGCAAAAGACGGGAATCTCTATATCGACGGACGCAGCCGCGTCCACGATCAAGGTGCCCGCCGGCACTGTCACTTCCCGGTTGTCGATTGTCAGTGTAACAAGCTTCTCGTTCTGTTCTGCCATGTACGGTTCGTTGCATGGGCTGAGAGGCTATGAAAGCGTGCGATGCAGCTCGCGTTACGGCCCCTCGCCGTGTCTGGTTTAGCGGTTCTCGATTGGGCGAAGCCGCCGACTTCGCCGAGGTTTTTGACCTCGCTTAGTCGCCGACCACGTGATCGCGTAACAGCGGCGATTCGCCGCTTGGTTCCAGCGTACTCTTGCGAATCTGGCTCAATGCTCCCACGTCCGGCCGGTAAATGGGCCGGATAGGAATTTCGGGCCCTAACTCGTCTGGATTTGTACGCTCGATGTAATTCGTAAATTCTCCGGAGAACTTGGCGATGTTACTCTGCAGCCCCCAAACGGCGGCGTCGCCGAACGGGCAGAAGCTCTTGCCCGTGATGAACCCCGTGATGTACTTCATCAGGTCGAGATCCTGCTCCCTGCCGCCTCCGCCTTCGATACGCTTCAGGATATCCTCCAGCCAGGCTGTTCCTTCACGGCAGGGCGTGCACTTACCGCAGCTCTCCTCTCGGTAGAAGCTTAGCGTGCGACGTGCCACCTCTACCATGGACTTCTGTTCGTCGATGACGATCACGCCCGCGGAACCCAACATCGAGCCCGCCTCCATCACGCTTTCGAAGTCCAGCTTCGTATCGAGCTGATCTGGGGTGAGAAGCTTCATCGAAATGCCACCCGGTACAACGGCCTTGATGGGCGCGTTTTCGTCCTGCGGGCCGCCTCCGTAGGTGTAAATCAGATCGCGTAACGACGTAGCGTGCGGCAACTCATATAAGCCTGGATACTTCACATTGCCCGAGAGGCAAAAGATGCGCATCCCCGGGCTTTTCTCGGTGCCGAAGTTACGATACCACTCCACGCCATGGCGCATCACCTGCGTGACGTTTGCGATGGACTCCACATTGTTCACAATGGTGGGCAAACTGTACACACCCTCGACGGCGGGGAAGGGAGGCTTCATGCGTGGGTGTCCGCGATAGCCTTCCAGACTGGTCAGAAGCGCCGTCTCTTCGCCGCACTCGTACGCGCCTGCACCGCGATGGACGACAATGTTCAGCCGCTTGCCCGTGCCGAAAATGTTGTCGCCCAAATAGCCCTTTGTTTTGGCTTCCTTCACGGCTTGCACTAACCGAGTATAGCCAAAGTAATACTCGCCCCGTATATAGATGAAGGCAAGTTCGGCTTCTATTGCGAATGAACTAAGCACGATGCCTTCTATCAACTGGTGCGGATCGTACTCGATAATCATCCGATCCTTGAAGGTACCGGGCTCCGACTCGTCGGCGTTGACAACCAAATAGCGCGGATAGGTGGGCGCCAGGAAACCCCACTTGACGCCCGTGGGGAAGCCGGCGCCGCCGCGACCGCGAATACCGCTATCCTTCACTTGCTCGATAACTTGCTTTGGCTCCAACTCGGACAGCACGCGGCGCGCGGTTTCGTAGCCGCCGTCCGCTTCGTAGCTTTCGATGCTGTGGCTGTTCTCTTCGTCCACTCGAGCAAGCAGGTAACGAGGTTCCATGCCGCCGTGGCGATAAGGCCCGGCCGCCTGTCCGGTATTCTTCGGGTCGCCTGATGGCGTCCAGCGTTCCAGGTCTTCGAATGCCTTTCCGCTGCGCAAGAGATCCAGCAGTTGTTCTACATCTTCGGCGGAGTGAAGCTCTTCGAAATAGCGGACCTTGCCGGTCTTCTGCTCCGTGACCATGGCCATGGGCGCCGTTCCGCAGGAGCCCAAACATTCCATGTGGTCCAAAGCGAACTGACCATCATCGGTCTTGTCGCCTTGATGGATGCCAAGCGCATCTTCAAATAACTGAAGCGTGTTGTTTGCCCCGCGCAACATACAGGGAACATTTGTACACACCTCGATGTGATACGCGCCCTTGGGTTCTTCATGCAGCATTACATAGAAGGTGACGACTGCGCCTACTTCGGCGGGCGTCAGGCCTAATATCTCTGCCAGCTCGTTCTGTGCGTCGACAGGACAATAACCGAATTCGCGTTGGATTGTATAGAGCGCAGGCAAGATGGCAGAACGTTGGCGGCCATCCGGATAGAGGTCCACCCATTTCTGAATTTCCGCCCGCATCGATTCCGTTATCAGCATCAGTGATTTCTCAAGACCATAGTTGAATGCAATTCCCGGTGCCTATCTGTCGACCTCGCCCAAAACGATATCGATAGAGCCGATATTTGTTACCACGTCAGACAACATCAGTCCCCGGCTCATTTTGCGGATAGCAAACAAATTGTTGAAGCTGGGGCCGCGTACGTGCAATCGATAGGGTATCGACGATCCGTCGCTGTAGATGAAATAGCCCAGCTCGCCCTTGCTGCCTTCGATACCATAGTAGACCATGCCGGGAGGAACCGGGAATCCCTCAGTCATCAGCTTGAAGTGATGGATCAACGCCTCCATGCTGATGTCCAGCTCGGCGCGCGGCGGGGGGCTGATCTTGCGATTGTCCGTGCGGTACAGGCCGTCCGGCAAATTGTCCATCGCCTGGCGAATGATTCGCACGCTCTGCCGCATCTCCTGCATACGTAGCAGATAGCGTCCATAGCAGTCGCCTTCAGTGGCCACGGGGATCTCAAAATCGTAATTTTCATAGCCGCCGTAAGGCATGTCTCGGCGCAGGTCCCAATCGACACCGCTGCCCCGCAACATTGGACCCGTGAGACCCATATTGATGACGTCTTCACGGCTAAGTACGCCGATGCCCTGCAGGCGTTCCTCCCATAGCGGGCCCATGGTCAGCATGTCTTCGTAGTCGTCGAACATGCCTGGCAGCACGTCCACAAGCCGCTCGAGTTCCGGTATGAATGCGGGCGGCAAATCCTTCCAAACGCCGCCGATGCGGATATAGCTCGTCGTAAGCCGAGCACCGCAGACCATTTCGAACATGTCGAGGATGCGCTCGCGTTCTCGCGTGGCGTACATCAGCAAGCTCATGCCCGTGCCGGAGACGTCCAACACGTGTGTCGCCAACCACATGAGATGGGAAGCGATGCGTTGCATTTCGCTAATGATGACGCGAATCACCTGGGCGCGTTCAGGTATCTCTACACCGAGCAGCTTCTCCACCGCCAGCACATAACCAAAATTGTTGGTCATGGCCGAAATGTAGTCCATGCGGTCGGTGTAGTAGACGAAATCCTTGTAGCGCTTGTTTTCGCCCGTCTTTTCGAATCCGCTGTGGAGATAGCCAATATCTGCGTCGACGTCGATGACCTCTTCGCCCTCCAATTCGACCACCAAGCGCAGCACGCCGTGCGTACTCGGGTGATGAGGCCCCATATTGATGATCATATTTTGCCGGTTCATTCCCGGCGGAACCGTCGGGGCAATGCTCTCCGCAGGCAGCACCTGCTTGCCCAGCGTCTCGAACTCGGCGTCTTCCCATGTGAGGGAGAAAGGGACTTCTTCGCCGCCAACCGGAATGTCTTTGCGCAGCGGGTAGTATGGCCAGTGCTGCGGCATCAGGATCCGGCGCAGGTCGGGATGGCCTTCGAAGCGAATACCCATTAGGTCGTAGACTTCACGTTCAGGCCAGTTTGCGCCTTCGAACACAGGGACGAGGCTGGGGGCAACCGGTAAGTCCTGCCCTTGCGCCTCCTCCAGGGGGCAAATGAGCATCAAGTGCTTCTTGCGCTGATAAGAGCGAAGCTGGTACGTGGTTAGGAATCGGCTGTCTGTCTCGTCGACAGGTAGCTCTGACTGATCAACCGCGCTCACGTCCAGCAGCGCTTCGTAAGCCAGACTCGGTTCAGTCTTGATGAATTCGGCCAATGGCCGCAGGGCGCCTGGCTTCACATAAACTACCTGCTGGTCGAAATGTAAACCGGCCGCCACCACGTCGCCGGGAAATCGCTCCACAATGCGTTGTATGTCCGGTGAATCCCCTGACGGCATGGGCGCCTTGGAAGGTACGGCCGGGTTCTTGATGCCCGGTAGCGTTTCGTACTCTTTCTTGCGAGGTGCAGTGTTATGCATTTAGTACTCCGCGAGTCTCCCAGTATCTCTGCACAAGACGCAGGCTTATCTGGAACCCACCGGGGCCAGCGAGTCAATATCCTCAGGCTGCAACATAGCTGTGGCAATCGCGTCGCGATTGCGCATGGCAAATGTCTCCCGCCCTTGCTTCTCGCGCAGTTTGTCCAATGCGTAGAGCAGTCCTTCTGGACGCGGCGGACAGCCCGGAACGTACACGTCAACAGGAATGATCTTATCCACGCCCTGTACGATGGCGTAGTTGTTAAACGGGCCCCCTGCGCTGGCACAGATGCCCATGGAAATTACCCACTTTGGTTCCAGCATCTGGTCGTAGAGCCGCTTGACCACCGGCGCCATTTTGTTGCTAACTCGACCCGACACGATCATGAGGTCAGCTTGGCGCGGGCTGGCTCGGAACAACTCTGACCCGTATCTGGCAATATCGTGTCGCGCGGTACCGGCGGCGATCATCTCGATGGCACAACAGGCTAGACCAAACAGGAGCGGCCACGTGCTATTCTTGCGGCTCCAGTTGACCACTTCCTCGAGCTTGCTCGTGATGATCCCTTCCGGTAGTTTTTCCTCAAGACCCATTCAAATTACTCCCGTGTACCTACTCGCCTGAAAGTCAATGCCAAACATGCATGTGGTGGAATGGCGCTGAAGCTAGCGCCAGTCTAGTGCACCCTTCTTCCATTCATATAGGAGGCCAATGACCAGGACCAGCAAGAAGAAGCCCATGGGCGCCAGCGCCAAGAGAACGGAAATATCTCGGAGTTCCAGAAGGACGCCTGCCCAGGGATAGAAGAAAATCACCTCAATGTCGAACAGAATGAAGAGCATGGCAACCAGGTAGTATTTCACCGGAAACGGTCGCCTGGCATCGGCAAATGGGATAATGCCCGATTCGTAGGGCTCTAGCTTCTGTTCGTTGTGTCGTCGGGGACCAAGGACTGCCGGGACTACCATAGCAAGTATGGCAACGCCCGTGGCGACCGTAAGGAGAATCAATAAGGGCAGATATTCAATGGCCACTGAGCGCTATTTCTCCTGCTGTTTATGGCCGGGTCACGCAAAGTGAACGCTCGTTCACCGAGCAGCGACTAGCACCCAGGGGCGGGTACATGCCTAGACCACACGCTATTTACAAAGACGGACTCAACACGCCGGTGTTGAGTCCCTAACTGATAGGCTCCTGCACGTTATAGCGCACTACTATTTGGACGCCTCAACATACACGCAAACCTATCGCTCTACTCTGACCCAGTACCTATGTCAGAAACCGATTGTAAATTCTATCACGAGCAAGATCGAGTGTCAAAGCTGATATCCCGGTTCCTCTATTTTCGAATCAGGGCTTCTAGCAAGCCAGGAGAACGCGCATATCCAGCGAAGCGAAATATCTGGCGCCTCGTGTAGTGGTCGGACCCTTCACTTCGTTCAGGGTGACGATCCGCGACTTTCCAGAATCCCTGTTTTTCGAATATGGATTGTATTGGCGGGGGATGCGGCGTATGCTACAATTCCAGGCTAGCGCAAACGAACCCAGCGCGAAAGAACAATGAGTGATCGGAAACTAGAAGGATTTTCAGCATACTGATTGCGTATGCTACCATACGCCGATGCCTGGGCTGGAGAATGGCTCTTCTGCCCTGATCGACGGTGACATGTCCTCAAATGGCTGCAATGACACGGCGCACTTTGGTACTCGCGACGTCCAGTGCGCGGCCATACCACAACCGCTCACTGCCTATAGCAGAATGGTGAGAGAGAAGAAGTAACGTCAATGATGCCCGCTGGACTCGGGAGAGATCAATGCTGCTAAATTACTACTTCGTCTTGATGCTAAGCGCTGTGGCTGCGATCATTCCCATAGGTGCCATGGTGATTGGCCATTTTCTGGGCCCGCGCCGGCCAGATCCAATCAAGGACTCCACCTACGAAAGCGGTATCGAGACGATCGGCGATACCTGGATCCAATTCCGGGCACAGTACTACCTGATCGGTCTGATCTTCCTCATTTTTGACGTCGAGATTATCTTCCTTTTCCCTATCGCGCTGGCTTACGACCGGCTCTCCCTGTTTAGTGTTCTGTCGGCCATGACGTTCGTCGTCATACTCTTGTTAGGCCTGTTGGTCGAATGGCGCAAGGGCGCGCTCGAGTGGGAGTAGTGGCCGAACCCTGCGGAGGATTCGATGGAAGTATGGAGTGAAACGCTAACCGGCTGGTTTACGGCCATCGGCATCCCCGAAGGGATTGCAATTACGATCGCGTTGGCAATCGGCGCTGTCGTGCTGCCCGTGGCTGCCTTGACGCTGGTCATCTTTCTTGTATGGGTAACTCGCAAGATGATTGGCCGCTTTCAGGACCGGCTGGGGCCGAATCGGCTCGGTCCATGGGGCCTGTTCCAAACCGTCGCCGACGCGCTGAAGCTAATGACGAAAGAGGATGTCGTCCCAGCCAAAGCGGACAAGATCTTCTTCTGGCTTGCTCCGATATTCTCGGTTCTGGGTGTGTTGATGACGCTGGCCGTTGTAACCTGGGCGCCGGGCTTCATTGGCGCTGATCTCAACGTTGGCGTGCTCTATATCGTTGCCCTCGGTTCCATTGGTATCATGGGCGCGTTGATGGCAGGTTGGAGTAGCAGCAACAAATATGCAGTAATTGCCAGCTTTCGCGTCGTCGCGCAACTCCTCAGCTATGAGATACCTATGGTGCTGGCCATGCTGGCGCCGGTTCTGCTCGTTCGCAGCATGCGCCTGTCTGCGATTGTAGAGGGCCAGGCGCTACATATAGGTAGCTTTAATATTGGAATGGGTTGGTTCGTCTTCATTTTGCCGGCTTCCTTCCTTATCTTCCTTGTCAGTGCCCTGGCCGAGAGCGAGCAGACGCCTTTCGACTTGCTTGAGGCCGAATCCGAATTGATCTCAGGGTTCAATATCGAGTACTCCGGTATGAAGTTTGCCATGTTCTACCTGGCCCAATTTCTGAGTACTTTCTTCCTTGGGGCCGTGGCCGTGATGCTATTCCTGGGTGGCTGGCAAGGCCCTCTGGTCGACCAACTGCCGTTCCTAGGCTTTGTCTACTTCTTTGGCAAGGCGATGCTGTTCTTCCTGTTCGTGCAGTGGATTAAGGGTACTTTCCCTCGCATTCGCATCGACCAGATGATGGCATTTGCCTGGAAAGTCCTGATTCCGGCCGTGTTGGTGCTCGTGTTGTGGCAGATGATTGCCTTGAAGCTACCGGTGGCCACTTGGTTACAGATGGTCTTGGTATTGCTTGGAAATTTGGCGACGCTGGCGGTTGTCATACAGGTAATCAGCCGCCATTTCGCCAATGACCAGATCACCACAAAACGCGAATTTGAGCCGAAGTCCTTGATCGGCACCGTCCGGCCAGTCACTTCATCGTCCGGTGATTGACCCGAGGCCACATGCGAGCACAGCTGAAGGCCTGGGCGCGAACATACATATCGGTAATTGCCGGCAAGATGGCTGCAAACTATCGAAGCAAGGGTCTGTACCATGCCCGACATTAGCACGCTGATTCCGTTTCCAATTCCAACGATTCAGCAGGTCATATTCATAGGCATTGCACTGTTTACGGCGGCAGCCGCATTGGTCACCGTGCTGGCGCCCAACATCTTTCACAATGCCATGGGCTTAGTCGCCACTTTCTTCGGCGTGGCCGGCGTCTATGTTCTGCTGCAGGCGGAATTTTTGGCGGTGAGCCAGGTCCTTGTGTATGTCGGCGCTATCTCGACGCTAATTACCTTCGCCATTATGCTCACCAGAGGCATGATGACGGGTGGCAGGCCGTCCACAAACCGCCAGCTTCTGCCCACAGCCATCATCACGGTGCTTCTTTTCCTGGTGATAATCGGTATCGTTCTGAACGTCGCGTGGCCCGCAGGCGGTATGGAACTCAATCCAGGTGAAGAGATGATCGCGAACCTGGGCGAGCTGTTTGTGACCGCATATCTGGTTCCATTCGAGTTGATGGCCGTTCTGTTGTTGATTGCCCTCGCCGGGGCGATCATGCTGGCGCGAGATGACTAGCGCACCGACCCGGTGCGCATTTGCAGAACCGGCTAGCGAACGGCAGCTAGAACTAGCAGCTTGATGTAGATGACGGGACAAACGTGCGTAGAACATTCTTGGTAGCATGACGGACATAGTAGCGTGACGGAAGTTGTCTTTGACATGCGGTTACGACACATGCGACAGCGGATCTAAGGACTAGATGGATGGTTCCTCTTAACTGGTATCTGATACTTGCGGCATTTATCTTCTGTTGCGGCCTATACGCCGCGCTGGCGCGCAAGAACGCGATCGCAGCCCTTATGGGCATAGAACTTATGCTGAATGCAGTTAACATTAACTTGCTAGCGTTCTGGCGGCACGGTACGCAGGTGGCGCTACTTGCCGGTCAAGTATTCGCCATTTTCGTGATTGCCGTCGCGGCCGCCGAGGTTGCCGTTGGACTAGCCTTGATAATTTCGGTCTATCGTCGGCGCAATACCGTAAACTTGGATGAAATCGATCTAGTAAAGGGGTAGATCAACCCTTGGTAGGCTGCGCCAATCGTGGACTACGCCGCCTGGGGCAGGTATAGATTCAATGCCCAAGCAGATGTTGAGTGGAACACTGGATGAGCAGTGCGCTTTCCTGTATGACCTGGGCCGCGAAAAGTTGGAGCAAGGCAATTATACCGGCGCCG
Source organism: Caldilineaceae bacterium (assembly GCA_046259705.1). Lineage (GTDB taxonomy): Bacteria > Chloroflexota > Anaerolineae > Caldilineales > Caldilineaceae > JASGTU01. Next base: position 21,114 of record JBJYXA010000592.1, read on the forward strand.
TCCATGCCTTTCGCGAAATTGTGAAGTATGCACCGGACTACTTGGACACCGCCAATTTGTTGGCGACGGCCCAACGTAGAAAGTCTGAGCAGAGGTCTTTGATCGTCAGCGCTTTCACAGGCGCAATTGTGATGGTAGGCGTGGGCGGTTTGCTCCACTTCCAGAACGACCTGTACTTGCTGGTGTTTGCCTTTGTTGGCCTAGTATTCGGATACGCGGCCGGGAATTTGTGGAATAGCCGGCGTCGTAAGCAATCTATGTGAAGCGGCGCATTCTTGAGTAAGTAGGGACGAACTATCGCCGAAGTGCGCGACCGCGCTGGGTGCGGATTCGCGCATACTTGCGCAATCGACTGGAATCGGTCGAACCGTAACGTGAGGACATTCGAATGGAAGGTTTTGTCAACCTAGCCTGGCTGCTGCCAATACCGCCGTTCTTGGCGTTTCTCGCGATCGTTTTGTTTCTGAATCGCAACAAGACGGTCAGCGCATTAACCGCGATTGGCGGGTCGGCCGTTAGTTGGCTGCTCGGGTGGCCGATTGCTTTTTCGGTGTTCGCCAATCATGACTATGGGGCGCATCCTGCCAGCGGCGAGTTGTTCACGATTCCTACGGGCGCCACCGATTTGATCATTGGCTGGCAGGTGGACCCAGCCAACGCACTAATGATCTTCATGGCCACCTTCGTCATGTTGATGATCTTCATCTACTCCAGCGGATACATGACCTTCCCGGGCCACCTCTTGCCCGAGAAATATCCGTTCGCATTTGCGCAGGGCAAAGATCCGCGTTATAGCCGATTCATGGCGTATATCAGCCTCTTTGCCACCGGCATGTTGGGGCTTCTAGTGTCCAACTCGCTGGTCATGTTTTTCATATTCTGGGAAGTGATGGGGTTGTGTAGCTACCTCTTGATCGGTTTCTGGTACGAGAAACCGTCAGCCAAGGCGGCGGCCCTCAAGGCCTTTATTACCACCCGCATCGGCGATGTCATCATGTTCATGGGCATGATGTTCCTCTACGTGCACAGTGACCCGAGCAGTCTGGTTTTCAGCGAAGTCTTGACTTCCGAGAATCTACATCACCTTTCTGAGATTTCGGCCCGTGTTCCGTTTCTCAACCTGACGGTACCGTGGATTGCCATCATTGGTTTCCTGATCTTCTTCGGCACGGTAGGCAAGAGCGCTCAATTCCCGCTTCATGTCTGGCTGCCGGATGCAATGGAAGGCCCCACGCCCGTCAGCGCTATGATTCACGCTGCGACCATGGTTTCTGCCGGCGTATTCCTCCTGATTCGGATGTTCCCGCTCTTCTCCGTCGCCGGCGAGGTGTCACCGGGACTGGCCACTTTCATGGCCTTTATTGGGGCGTT
>JBJYXA010000593.1:0-1667 GCA_046259705.1 Caldilineaceae bacterium
CGGATTATCAACGGGTGGATATCTCCAAGTTGGATCTCCTGCACCCGCGAAGCGTAGGTGTAGAGGCCGTGGCCCTGAGCGCCTTACGGCAGCTTGGTTTAGATAGGAAGCTGCAGGCACTCGGCTTGAACACCCAACAACTCCCGGTCGCCATTGGGCTGATCATTGGGCGAATGATCAAACCGGGAAGCGAACTGGCAACCCATGAGTGGTTGCAACATCAAAGCGGGCTTGGCGAGTTGCTTGGTCACGATTTCTCCACCACGGTGCTGACGCGGCTTTATCGGGTGTCCGATCAACTGCTTGGTCATAAGGAGGAATTGGAGAGGTATTTATTCGAGCGGCAACGGGATCTATTCAGTCTGGATGAAACGATCACGCTATATGATCTGACGAACACCTTTTTCGAGGGCACCGCAAAGGCCAATGCCAAGGCCAAACGGGGACATTCCAAGGAAAAGCGCTCGGATTGTCCGCTGGTAACCCTCGCCCTGGTTCTGGATGGCCAAGGCTTTCCGAAGCGAAGCGCGACCTTCGAAGGCAACGTGAGCGAGCCCAAGACGCTGGCGGCCTTGCTCGCGCGGCTGTCAGGAAGCCGCGGCGGGTCAGGGGCCACGGTGGTGCTCGATGCGGGTTTGGCAACCGAGGAAAACATCGCGTGGCTACGAGAGCAAGGCTACCGTTACCTGGTGGTCAGTCGTTCGCCGAAAAAGGTCTTCGATGACGAGGAAGCGACGCTCATCAAAGAGGATGGAAAGGTCTGTATCCGAGCGCAGCGCGTATTCGATGAGGCAACCGGAGAGGTCCGTCTGTATTGTCATTCATCGCAACGCGAAGAGAAAGAGCGCGCAATTCAACGGCGCTTTTCCGAACGCTTCGAAGAGGAGCTGAAGAATCTGGCCGATGGCTTGACGAAAAAGGGGCGCGTAAAGAATCACGAGAAGATACTCATACGCCTGGGACGTCTCAAACAGCGCTATTCGCGTGTTGTCCGTTTTTATGAAATACGAGTTGAAAAAGACGCAGAAACGGGAAATGCCAAGGCCATCCATTGGTCACGAATCACTGCCGAAGAGAAAACCCATCTCGGGGTCTATTGTTTGCGTACCAACGAGGCAGGTTGGGATGAGCAAACCCTGTGGCGTACCTACATCATGCTCACCGATTTGGAAGCGGTGTTTCGCTCACTGAAGTCGGAGCTTGGCCTGCGACCTGTCTATCATCACAAGACGGGGCGTGTTGACGCCCATCTGTTTATCTCCGTACTCGCGTATCACTTCGTGCATACGCTGCGCTTTCAGCTCAAGGCGCGCGGTATCCACCTGAGCTGGGACGGCATTCGGCGCCAACTCGATGGCCAAGACCGAGTCACCGTGGTCCTACGGCGCGCTGACGGTAAGGTCTACCACATCCGCAAGAGCACACGTCCCGAGCCTCGCCAGCAGATTATCTTGGATGCTTTGCAGCTTCCCCATTATCCCGGTTCTACCCAGAACACGCTCATCGACTCGAACGAGGCCCATCAGCAGCAAATGTAGTGCCAAAACCAATCGCTCGTAGACAATAACTATTTGATATTGCAGATTATATTGCGACCACGTGACAAATATGGGCTATGTCGGCGACACCCGCGGCTATCGGCGCACCCGCGCCGGCTACAGTGCGGC
>JBJYXA010000594.1:0-1834 GCA_046259705.1 Caldilineaceae bacterium
CATGGGGCAAGATCTTGCTCAGCTGTAGTAGGGGTGAGTTTGTTCAGGCCGTCCCGTAGATTTCGCTGGAAAGCAACTTCTGAATGCCGGTTGTGGTTGCTAAGCCATCTTACAAGTCGCTGAGGCCAATGTTGACAGCGTCTACCTAGGGCTGGTACTTAAGTTGACACTGTCAACTCGCTCCCGAGGTCAACCATGCCTACCCATCAATCTGAAACCGATAAGTCTCCAACCAAACCCCGCTCAAGCCGATTGGATCGTTATGGCCCATGGGCAGTCATCACCGGAGCCTCCGATGGCATTGGACGGGCGATTGCCACCGAGCTTGCCGGCGAGGGCTTCTCCTTGGTGCTCGTGGCACGCCGCAAGGCAATTCTCTCCGAATTCGCAGAAGACCTCGCCGTCAAATTCGGCACTCAGACCCGTGTCATACCTGCCGACCTCGGTAGCAAGGAAGGAATCCGCTCCGTCGAAGTCGAGACAAAAGACCTCGACGTTGGTTTGATTGTGGCGGCCGCCGGTTTCGGAACGTCCGGGCCCTTTCTTGATGGCGACCTCGATGCAGAGCTCGACATGATTTCGGTCAACTGCGAGGCCATCGCCGCATTGACCCATGTTTTCGCGCGGCGCTTCGTAGAACGCGGGTGCGGTGGCATCATCTTGATGAGCTCTCTCGTTGCGTTCCAGGGCGTGCCGCGCGCAACAAACTATTCAGCAACGAAGGCTTACGTTCAGAGTTTTGCCGAGGGACTCGCTGTCGAGCTTAGCCCGTACGGCGTAGACGTTGTTGCGTCGGCACCTGGACCTGTGCGCAGCGGTTTCGATAAGCGGGCGGGCATGACACTTTCTATGGCGCAAACCACCGAGCAAGTCGCGAAGGGTACGCTGCGGGCCCTTGGACGCCGCGTCACAGTGCGTCCCGGTTTCCTAGCATGGGCACTCGAGACTTCACTTGCCCCATTGCCGCGGCGCGGCCGGACATGGATGATGACCCGCGTGATGGCTGGTATGACGGGAGGTTAAGTATGGTGCGAGCGGCTCGGTCCGCGCGTGATCTTCGCGAAGACTGCGTGACAGAGGCATTGAGCATCATTGAGGAGCGGGGCGTTGAGCATTTGAGCCTCCGAGAGGTTGCGCGGCGGCTCAACGTCTCTCATCAGGCGCCGTATAAGCACTACTCAAATCGTGATGCGCTTCTCGCTGAAGTGGTCGCGCGTGCGTACCAAGAGTTCGCGTCCCATCTGGATGCACGTACGCGGCATGAGGACCCTCACAGGGATCTTGCTGAACTGGGCCAAGCTTATCTGAATTATGCTCGAAATAATCCACTAGCCTATCGTCTGATGTTTGGCACGCCGCTGCCTGACCCCGAACAACACCCCGAGATGATGCGCAAGGCGCGCCATGCCTTTGCTATTCTACGGGACTGCATCGTTCGTATTCAGGAGATCAAGAACCCACGACAGGCCATCTCACCCGATCTCGACGCACTGTTCGTCTGGGCGCTGGTGCACGGGAAAGCGAGCATCCAGCATACAGACGCGCTGAATGCGCTTGGGCTGTCTGATGAGGTTCTGACTGACTTCGAGCCCCATGTCGGGCGACGCCTCATGGCCGCTCTGGACGCACCAATCTAAGCGATTAGCTATCGTTCGTGCGCGCGTTGATGGATCAAGGGCAAATCGCTCATACAGCGGCTTTTGAACTGCTCATTGTGGTGAAGTTTTTGACTGGTACGCGCAACTGACAGACTTCGATCATGAGCCCGGGGATGTCTGCTTTTGGGTGCAAAGCAGTCCTCGCTAGGTCGCGTTCTAGTGTCAGTTCCTGACCC
>JBJYXA010000595.1:0-13263 GCA_046259705.1 Caldilineaceae bacterium
TTGCCCTTCAGGTCCCACAGCGCGCAATCGACCGCGCTCATGGCCATCATGTTGACGCCCTTGCGCCCATGGACGCTGAAGCGATACATGCGGTCCCACAGTCGCTCTATGGCCAGCGGGTCATGGCCGAGCAATAGGGGCTTCAGGCTCTTCTCGATAATGTAGGCCTGCTCTTCGGGGATTGGGCCGCCAATCCCAACAATGCCTTCATCGCTCTCGATTTCGACGAAATGCGCTACGATTTGTACCTCTTTAGCGGACAACTGCCGCGGGCCATCTCCGCGGTCGGCTTTGTGCTCAGGATAAATGTCGAGGGGGCGAATTAGCCGCTCTTCCCAGAACACGCCCTCGTGTTCCATGGCGCCTTCCAAGCGCACGACGCGTACTTCGGCAATCTTCATTTTTGCTCTCCTCCAGAGGGGTTTGACGGTAGCGCGGCCGGTAGAACGCAACCGGAACCGCCGGCTGCGCCTTTGTACCGGAAGTTGATGAATCAGTGCAAACGCTGATAAGGGGATTGTACCGCCGTCACGACGTGTGACCAAAGCGGCACGGCTACCAACTCTCGCTTGAGTCGGTTATCACTCTATAGAGACTTCAGCTCCATATTGCTGTACGGGCCGCGTGCTTCGGGCGGAAACAGGGCCGCGATCTGCTGCATCATCAGGTCCGCCAACTCGTCCAATCGCTGCCGCCTCGCCTTGCCGCGCAGCCCGGGTTCCAGCTGCAGCGGACCAAAGGGACGGCCGATGCGCAACGTGACCGGCGTACGACGGAAGCGCAACATATTACGATACACGCGTTCCGTGCCCAGAAGCCCGACCGGCAAGATCACCGATTCCGCCTTGATGGCGAGCCAGGCTGTGCCCGACTTGGGCCGGGTTAGCTCCGGAACGCGACGGCCGGGAATATAGCGGCTGACCTGGCGGCCTTGCGCCACCAGCTCCGCAAATTCGGGGTCCATGCCCCCTTCGGGGAAGATGCCGACCACGTAACCCTCGTCGATGGCCTCCATGGATTTCTGGAATGCACTGCGGTCGACCTGCCCGCGCCAAATGGGAATACCGTGAAATACGGTCACGAAGGCGCGAAACCACCAGTGACGCTGCGATTCCGTGGCCACGACGAAGGCCGGCGCGAAGGGCAGATGTACAGCCAGAATGGGGGCGTCGAACCAGCTAAAGTGGTTCGAGATAACGATGGTGGGCCGGCTGGTCTTGGTGAGATTCTCGATGCCGTCCACGCGCACGTCGAGCAGCACCTTGCTCAGAATCCAGCCAATGCGAATGACAAACGGTCTTACAAGCCAGGACATCATGATTTTTCTGTACATGCCCCAAGTCCTCTAGGTATGGGCATCGAAGCTGTCCACCTCGAACCGCAGCTGCGCCAAGCGGGCGACCGAACTTAACCCGATCATTACGGTACGACACGACTGTTAACGCGAGTTTACCGCAGCGCCGGAACTTTTGTGAAATTGTACTGATCGCTCCGTGTCATAGGCCGGCTGCGTTCCCGCCTTCGCTCACTGTGATACAATGCGGCGACAGAAAGTGAGCTGCCGCTGCGCCAGGATCGGTGGCAGCGCCTTGGCTATCGGCGTGTATGTGAAAGCGAGTTCGAAATGACCGCACCCAGTAGTTCGTCTCAGGAAGCACCTGACGTCCACGACACCGCATCCAAAGCTGCCCTGCCGGACACGCTCAACGAGCGCATTGGCGTTCTCTCACGGCGTGAGGTGGAAGCGCGTATCCTGGCGCCGTTGTTGGAAGCATTGGGTGAGGAGTTTGGCGACGAACGTGTGCGCGAGATCGTACGCAATAAGATCGTGGATATCGCACGTGAACAGGGGGCAGCCTTGGTGGACGCCATGGGTGGGAATTCGCTGCCCTGTTTCGCCGAGTCGTTGCAGTTCTGGACCCGGGACAATGCGCTCGAGATCGAGGTACAGGAACGGAACGAGGAAGCCTTCTCGTTCAACGTCACTCGCTGCAGGTACGCCGAATTGTACCGCGCGCTCGGCATCCCGGAACTGGGCGCCGTCCTCTCCTGCAACCGCGATTATGCGCTCATCGAGGGCTTCAACCCCGAAGTCTCGCTCACCCGCACGCAGACAATCATGGAAGGTGCGTCCCATTGCGACTTCCGCTACCGTTTGGCCTCGCCGGAGCGCAATTTGTAGATCACGCTCCGGCGTGACGCCGCTTCATGCCTAACAGCTACGCGCCGCTTGCAGACAACCCCAAAACAAACGCGTGCATCGTCTGCCGGTACTCTTCGAATGCCGTACGGCCCGCCGGCGTCAACCGGCAAAGCGTCAGCGGCAGCTTGCCCTGGTACGTCTTCTCGATCTCCACATAGCCCGCCTTTTCCAGCTTCGAAAGGTGGGAAGACAGATTGCCCTTCGTCAAACCGGTTTCGCGCAGCAGATAGGTGAAATCCGCCTCTTCTACCGGCACTAACGTCGTCAGGATCAACAACCGAGCCGGTTCATGGATCACGCGGTCGACGTCGATGATGGTGCTAGCTCCGTTCGACATATCATTCGCCCGCCGGTGGCGCGGTACGCCGTACGTACGCCGACAATGCCCTCAGTCCGCTCGCCACAAGCGCGATGCCCATGACTGCGTAGAACAGCGCATTGCCCCAATTTGGCTCGACAGCACGGAGGCTGATTCCCACACCCAACAGTACCGATATCACCGCAAGTATGTAGAAACGGAGCAAATTGACCCGGCTGGCGATTGTAAAAAGCACCAAGCCCACCGCCATCCCCTGGACTGCCGGGATCCACGCTAGCGCCTCGGGCCGGCTGGAGAAGAAGCCGCCGACTACGATCCCGATGATTGCCGCTGCCACGATCCGCCAGCGCCGGCTCGCCTTCGACGGCTTGCGCTGATAGCCTACGTATCCGGTGCGCGGATACGTGTAGCGGATCTTCAGGGTTCGCACCAGCCAGCGCGTAGCGTAAACGCCACCCAGCACGAGCACCGGCAGGGCCAGCGCTTCCACCACCAGCCACCATGCCGGACCTATGGCGGCCGCGATCACGGCAAAGTACGCGGCCAGAATCCAGAACAGCAGCCCTACTGAAAGCTCCGTGAAGCCGTCAGCATACCAGTATTGGAACGATCTGCGTTGCGAACGGCGTACGGTCTGATCCAACGAATCTTGCATACCCTATGCTCCACGTTCTTTGCAAACTAGTTTGTACTGCAAACTACTTGGTAGTATAGACCATTCGCCCTATTTGTCAAATTTCGCTCCCTAGTTCTAGTTTCCGTTCGTGGTCAAATCAGCGAAGATCGATGGAAGCAACGGGAATCTGCGTCTTCGTGCGTCTGCAGATGAGGTACTCGGTTTCTGTCTGCGTCTAGCCTGAGAGTCGTGGGCACCAAGAAACAGAGTCTCTTTGCGGTATGTGTACTGGTTCGACGCGTCACTTCCACCGCAAGGTCAGCCTGCTGCGACTCTCCCCGTCCAGCGACGTAAACAGGATCGTCTCCCCGTGGTCCACGACTACGTCCGCGTGGCCCACGCCCACGTTGCCGGGCAAATCCACCAAGATAGGATTGTGAGCATAGGTCTCCCACGGCCCGTCAATTTCGCGGGTCAGCGAACGGGCAAGGCCCAACGCAAACTGAGTGTCACCGGCCGCGCCTTCATCCGGTCCGCGCACGCCTTCGTAGAACATGTAGTAGCGGTTGCTAACCTGAATCACATCTGCCGAACTGATAGTGCGGAAATCGAAGAACTCGCTGGCCGCAGCCCCAGACCCTTCTCCGTAGGTGGACGCACCCGTGAACAGCGGGTTATTTTCGCACTTGCGCAATAGCGCGGCTTGGGTGCCTAGCAGACCGCGGTAGCAACCCATGCTGCCGGGGTTCTGGCCCAGCCCGACGAACACAAAGAGTCGCGACAACCCTCCGTCGTCTTCCATCGCCAAACCGGGCGGGCCACCCACCAGACAGTCAAACTCTGATGCGGCGTAGGGATGTGGTCCGATGGACTCCTCCGAGCGGCAGGGCATCAGCCAGGTACGCCAGGTCCCGGTCTGCGGCACCTGTGCGGCGTCGGACCAGCCTAGGCCGTCGTCCGATGAGCGCAGAAAAACGCTTCCGCGATATTCGTATACGAGCAACCAGGCCGTACTTTCGGATGCATCGCCAGCCATGTACTGGATGACGCGCGGGTACTGCTGTTGATCCACGTGATCGCGGCGCGAGTCGCACGGACACGTGCGGCACGGGATCATGCATGTCACTTGTCCCGTTTCATCGTGCACCGGCTCGAAGCTACGGCCCTGGTTGGCGCTTTCGAAGGCCACGAGACAACCGGGGAATTCCACCGGGGCGCCACATGAGTCGACGACACCCAACGAGCGGTCGCTGGCGTGTACATACGCTCGGTAGCGGCCATCGGAGAGCACGACCGTATCCGATTCTCCCATGGGTAAGCCGGTGTCTGCGACGTCGACCTGGAACTCGGCGTCGCCGTTCCAATAGTCGTCCAGCGTAGGGAACTGACTGCCTTCTGTATCACTACCGGCGTTTGACGCTGCAAGACTCGCATCAACGGATTTGGGTTCATCGCCCACGCCGCAGCCCCAAAGGAGGGGCGCAGCCAGCGCGACGAGAGCAAGGCTCCAAATCGAGCGCCGGAGATGCACATTTTGTGTGTAAATGGTGAGGCGAGGAAACATACGCAGAGCATACGGCGGTCGCAGCGTATCGGCAACCCGAGGGATGCCTCTATGCGCCGTCAATCGGTGACGCAACGCCGGCCGGTCTCATGGTCCATTTGAAGCAAGCGCTTCTGCGCGGCGTTTTATGCCCAGCATGCTCTTGCGCATCATGACGATGTCGCCTACGTCCTGCAACAAGTAGTAGAGTACCCAGATCGACGTCCAGTCGTAGCGTACGCGCAAGCGCGTAATTAATCGCGTGTTGTGGTCGTCAATCGGCTCCAGCCACCACAGCCAGGTGGAGGTGTCCCCTTTGGCATGCCACAACATGAACTTGTCGGCGGCACAATCCCGCACCCACATGCCGTTCTTGCCGTCGGGCGTCATCGGCACGAAATCGCCGACCTCCATCCGTTGGAGTTCGGGGATGATCTCTTCAGCGCTTGGCACACGAGCATTGTCGATCCAGTCGATGCTGTACCAGCCCGCGCGACCGGAGCCGATCTGTACGATCCATGGCCAAATCGCTTCGCACGGCGCATGGATGGTCACGGCGCGCGTGGCGTTGAATGACGGCGAACGCACGACTTCATCGCCCGGCAACGACTTGCCGACTTCGGCGTCCGTGGCTCCCCAGCGAACCTGCCGCGGCCGGACAAGAACCACGTACGCGAGGATACCGGCGAGCAATGTGATCAACAGGTAGATCATCGGTGTCTATCCTTCGGGGCCATGGCCGTGTCCCACCTCACAAAAATCTACGCTCGGGCACCGTATGCTCACTTACTTCCAAAGACCAAACGAAGGCCCGCATGGGTGCATTTTCGAATAGTTGTGCGCCCAACGCAAGCGAATTCTGTATTTCGCCGCAACTCGAAACGTGAAGAGGTGTTGTGTTTGTTGGTGGACCGCTCGTCACGCGAGTGGGGGTGACAGTGCGGCATAGCCGGCGTGTTCCGTTCCGACGGCGTCTTCACAGGTGAACGAAGGGATGTTGTCGCACTGCGCAGTGGATTTTGACAGGCAATGCGCGCATGCATACAATGGCGCAGATGTGCCACACGCCTGTACTTGTGTGCGGGAAGCTGTTAGTAGTCGGTAGGGCGCAATGGGATGGTGACCGGCAGCTTTTGGAAACGTGTTGGCCGTCTGCCTTCGATTAGGTGGCGTTACAAAACTGGTTTGTTCGCTCCCATGAAAGACTGCGCTGATAACGCTGTCGACTGATCAAGTGTGAACACAAAATAGCGAAGATTGACCGTATTGAGGAGAGCATTGCAAATGGCCGATCAAGGGACTTTTAAGCGAGTACAAGCAATTATCGTAGAACAATTGGGTGTCGAGCCCGATGAGGTTACCATGGAAGCCAGCTTCCGCGATGACCTGGAGGCTGACAGCCTGGATCTGGTCGAACTGATCATGGCTTTCGAAGAGGAATTCGGCGGCGAGATCAGCGATGAGGAAGCGCAGAAGATTGAGACCGTGGGGGACGCAGTTACCTTCCTCGGCCCAGACTGAAACTCGACAAGAACTGCTCCGGACAGAAGTCCGGCCGTCTAGAAACATAGCTGCAAATCAGCAAGGCGAGCCCGAGCTTTATCGTGTGGCTCGCCTTGTGCTGCACTCGGTGGACCCGAGTGTACTTGCTGTTCCCCCACTGAAGACCGCAGCATGAACGACTTGACGCTCGTCGTCAACGCAGGCGGGGCCAGCACACGTATGGCTGCCGGCCACAAGGCGCTTCTGCCCGTGCCTCCTCACGGCGTTGCGCTGATCAACCACATCATCGAACGCCTATCACCCCTCGCCGCGTCCGGAACCGTTGTCGTAGCAAACGACCCAAGCATCGTCGCCGCGGTACGTGCGGCTCAAGGTCCAGAATGCACCGTCGTGGGCGACCGCTGGCCCGGAACTGGCGCTATCGGCGGCGTTGCCACGGGACTGCTGCACTGTCAGGATTGGGCCATCGTCGTTGCCTGCGACATGCCCTTCGTCGATCCCCGCACCTTTCGCCTACTTTGCGACAAGATAATGGAAGGGGGAGCCGGCGACACGCGGCGCTGGGATGCAATCGTTCCTCGCGTCAACGGATTCCCGCAAATGATGCATGCGGTCTATCACGTGGCCGCGCTGCCGCACATAGAGGCCATGATCCACGCCGGCAACCTGAAACTGCTCGACCTTCTGCCGCGCCTCTCCGTGCGCTACGTGGGAGATCAGGAGCTAACCACTGTCGATCCGGAATTGCGTTCGTTCACCAACGTCAACACGGACGACGACTGGGCCGACGCCGTGCAGCAGTTGGACTGCACGTCCCGTTCCTAGACCCACACGGAGGCCGCGCCTCCGCCGCCACAACGGGCGCGGGTGGCCTCTGCTGTCGAACATAAAGCCGGCTCTCGCGTGGCCGGCTACGTCATGGGGTGCCGGCGGCGGAAGATGAGGCTGGGGATGGCCACGCCTACGGCAATCGCGCCGATAATCAGGATGGTGCGAATGGTGTTGACCGCGGCGATAGCTACCAGCGCCTCGTCGGGCAGCGGTGCGGCAGTCAAATTGAGCAGGTCGATCATCGTTCGGAACGCCAACGCCCCCGGGATCAACGGAATGACGCCCGGCATGACCAGCACCGGCGCCGGCACGTGTAAGCGCCGGCTCATGCCGACCGACGCGAAGCCGACCAGGGTTGCGCCGATCAGTGTTGCAGTTTCGGCGCTCAACCCGGCGGGCCCGGCCATGAGCGTCCGCGTCAGATAGGCTAGGCTTCCGGCCAAAGCGCAGGCTGCCAGCGTTCGTACGGGTACGTTGAACAGTATGGAGAAACCCAGCGCGGCGATACCCGCCCAGAAGGTTCTCTCCACGAAGGGCCAGAGCGCCAGCAGATCGCTCATAGGCTCTTGACTCCGGTCAGTACCATGGCCAGGATCAACCCCAGCGCGATGGCGAGGATGATCAGAAAGCTGGTCGTGAAGCGAGCGAGCCCGACTGCCGTGTAGCCTTTGATCAGGTCCTCGACGGCGTTGACAAAAGGCACGCCAGGGATCAGGAGAAGCACGGACGCGGCCATACTTATCTCTGTGGCAAAAGGCGGGGCGAACAGACGTGTTAGGCCCACAACGGCTCCCGCGACAAAGGCTGAAACGGCAACCACCAGCAACACGTTGAGATGCCGACGCGCCAGTTCCTGGCGCACCCACATGCCCAGCGAAGCGGCGACCAACGTCACGGCGAAGACGAACCAGTCGCCGCCGAAAAGCCGGCTGAAGGCGGCGCAGGCCAGGCCCACCATGAGCACGGTTAGCCAGCGGTTGTAGTGGCGCGGCGTGTCGACGATGCGCATGAGGTCTTTGCGCACCATTGCGGCGTCGAACTTCCCTTCCTCGACGCGGTGGCGCAGATGGCTCATGGCGGCCACCAGCGTCAGGTTGACGCCCGCCGGTCCGATGCGACGTGTTTTGGTGCGGAACTCGCCTCGACTACTGTGGGAGACGATCAGCGCATTGTAGGAGACGAAGACATCGCCAAAGTCGCAGCCCAGACCGTCGCCCAGGGAGCGGATGGTCTCTTCCACGCGCTGGCTTTCGGCCCCGTTCTCCATCAACAGCTGCCCGGACCACAGCGCCAAGTTCACCACTTCGCGCAGAGCATCCCGATCCAGCGGTGGCCGTTGCCCACCGGCCGGGTGTGGCTGGTCCTGCGTCGTCGGTCTTTGGGTGACGTCGTCGGTCATTGCGCTTCTTGGATCTGGTGACGAAGTTCAGGCTTCGACGCAAGATAGGCGCGCCGAAACGGCGCCTACAGTATACCGCAGGCGCCGTCGTGTTCGCGCGTGGAGCAAAGCGTAGTGTGTTTATTGTGGGACTGCCGGTCGCGGTGCGACCGGTATTCTGTGTGCGGCTTACTGTTCCAGCAGCCGCATCACCGACACCACCTTGCCGTTGATGCGTACCTTCTGCGCCGGGCGCACGATAGGCTGGTACTCGGGATTGGGGTTCGCCGGCTGAAGCCGTACGTTCGGCCCTTCGCGGAACAGATACTTGAGCGTGGTCTCTTCGTCGCCCTCGATCCACGCCGCCACCATTTCGCCGTCGTTGGCCGTGTCCTGCTGGCGCAGAATCACCACGTCGCCGTCCAGCACGCTGGCGTCGATCATGGAATCTCCCTTGACGCGCAGGGCAAACAGCGAATCGTTGGAACGAAGCGCGCCTTGCGGCAGCTCTACCCAATCATCTGTCGTGGCCGGCTCGGAAGGTTCGACCTGGATCGGTTCACCGGCGGCGATATAGCCGAGTACGGGCACGCGCAGCAGCGAGTCGGCCGCATAGCCCAGCGTATCCATAGCTCGCGTCATGAACGAGGACTCGGCCGGCAGATCGGCGCCGGTCTTGCGGTCGAATTCCTGGATTCGATCCCAGTTTAGACTCAGGCCGCGGCTCACCTCTTTGCGCCGCGAGAGCAAATCGAGGTCTTCCAGCTTGTTGAGGTTGTAGTTCACCACAGAGGTGCTCGATATTCCCACCTTTTCCCCAATCTCGCGAATGGTGGGAGGATACTCGTTCTCGTTGACGAAGTCGATGATGAATGCAAGCATCTGGCGTTGGCGATCGGACAGGTCATTCATGGCTGCACCTCTGGCTCCACTGGTAGCAAGTCTTCCGCGTTATCCCCAATTATCCCAAACCATAGAACGTTTGTTTCCCAATTTATCCCAAGTATACACGAACATTTGTGCGGTGTCAACAGGCAATCGCACGTTTGTTCTGAATTGGGAATATTGCAGATCGCGCGTAATAGAAAACCGGGGAACTGTGCAGTTCCCCGGTCGTCGACCAAACAGGATTCTCCCTTGCCGCCGTTTGACACGTCGGCGCCCAATCGCCACCCGCGGTTAGCATCCACAGGGAGCTGCCGCCTAGCCCCGACGTGACGTCTTCCGCCTGACCATCGGGATCCAATGAGCTAGGTGCTTGGACTGCGGGGCCCCACGCCTATTCGCTAAGGCCGTGCTGCGCGAGGTACGCCTGGAAACGGCGCCAGTAGTCGGCGCGCTCTTGCACATCTGCCTCCGGATCCGGAAAACGCGCGTCCGCCTTTGCCTGGCCGCGTACCATCGCCGTCTCCATGTCGATCCCGCACAGGTACGCGATTTTGAAGAGCATCACCTGCAGGTCGCTCAGCTCCAGCGCCAGGTCCTCGCGCACTGCGTTGGCGTCGTCCCCAGGTATATCCCGATAACCTTCGAGCACCTGCACAAGCCGGCTGACCTCGCCCAGCTCTTCCATGGCATGTAGCATAGTATGGCTCAGGAGCACCTTGTCCCAGGTGCGAACCTGATCCCACTCTTCCAGCCAGCGCTGATACTCGCGGATATGCATGATTGGTGTGCCCTACAATTGAACTACAGATGGGGAAACCAAGAACGGCATAGCTTACTCCGCCGTTCTCGGACCGGCGCTCGCCACTGCCGGCAGAGAACGCAACCGGCGCAGGAAATCCGCAGACGTGAGCCGCCGCTCCAACACGCCTACCAAATAGCGGTTGAGCAGATTGTCTACGCGTCCCATGACGTCCTCGGGCACGCTGAGGTGAGCGACCTCTTCCCACCGGCTGCGCTGTAAGTGGCGCATCACCTTGAGCATATCGAGCGGGATG
This sequence comes from Caldilineaceae bacterium, assembly GCA_046259705.1. Taxonomy (GTDB): domain Bacteria; phylum Chloroflexota; class Anaerolineae; order Caldilineales; family Caldilineaceae; genus JASGTU01. The sequence continues at coordinate 10,337 of JBJYXA010000595.1, forward strand.
AGCTCTGCGTCGGGCATGTGCTGACCGCATTCGGGGCAGTATACGCCGCCCTGAAGGTGGAAGTAGTTGTCCACCGGTTCGATATCCTTACCGCACTGCAGACATTGGAATAGCTGAGGTTGGAAACCGACATAGGCCAGCAAATGTAGCTCGAACCAGCGCAGCAGCAGATAGGGATCGTACATTGCAGTCGCGCCCAACTCGTCCAGCATGCGCAGCGTGCCCGTGAGCAGATCCCACACCTCACGGTTCTCGTCGTCTATCTCGGTGAAACGGTCCACGAGTTCGCAGATATAGCTCGCCCGCCCGATCTGGTCCAGGTCTTCGCGCAGCCGCCGGTAGCTCTCCACCGTCGTCGCCTCGGTGACGATGCCCCACGTGCGGCCCTCTGCGACCAACAGCGAAGCGTGCGAAAACGTTTCCAGATGCCCCGCCTTGCGGCTCGTCGTCTTGCGCACGCCGTGGGCGATCAGCTCCTGTTTGCCGAGGCTCGGCGTATAAACCACCAGAATGCGGTCCGCGTCACCGAAATCCCGGCGCCGCAAAACCACGGCATGTGTCTTGTTTACCCGTTGGCGGTCGGACATGAGGCGTTGGCACCCGGCCGGTACTGCCGGCCCTAAGAAACAAACGGAGGGAGGTCGATTGACCTCCCCGCCGAATACCGACTCTCTTTGCAGTGCCCCCAAGGGGATTCGAACCCCTGTCGCAGGCTTGAAAGGCCTGAGTCCTAGTCCTCTAGACGATGGGGGCGAACCATCCCATCTCCCTATTGCCGCTGGAGTATATCAGTGCGTGCTTGTCCGGTCAAATATGGCGTCCAGAATTGCAGCGGTTCAGGCCATGGAAGCTGGCGATTATCGCCCGATCGGCGAAAGTCTGCGTCCAAATTCCTCTTCTGTGGTAGACTGGCCATGCTCACACTTGAGTGCCCGGCATCCCTGTATCAGGAGCATGCGATTGAACCGATTGACGGTGGCGGCAGTCCAGCAGCGAATGCACATACCCAGCACTATCGACGATTTCGCAGACAATCTGCGGCGATTTCTTCGTATTGCGCAAAATCGCCACGCACACCTGGTCGTGTTTCCTGAACTGGCCGGTGACATGGTCGCCTTAGCCATCCTGGACGATACCCGCTCGAATCTGCTCAAGCGCGCCGAGCGGGGCGCACGGCGCGAGGCAAGCCTTTGGCAGCGTGTGACGGGCGCATGGTCAGCGCGGCTGGCCGGGTACATGCGCGCCGACCTGCGCCGGAGCCTCGCCGCCATGCTGGACGTCTCGACAGCCCAGGTCTGGCAGAACTACGTTGAGCTTTTCGGCTCTCTGGCTCGCGAATACGCCATGACATTGGTTGCGCCCAGCGCCTACCTGCCCGACCCGGTTGACGGCGTCATCCGCAACCAGGCGGCCGTCTTCGGCGCCAGCGGCGAAGTCCTGGGCACACAGGCCAAGGTCCTTCTGCCGGCCGGCGAAGCGGACTTGGTGAAGCCAGGCGCGTCTTGGGACGTGATCCAGACCGACGTGGGGCGCATTGGTCTCATCCTGGGCGGGGACGTACTCTATCCCGAGGTGGGCAGGCTGCTGGCGTATCAGGGCGCCGACGTTCTGGTGGGTCAATCGGCCTGCCGCGACCTGGTCATGTTCAACAAGGTGCGCGCCGGGGTGCTGGCCCGCATGCAGGACAACCAGCTTTTCGCCGTAGCCAGTTTTCTCGTCGGACGCGGCGTGCTGGATACCGGTTCGAATGCTACCTTTGCCGGCAAGTCTGCGGTCTTTGCGCCGCAAGAGTTGACACCTAAGTTCAACGGTGTGCTCGTGGAGATGGGCGGCCCCAACAGCGAAGGGGTCGTCACCGCCGAATGGGATTTCGACGCCCTTCGTGAATTGTGGGAGACTTCAGATACGCCCATCCGCCGGACGTTGTCCACGGGTGAGATCGGCAGTGCCGTGAGCGCAATCTACGCCCGGCTGCAACGCCTTCCGCCCATCACAGGCGCTCCGCAGATCACCCAAGTCTCGAACGCGCCTTCCGCGGACGCGAGCGCGCAACCCTCCACATTGGACGAGCTGGCCGTGGTGGATTCCTACCAGCGCCAATTCATCGACCTGGAATTTGAGGACGACGATGACTTTGCGCCGGCAACAGGAGAGGACGGCGCGCAGGCGGCCGCGCCGCCCAACCTGATCATAGACGCCGACGAGGAGACGGACGAGTACGACTCCGTGGCGGGTCCGGACGACGAGCTGACCGGCGGCAAGCGTTGACCAGCAGTGTGGATATCGCCCGTCGCTACAAACCGAGCCGCGCGTAGCTCAGGGTCCCGACGTGAAGTTTTGGCAGGCATATGATTGCAACATATGTGGCAATTGAACCACGCAATATCAGCGAAAATCTGCAGAATCGGCCTCGATCTGCGTCCCATTCCTTCTCAACAGCGGCCGTATCGTGATTTGACAACACTTTCATGCCCTGATACTATGTGCGCCGTTGTACCCGAAACGGGATGCTCGCACACAGCACACAGATACAACAGACCTAGTCGCAACACGGTGCCAAGTACACAACAACCCGATATCGCAGCTTCGATGAGTGTCGAAGCTAAGCGCAGCAAGAAGGATCTGCCGGACTAACGTCTGGATTTTGGTGCTGCGCAGGACTCACCTGGCAACGACCGGCCATCCAGACGGATGAGCCGGTTTTTTGTGCCCAACGGGCTCGTACAGGAGAAAAACATCATGGGTTTGGACGATTTTGCCATTATCGAATCGACGTTGCGCGAAGGGGAGCAATTTGCCAATGCCTTCTTCGACACCGATCAGAAGATCGAGATTGCCAAGCTGCTGGACGCATTTGGCGTCGAATACCTGGAGCTGACGTCGCCCGCCGCGAGCCCCCAAAGTCGCGCCGACATCGAGCACATCAC